>CAXTVC010000003.1:42264-88535 GCA_964247615.1 uncultured Acidobacteriaceae bacterium
GCGCCAGCGGAGGTGGCCAGAAGCGCGGATGCAAGAAGCGTGGACAGAACTTTCATGTGAGGACCTCAGTGAAGCGGTTAGGGCTGGTTGGTATTGCTTTGAATGAGTGTCGCAAGATAAGACAGTTCTGCAACCAAAATGTGGTAACTACCTACAGCTATTAAGTAATTGAAGGGGTGTGACTAAGTGTGGTAGCTGAAAAATCTGCGCTGCGACAAACTAACACGTGCTGCATCTAAAAGCGTAGGAGTTTGCAACATCATGCCAAGGCTGAAAGCAATGTATGTCTCGCTTTTCCTGGCGACCGCGTCTGTGCCCGCCGCCCTTGCGGCGCAAAGCACGTACGGAGCCGTACCGGGATCTCTCAACTTTGTTACGGGCCAGGCCAACATCGATGGCCGCCAAATCAACACGGGCCTCAACGCCTCCGAGCAGCCGCGGCAGCTACGCACCGGCCAGACCCTCGCAACGGCAAATGGTTCCGCCGACATCCTGCTCGCACCGGGTGCCCTGTTGCGTGTTGGCGACGACACGACCGTCCAGATGGTCGCAGCCGACGAACACCGCACGGAAGTCCGGCTGGAGGGTGGCCGCGCGAATGTCAGTGTGAATCTGGTGCGGAGCGGCGATCTACTGCTCGTGGACATGCCGAATGGCCAGACCCAGGTACTGTCACGGGGCCTCTACACCTTCAACACCGCTACGAACACCATGCGCGTTTTCAATGGGGAAGCCTATGCGTTTCCCGGTGCCGATACGAGCTCAGATGTAAAACCGGTGACGGTGAAGGAGAGTCACGAGATCATCCTTGGGGGCGATCGTGCCAAGCCGGCGAAATTTGACCGCGATATGGCCGATGGCGATCTGCTTCCCTGGACGGGACCACGGGAATCGCAGGCGGTGCTCGCGGACAGCAGCCTGCGCGGGGGAGGTGGTGGTATCTCTTCCGGCTATAACAACGCTGGCTACGGCAGTGTGGGCGGCTATCCAGGTGGGTATGGCTTCTACGGGGCAGGGTATGGCGGCGACCTGTACGGCGCCGACTCGCCTTACGTATGGGGACCGTATGGCTTCTACGGGTACCCGTTCTTCGGTGTGGGCTTCGGCTACTGGGGTGGTGGTTTCTACCGTGGCGGTGGTTACGGCGGCGGCTACGGCTATGGTGGTGGATATGGCTATGGTGGCGGTCACCCCATCAAGGGACCGGGCCGTTTCGGTGGGGCGAGCAGCGGCTATGCCAGCCGTGGCTTCGCGTCCAGAAGCGCGGGCAGTGGCTTTGGCGGCGGGAGCCGCAGCTTCAGCGGTGGGGGTGGTGGATTTCACGGCGGCGGTGGGGGCGGTCACCGATAAACCTTCTCTTGGTTCCGCAACGTAAAGCTGATGTGCATGGGCACCGGACACTCTCCGGTGCCCCTTCTTTTTCACTTGGGTGAAATTACGCCGCGTCGTGGTTATCGAAATTCTAGCGGACACCCATCCAAGCGAACGTGAGCACAAAGAAAGCTGTCCTTCCGGAACCCAACGAGGCGCAACGCAAAGACCTGGCCTACGCACAACTGGCACAGGAGCTGGATCGTGATGAAGCTGTGCCGGAGGCGGTGCGCGCGCTGGCGCGTGACCGGCGCGTGGCCGTCCGGCGCGGGGGCGCGCCGGATCCAAAGGGCAAGTGCATCGTGTACTGGATGCAGCGCGCCCAGCGCGGCCTGGACAACCAGGCCTTGGACAAGGCCGTGGAGCTTGGAAATGCGCTGGCGCTGCCCGTGGTTGCGTACTTTGCAGGGATCAGCAACTTCCCGCATGCCAATCTGCGCCACTATGCTTTCCTGAACCAGGGCCTGGGGGACATTGCGGAAGACTGCGCCGAACGCAACATCGGCTTCGTCATGCGGCGAGCCCCGCACGAGGATCACCTGCGCTTCTTCGCTGACGTGCAGCCGGCAATGGTTCTAGGCGATGAGAACCCGATGCGTGTCCCGGAGAGCTGGCGGGTGCACATTGCTGAAAAGCTTACGGTGCCGTTCTGGACGATCGACGCCGATGTCATTGTTCCGTCCAAGCTGCTCGAAAAGGCCCAATACTCTGGCGCCGTCGCGCGACCCCGCATCAAGAAACTGCTGCCCGAGTTCACCGTTGCCTACACCAATCCCAGGGCTGACAAACCATGGCACGCGCCGAAGGGCCTGCTTGCCGACGACGTCCATGAGGACATCACCCGTGGATGGCACAACTTCGATCGCAGCGTGAAGCCCGTGGAGGCCTGGAAGGGCGGTCGCAAAGAGGCGTGGCGTCGGCTCGGGAGCTTTGTCGAAGACAAGCTGGAAAAGTATGCGGACAACCGCAAGCATCCGGAGCGTGACACCACCAGTCGGCTCTCGCCGTACCTGCACTACGGGCACATCGGTCCACTCTCCATCGCTAACGCTATCAATGAGGCGGTGAAGCGCGATCCAAAGCTGGGTCCCGCACGCGATAGCTACTTCGATGAGGTCATCACCTGGCGCGAGCTCAGCGTAAACTTCTGCCGCTACCAGCCGGAGTATGACAACACGGGCTGCGTCGATAACTGGGCCGCGCAGACCATTGCTAAGCACGACCAGGACAAGCGTGATCAGCTCTACACCCGCGATCAGCTGGAAGGTGCCGAGACCTACGATGAGCTCTGGAATGCCGCGCAGACCCAGATGGTCCGCTTCGGCTGGATGCCCAACTACCTGCGCATGTACTGGGGCAAAAAGATCGTTGAATGGACCCCCGATGCGGCTATCGCGATGGAGTGGACGATCTACCTGAACGACAGGTACTTCCTCGACGGTCGCGATCCCAACGGCTACGCGTCCATCGCCTGGTCCGTCCTCGGCAAGTTCGACCGTCCATGGCAGGAGCGCCCGATCTTCGGTAAGCGCCGCTACATGAGCGGGGCCAGCGCGGCCAAGAAGTTCGACGCCAAGGCCTACATCCGCGGTGCCACCGAGCTTCCGATCGAACGGGCATCTGAGCCTTCATGAAATCCGTCACGGTAGCGAACAAGGATGTGCCGCAGCTTGGGCAGGGCACATGGAACATGGGCGATGCTGCCGCAAAGCGCAAAGCCGAAATCGCAGCGATACGCCGTGGGATCGAGCTTGGCATGACCGTCATCGATACCGCGGAGATGTACGGCAGCGGCCGCGCGGAGTCCCTGGTCGGCGAAGCCATCGCAGGACTTCGCGAGCAGGTGTACCTGGTGAGCAAGGTGCTGCCCTCGAACGCCTCCGCTGCGGGCACGGTGAAAGCCTGTGAGGCGAGTCTGAAGCGGCTCGGGGTCGAAACGCTGGACTTGTACCTGCTCCATTGGCGCGGACGCTTTGCGCTCGCGGACACCGTGGCCGGCTTCGAAACGCTGGTGCAGCAAGGCAAGATCCGTACGTGGGGTGTTTCAAACTTTGACGTCGACGACATGGAGGAGCTGTTCGCCACACCCGGCGGGGATCGCTGCGCGGCCAATCAGATCCTGTACAACCCCGAATACCGTGGCGTGGAGTTTGACCTGCTGCCCTGGTGCGCGCGGCACGGGGTGCTGGCGATGGCGTACTCGCCCGTGGGGCAGGGCGGCGATTTGCTGAACGCGCCCGTGCTGAAGGGCATCGCCCGCGATCACGGTGTCTCACCGGCGCAGGTCGCGCTGGCCTGGTGCCTCCGCCAGCCGGTGATGGCCATCCCCAAAGCTGGCACAGTGGAACATGTGGAGCAGAACGCCGCCGCTGCGGACGTGCAGCTGACAGAGACCGATCTGGCAAAGATCGACGACGCGTACCCAGCGCCCAAACGGAAACAGCAGCTGGCCACGCTCTGAGTGTGCCGGGGTAACAAAATGCGTCTGCCATGCGAGGTGGGTCCATTGCCTCTGGCCCAGCGGAGATGCCTGCTTAGCCCCGGAGCATCCCATGGATATGGCCACCACGCTGCTTGCCCATCCCGAGACCGTAGACATGGTGACCGAAGAGCTTACCCCCGAACAGAAGGATGCCCTGCTGGAGGATGCCGATCCGGAGCCTCTTTCCGTAACTCCTTCTGCGAATGGCACGGAGAGCAAGGTGTGGCGGCCACGGCGGGTCTTCATCACGCCGGACGCGTACCTGACCCCGCACGGCCGCGACATTCTGGAGCGCGCTGAAAGCTTTGGCGCAGCCGTAATCCGCCTGAAGAGCAACCAGCTTCGCGGCCTCACCGATCCCGTCCCAAGGGGCGCCGCACCGGACGACAAAGCGGCACAAAAGGCCTATGCGCAGGCCAAGACCTCGCTAGCGATCGTCCTATCGCCACCCTCCGCGCGCAAGCTGCAGCCGATTCCACCCTCGGCCGACTGGCAATTTCATCTCGCCCAGGGCTGCCCCGCCCACTGCCAGTATTGCTACCTGGCAGGCTCTCTGAGTGGGCCGCCAATCACCCGCGTGTACGCCAATCTGCCCGAGATTCTCGAAAACCTGCGCGGCTACCTGGGAACCGGCAAGGTCACGTCAAGGTCGGCCGAGCGTGTCCACGAGGGCACGACCTTTGAGGCCTCTTGCTATACCGACCCACTCGGCATCGAGCACCTGACCGGGGCGCTGGCCGAGTCGATCCGCTTCTTCGGCCAGTGGGACGCCGCCGTACAGCTACGGTTCACCACCAAGTTCGACGGCGTGGGCTCGCTCGTAAACCTCCCCCACAACGGCCGCACGCGCGTTCGCTTCAGCATCAACGCCGCGGCCGTCTCCCGCGGCTTTGAGGGCGGTACGGCCAATGTCACCCAGCGGCTGGGGGCCCTGCGCCGCCTGGCGCTGGCAGGCTATCCCGTCGGCCTCACCATCGCGCCCATCATGCCCGTCGGGAACTGGCAGGAGGAGTATGGCGCCCTGCTACGGAACGTCGCGGAGGCGCTTCGCGGCATCGATGCGGTCGACCTGACAGCCGAGCTCATCACACACCGCTTCACCCCGGGCTCCAAGGACGTGCTGCTGAGCTGGTATCCCAAGACGACGCTTGATCTGGACGAGGCGAACCGTACGCAAAAGCGCACCAAGTTTGGGGGATTCAAGTACGTCTATCCAAAGGATCCCATGCGCGAAATGCGTGACTGGTTCGGGACATCCCTCGCCGAGATCCTACCCGCTGCGCGCATCCTGTACTGGACCTGACGTAGCATCCATGGCAGCGCCGTCATCTCGACCGCAGCGAGGCCCAATGGAGAAACCACCACGCTTCACCGCCGTTCGTCTGATGTGCCCAGCCTCCCGCTGGCAGGGAAAGAGGCTTGGCGGGACCCTGATGATGGGGATCTTCCTTTTTTGCGTACCCGGCGCAGTCAGCCGAAGTGTCGCCCAGGGCAAAGCCGGGGCTGCCCCCGCAAAGGCGGGCCTGGTCACGCGGGAGATCACTCCAGCAGTTCACCGCAACTGGCGCGGTGCGGCAGACCACGCGTTCCACGTCACAGTGTGGTACCCCGCGTCTGCATCCTCCATTGAAACGCCGCAGATCATTGGCCCCCCGGACAAGCCCCTGTTTGAGGCAGGCTCCGCCGCGCCGCACGCCGCCTTTGCACCCTCGCTGGAGCCCTATCCGCTGATCCTGCTCTCCCACGGTACCGGCGGCTCGGCGCTGCAGCTGGCCTGGCTGGGCACGGCGCTCGCCCGCGCCGGGTTTATCGCGGCAGCGGTGGACCATCCCGGGAACAACGCCGTCACCGGCTCCACGCCGGAGGGCTTCCTGCTCTGGTGGGAGCGTGCGACCGACCTTTCCGAGGTACTCGACGGCCTGCTTGCCGATCCCGAACTCAGCCCGCACATCGACAAGGAGCGGATCGGCGCCGCCGGCTTTTCGCTGGGCGGCTACACCATGCTTCAGCTCGCCGGAGCGCGTACGGATATCGCGACTTTCTATGACTTCTGTCGCAAGCTTCCAAAGGACTCAAAGGACCCTGGCTGCCGCGTCCCCGAGATGAAGGACATGCCCGGTCCCGAGCAGATGCTGGAAGCCGTCCGCAAAACCAGCGGTGAAAGCCTCGCCCGCTCCGGGGACAGCTTCCGCGACCCTCGCGTGCGGGCCGTCTTGGCCATCGCCCCGGCACTCGGTTTTACGCAGACGCCGGAGAGCCTGCGCAGCCTTCGCCTGCCCGTGGCAATGGTCGTAGGATCAGCCGACCCGATTGCGCCCGCGGAGACCAACGCCAACCTCCTCAAGGCCAACGTGCGTGGTGCACGGGAAACGGTGCTCCCCAACGTGGCGCATTACACCTTTCTGGATACCTGTCTCCCTGCCGGCAAAGCCTCGCTGGCGACCTACTGCACCGACCCCGTGGGGGTGGACCGCACAGCTGTACACGAGCAGGTAGATGATCTGGCGATCCAGTTCTTCGGCCGGGTGTTCCGCCTTCGGTAGGCAGCTGAAGGCTGCTTAGCGATGCTCTTCCAGACGGGCCAGCTGATCAGTATTCATTTCCTGACGAATCTGCAGCAGGTAATGTGTCTTTGCTTTTTCCAGCTCGGCACGCGCCTGCCACACGCGATCGATTTGCGCGTTCAGTGCCGGCTCTTCCGGGTTCTTCGAATGCACAAGGCCTTCCATGCGGTTTTCTTCCTGCAGCACCGCGCTAAGCCGATTCAGAAGCGCCGGGCGGTTTGTCTCAAAGATGGCATCCATACGCCGCTGCTGGTCGGGCCGCAGTTTCAGTTCCTTCGCAAAATGCTTGTCGTCCCACCAGCGCCCCGGCGGGCCAAGCTGCAGGCCGCCCCGCATGCCGCTCGTCGCCCCGGCGGAATCAGGCGAATTTCCAGGTGGGCCGGAGTTCATATGGCCGTAGTCGTGAGGGCTATACCCCCCACCGGCAAACCCCGGAGCTCCGCCCCCACCCATGCCGCCACGGCCTCCACCACCGCCGCCCCCGTGCTGCGCCAGGGCGTGCAGGGATAGGCCGAGAAGCGCTGCCAGGATCACCGGGCGGAGCACACGCGTGAACATTGAACGGGACATGGGGCCTTAATTTATGACCGCATCAGGCATACGATGTTCCACCCTCTGGGTGGCAGGACGCGGTGCACCTGCGGCAAGCGCCGGCCGTTCCTGGTAGTTCAGCTCCTGATCGATGGAAAGCATCAGGCGATTGTCGTTGGCCAGCTCCGTATTGGAGGGCGGAATGACCACGGCCGGCTTTGCATCCGCATGGCGCGGCGCTCGCCCTATTGGTCCGAGGTTGAAAACCAGCAAGCCGGTAAGGGCCGTTGCGGCCAGCCCGGTCGTCCAGGTCGGGATGCCGCCCAGTCGCAAAGCCCAGCGGGAGGGCACCGGAACGCGCGAGGGTGCACTGGTATTCGCCCATCGTGTGCTGAACCCGGAAAAGCTCGCCAGGGACTCCTGCACGGTCTCCAGCTCGCCGCGACAATAGTCGCATGCATCCAGGTGCAGGCGCGTGTGTTCGGCGGGCGACTCACCCGCAAGCAGGTCACTTAGTTCGGCATCGCTGAGATGTCGTAGATGTGGGTTACTCATCGGGCGCCTCCCACTTTACTGCGAACAGCCTTTACTGCGCGATGCAGATGCGTCTTCACCGTGTTAACCGGCATCTTCATCGCCAGCGCAATGTCGGCCAGCTCCATCTCTTCGGAAAAGCGCATCAGGAACACCGTTCGCTGATTGGTCGACAGCGACTCCAGCGACCGCACAACCGCCGCGGCCCGCTCGCGTGCCAGCAACTGCCGTTCCGGCGAGCTCTCATTGCCCGGCAGTATGGAGGCGACTTCCATCACATCCGTCGCCGTTTTGGCCGCTTTACGCCAGAACTGCACCTTGCGGGTGCGCTGATGGTCGCGAATCAGGTTGACGGCAATGGAGGTCAGCCAGGTAGCCACACTGGACTCACCGCGAAAGTTCGCCCGGTTCGACCAGGCCTTCAGGAAGCAATCCTGCACAATCGAAGCCGCGACATCATCGTCGCCCACAGAAAATGTCACAAAACGGAGCAGCCGCGCCCGGTGGGTACGCACCAGGGAATCGATGTCATCGAGTTCGGAGAGCGCCCTCTCCCGCTTGCCGAGAGCGAGGAGATCCGCGGCAGTTAGAGCTGTCTGCATGTCGTTCATAGACGCTCGTTTCAGGCTTTTAGGTTACGGATCCATCCTACTCTGCCGCAAAGGTTGTATGCCATAGCCCAGAAATCACATCTCGGAGAGGGCAGTCGTCGGGTCCCGGTCCGCGCGCCACTCCCTTCACACACCTGCCAGGCCGGATAATGGTCGGGCGCGGAAGCAGGCGCAGAAAGGCACCATGGCCCTCCTCTTTGCCAACGGCTCGCCCACCGCCGAGCTCTCCGACGAGCTGCTGCGGGAAGGCCTGCAAACGGCCTTTGCGAGGCTGGGACCCCGCCACAAAGTGCTCGCAATTCCGCCGGATTTCACTCGCATCCACTCCCGCGCCGGCCAGCTCACAGCCATCGCCTACGACCTGCTGGGGCCCGCGCTGACCGACATCCTGCCCGCGCTGGGCACGCACAGACCCATGACGGACAGCGAGATCGCCCGCATGTTCGGAAGCACGCCGCGGGAGCTGTTTCGCGTGCATGACTGGCGCCACGACATCGTCACCCTCGGCGAGGTGCCCGCCGCGCTTATGCTTCAGGTCTCCGAGGGGAAACTCGACTTTCCCTGGCCCGCGCAGGTCAATCGTCTGCTCACCGAGGGCGGCCACGACCTGATCCTTTCGATCGGGCAGGTCGTGCCGCACGAGGTCGTCGGCATGGCCAATGGCGCGAAAAACGTCTTCATCGGCACCGGGGGCCCGCTCGGTATCCACCGCTCGCATTTCCTTGGCGCAGTCTACGGTATGGAGCGCATGATGGGCCGTGTCGACACACCTGTCCGCCGCCTCCTGCGTTATGCCAGCGAGCACTTTGCGGGCCATCTACCGATCGTCTACGTGCAGACAGTGACCGGCAAGAACGATGCGGGCCAGCAGGTGGTACGCGGGCTGTTCATCAGCGACGATGACACGGCCTTTGAGGAGGCTGCCGCGCTCAGCCTGCAGTGCAACTTCCAGCATCTGCCGCGCGAGATCCGCAAGGCCGTCGTGTACCTCGACCCCGAGGAATTTCGCTCCACCTGGCTCGGCAACAAGGCCGTCTACCGCACCCGCTTGGCACTCGCGGACGACGCCGAGCTCATCGTCCTCGCTCCCGGTGTCTATGAGTTCGGCGAAGACCCGGCGATCGACAGGCTCATTCGCCGCTACGGCTACTGCGGCACACCTGCAGCTCTTCGGGCTGTCCAGGGGGACCCTGAGCTGGCCGCCAATCTCAGCGCCGCGGCTCACCTGATCCATGGCTCCAGCGAGGGCCGTTTCAGCATCCGCTACTGCCCCGGTCATCTCACCCAGCGAGAGATTGAGTCCGTTGGCTACCGCTACGGCGACCTCGCCACGTACACACAGCGCTACAACCCGAAGATTCTGCGGGACGGCTGGAATCTCGTGAAGGGCGAGGAGATCTTTTTCATCTCCAACCCGGGTCTTGGCCTCTGGGCCTACGAGGGGCGGCTCGCCGGCCGCTAGACTGCCTATGCAGACAGAGCCGTCTTGCGCGCGGGAGAGCGCGGCGTGTCACGAAGCGCCGCCTTGCCCACACACCACACCAGAAGCGCAAACAGCGCCGTCACGGGCACCACGCGATCCAGCCGCGCCAGGGCCAGCACGGCTGGGCTCGGCGCATAGCTCCCGCTCAGGAAGTACAGGCTCGGCAGCCAGGCACAGGCGGCCAACCCCAGGCACGGTGCCCAGAGCCGACCCAGCAGGCGGGAGCCTCGCAACAGCAGCAACACCGCCGCTACCGGCAGAATCGCCGTGTACTGGTACTCCCAAACAGTCGGGTAAACCAGAAAGAAGTCCAGGGACGCCGCCAGGAGCAGCAGCACGGCCGTTTCGCGACGCATCAGCGTATCGCGCATGCGCCCTACAACGAGTGATAGCCCCAGCACCAGCGCCGTAGGCAGCAGATACAGCCAGCCCGGCGTGCGCACTCCCAGGCAGCCGTCCAGAAACACCGGCAGCGAGTACACATCCACATGCCCCAGCCGGAATCCTGACTGGGCGATCAGGTTGAACCAGTGCACGCTGTTGTCCCGCATGTCCGGCGTTAACCGCAGGCCATTGGCGTAGATGTTCATGTGCCCGCGCACATACCCGGGATGCCAGCTCAGCCAGAAGACCCGCCCCAGGCTGATGCGTTCCGGGTTCAGCCCCGGGATAACCTGAAACAGCAACGAAACCGGCACGTACACCGCAACCGCATCGAACGCCGCCCGCCGTGTCTCTTTCATCAGCAGCAGCAGGGGCAGGCTCAGCAGCACCACCGGCTTGCTGAACAGGCTGATCAGCAGGCCGGCACGCAAAAACCAGCGCGCATGAGGCTGCCACCGTGAGGTCCGCAGCATGCCCAGAAACAGCAGAGTCAATCCCAGCACCGTAAAGGCCTGCACGTTGCCCACCCAGAGCATCAGGTACCCGGGAAACGATCCCACCAGCAGCAGCCAGATCAGGCGCCGGGTCAGGGGATCGTCGCTCTCGCGCGCCAACCACCAGGCACACGCGGCCATCACGGTAAGCGACAGCAGCGTAAACACGCCATAACTGTCAGCTGGAGCTAACCGGCTCAACGGCCCGCCCAGCAGGACAGCCAGCACCGGGTGCGCGAGGTACCAGGTGAAATGCGGCCCATAGGTCGGGGCGTCGAACGTCCCATACAGGCTTCGCCCGGCAGCCAGGTTCAGCCAGGCCTTTGGCAGCGAGTAGAAGTCAATGCCCTGCACATCCGCATGCGCTGTATCGAAGAAGAAAGCATTCAGCAGCCCCAGCCGCAGGCTAAGCAGCTGCAGGGTCACCCATGCGGCAGTGAGCCATGGCAGCGCCCGCACGAGCGAGCTATGTCTCAAGGCAGGGTGAGGCGAAGTGTCGGCTGAATGCGAAGACAAGGACACGTCGCCCTGCGAAGCCGAGGACGCCAACCGTTGCTCTTCGGCCTTCATGCGGTGCGCAGACGAGGCTTTTCTGTCTTGCCTGCCCGATGCCCTTTGCCGATGCGCGGCTGCCGGCCGGCCCGAAATAACGCCCTGTACACCCGCAGGGAATCACGCAGGGGATCGAAGTGCGATCCGCGGTTGTCCTCCAGGTACACGGTCTCGATGGGGATCTCGTGCGGTGCGCCCGCGGCCCGGCACAGGTGCGCGAGCATGGCCATCTCGAACTCGTACCGCTCTCCCGGCAGGTCGAGCAGCTCCGGCAGCACAGAAAGCGGCAACCCACGCAGACCCGTCTGCGTATCCCGCACCCAGTGCCCCGTCAGCAGGTGAAAGATCTGCCGCGTAAGGGCATTGCCCATCCGGCTACGAAACGGCACAGGGCCCGTGAAGGCACGCACGCCCAGCACGGCGCCGTCCGGTGCACCGCCCGGTGCACCCACCAGCTCCCCCGCCACACGCAGGATGTCCTCTGGAAGATGCTGGCCGTCGGCATCGGCGGTCACCACGCCGGTCAGGCGCGGGTAGGTCCGCAGCGCATGCTCAAAGGCCGTCTTGAGCGCCCGCCCCTTGCCCCGGTTCTCGTTGTGGCGGCATAGATGGACGCCCTCGGTCCGGGCCAGATCCGCAAAGATCGGCTCGCACGCCGGGGAACTCCCATCATCCACCACAATCAGATGTCGCACGCCAGCCCGGCGCAATGCGGCCACCAGCGCCGGGAGCTGCTCATTCGGCTGCCACGCCGGGATGATCACGGCGATGCGCGCCGGATCGCATCCTCCTGCAGCCCCCCGTGAGCGGATCTTCGCCATGCCCGTCATCCTAGCCCTCTTTGCTGTGACACGGTAATGACACCTCCGCGTCAGTACCCTCGGCTTCAAGGCATCTTCAACTTATAAAGCGTCTGGGCGTTCCCTCGCAGCACCATCCGTGCCAGCTCTGCGGCGCGTGCCGGCGAGATCTCCCCATCCCGCTCCATGCCGGTCAGGGCGATGCCCAGGGCATGGCGCTCATTCCGCGAGGCCAGCCACGTGGCCTCCTCCCAGCCGAGCGCCGCGGTGAACGGGTATCCATCCGTAGCAAAGAGCACCTTTTCTGGGTATGTCTCCAGCCACTCCCGCAGCCAGCCTGCCAGGGTGTGTGCCGGCAGGATCAGCGCCTGCTGCGACAGGTCCAGGTATACGTTCGGCTTCTGCAGCAGCGCCCCCGCTTCCCGCACATAAGGCCAGCCGCCATGCAGCAGCACAAACTTCGTCCGGTTCAGGCCCGGGTCGTTCAGCACCGGCTCCAGCAGCATGGGGTTCACGCCGGCAATCGAAAAGTATCGCCCACCACCGGACATCCCATGCAGGTGCACCGCCATCCCCAGCCGCCCGCACTCCGCGGCGATGTAGCGAAAGAGGAAGTCCTGCAGACTCTTGTAGGCGACCGGATCGGGCACCTCTCCCGCGGACGGCTGCAGGTAGGCGCTCTCTGCCTGGCTCATCGACACTTTCGCGAAGTCGAAGCCGCGCAGGTAGGCCACCTCGAACTTCACCGCCACCGCGCCACCGGCTTTTTGCCGCTCCAGCGTGGGCGTCACCACCCGCTGCAGGTACTCGCGCAGGGTCTTCGGCATGGAGGACACCCCGGCCTCTCGCAGGTACCGCGTCCGCAGCTTGTCTTCCATCGCAAAGAACTGTGCCCGGTCCGGATTCGCCGCAGCCAGCCCGGCATTGCTCAGCGGAAACAGCAGGGGGTCGTCATAGGGCACCCAGAGGAACTGCGGCGGCTGGACACCCTCCCCCATGGCAACGCGGTTTGCCAGCATCGTACCGATGCCAGCCTTGGCGAGCACCCAGGCTGGATACGCCGCGCCTTCCCGGGCCCGTACTTTGGCTCGCGCTGCCTCCAGCTGCGCCTGCCTCCCTGGGGCAAGCGGCGCTTTGCCCGCATATCCCCACAGAGCCGCCCAGGCATCCGCCAACGGCGGGTAGTCCGGCCGCCAGCCCAGCGGATCGGTCTCCGGCTCCATGTTGTCTACCGGCAGCGCGTCGAATTCGCGGTCGGTAGTCATCGCGGGCGGCGCGAGCATAGGGTGCGCGTGGTTATCGATCGCCGCAGTCGCTGCGAGCACCCGCGCGATGGCCGGATCCACGTCGCGATACACCGGCAGGACGTTGGCCGGCCGCTGCGCAGGACAAAGCCCGACGGAAAAGCCCCCAAAAAGACCCAGCAGAGGGATGGCAACCAGCCAGACAGGGCAGCGAGGGCGAGAAATCATCCCCCCAGCCTAGTTCATGGACCGGGCCGGCAACCCGTCGGCTCCCACCCCGGCATCCCACAGGGAACGAGGTGACACATGAACAAACTTCTCTGGCTTCTCGGCGGGACCACGCTGGCCGTGGCTGTCTTCGCCATCATCAACGCCCCTGATCCCGCACCCGCCGACGGATTGAACCGGGCCGCAGGCGAGCTCGGCGGCTGGGGCCTCAAGCAGCGTGCTACCGGAACCGGCGGTCAGCTTCTGGGCAAAGTGAAAGAGGCTGCCGGCAACCTGACCGGGGATTCTGAAACACGGGACAAGGGTGTTTTCGACCAGGCTGCGGGTGCGGTAAAGGATGCCGCCGGACAGGCTGCGCAGGCACTGGGCAGCACGATTCACGATCTCAACAAGGCATAACGAGCTCCCGCCAGCTACTCCACGCGGCAGATCAGGCACTTCAGATATTGTGTCTCCGGCAGGGTCACCACTTCGGGGTGATCCGGTGCGGCGGCGCGTGTCTCCAGCACCTGCACACGTCGGCCAGCATCGGCTGCAGCCTCCGCAATCGTGCCCCGGAAAGCCTCCAGGCTGACATGGTGCGAGCACGAGCACGTTACGAGCGTCCCTCCGGGGGACAGCAGTCGCATAGCTCGCAGGTTCATCTCCTTGTAGCCGCGCAGAGCACCGTCCACCGCCCGCTGGCTCTTTGCAAATGCCGGGGGATCCAGCACAATGGCGTCGAATCGCTCTGCCACATGCATGGTCCTCGCCGTGGCCGGGCTCTGTTCGGGGTCGTCCAGAGCGCGCAAAAATTGGAACGCGTCTGCCTCAATCCAGTCCACATCACCGCGGAGCCCTGCATTTAACCCAAGATTGCGGTCCGCCACCTCCAGCGCCGTTCGCGACTGGTCCACGCCCGTAACCCGCGCACACACGCGGGCCAGGTGCAGCGCAAAACCGCCCTGGTACGTGCAGATATCCAGCGCCGCCCCGGTAAGGCCCGACCGCCGCACCCACGCGGCCGCAGCTTCGTAGTTCAAGCGCTGATCAAGAAATGCCCCGGTCTTCTGCCCGGCACCGGCGTCGTACCCAAAGCGCAGTCCATTCAGGAGGAACTCCGTCTGCGTCGCCGCGTCGCCCGGTCCCACGTGGAACAGCGGGCCCTCCGGAGCCGGCGGCAGCTGCTCCAGCTCGCGTATGCGCGGGTCCGGCCGTTCCCATAGGGTCAAAGGCTCACCCGCAGGCGACAGCTCCGCACGCAGCACCTCCGCCAACACGCCCCGTACATCATCCTGCGCCGTACCCTGCGTCAACAGCTGCGCAATCACTAGTTCGCCGTATCGATCCACCACGATGCCCGGCACGCCATCCGCCTCAGCAAACAGCAGCCGCTGCGCCGTCGTCTCCCCGCCCGGCTCAGAGCCCAGCGGCGCCACCACGCGGCGTCGAGCCAACCCCTCCCGCACCCGTACGCGCAGCAGATCCAGGTAGCCCTCCCGCGTCAGACCGGCCTCCCGCGTCACAAGCCGCAGCGCAATCTGCGAGGCCGACGAGTACAGCGCCGTCCCCAACACTCGCCCCGCAGCATCCGCCACCTCCGCAAGCGCCCCGGGCTCAAGGCCCGCAATCTCCGCTCCAGGCAGGAGGTCCGAGCGATACACCCAGACATGCCCGGCCCGCAGCCGGTCCGCAGCCCGGCGGGAAATCCGCAAAGGCTCACTCATGCTTTCAACCTCGGTACATCCACGCCCAGCATCTCCGCCAGCGCCGCAATGACCAGGTTGTGATCCTCACGTTGCGGCAGGCCGCTGAAGATCACGCTGCCAACCATGCCCGTTCCGGTCAGCACGATCGGAAAACCGCCGCCATGCGCGACGTAGTCCGCCTCATTTAGGCCGTGGCTCGCCAGCAGGGTCGTCCCGTCGCGCTCCAGCTTGCGCCCTACCGCATAGGTACTGCGGGCAAAGTGGTGCACCGTGTTGCGCTTGCGACGAATCCAGTTAGCCTGTCCCGGCGTTGCCCCCACGGTCGCACACGCGAATAGCAAGTGCCCTGCCAGCTCAATCTCCACCGAGCCGCCCGCCGCACGCGCGGTCAGGCTGGCGCGCAGCAGCGATCCCAGCTGCCACGCCTCCTCGGCGCCAAATGCCTTGAATTGCAGCAGCCGTTCCTGTTCCTCAAGAATCGGCAGATCTTCTTCGGGTGCCAAATCGTTACCCCTTACCGGAGGACGCTACTGCGTCATGAGCAAAACTTCCGTGCTCTTGATGAGCGCCGTTACCGTATCGCCCACCTTGATCTCCATCTCTTCCACGCTCTCGCGCGTGATCACCGACTCAATCAGGATCTCGCCCACACGCACACTCACCTTGGCGGTAACTGTCCCCAGAACAATCTCCTCCACCTTACCCACAAGCTGGTTCCGCGCCGAGATCTTCTTGCCTGCACCGTCCGCCATGTCGATCTCCTCTGACTAACCTTCCCAGTGTACGGAAATTGACACCTTGCGGGGTTTGGGTCACTCGCGGTATGACTTGCTAGAACCATGGCCAAGGCTAAAGCAGGCGCTCCGCGCGCACCGGGGCAAAGCGCCCCCCGACAGCAGCTCTCCCCCACGCGCACTGTGCGCGATCTGGCGTACGTCGAGGTGGCCTCGACCGAGCTCGCGCGGGAGATCAATCGCGACATCATCCTGAAGCTCATTCGGGCGCACCAGCCCATCGCCCGCGTGGACCTCGTCCGTCACTCCGGCCTCCAGAACAGCACCGTCTCGTCCATCGTCGAGCAGCTCCTCGAGGAGGGGTGGATTCGCGAAGGGGAGGCCGTCAAGACCGCTCGTGGACGCCGCCCCACGCAGATCTCGCTCAACAATCACCTCGCCATGTTAGTCGCCGAGGTGAGGCCCGGGCACGCCGAGCTGGCGGCCATCGACCTGAACGGCAACTTCCTCTCCCGTGCCTCCATCTCTCTGCCCGCTGATGCGCAACATGGCGTCGACGCCGTTGCCGAGGGCCTCCTCCTGGTGCGCGCGCGTCACCCCGAGCACACCTTTGAGGGCGCGGGCATCTGCCTGCCGGGACGCATCGATCCCTCCACGCGCCGGCTGCTTGTCGCCCCCAACCTCCGCTGGAACGACTTCGCCGTGGGGGAGCGGCTCGCCGAACGCCTCGGCATGCCCGTCGAACTGGAAAACGATGCGAACGCCTGCCTGCTCTCCGAGCTCTGGTTCGGCCACCTCGACGGCGTACGCAACGCCGTTGTGCTGGCAATCTCCGAGGGGCTCGGCGCCTCTATCCTGGCGGATGGCCAGCTGGTCAGTGGACGGCAGGGCATGGCCGGGGAGTTTGGCCACCTCTGCTACAACCCGGGAGGGCCGGTCTGCGGCTGCGGACGACGTGGCTGCTGGGAGGTCTTCGCCTCCTCCACCGCCGCGCTGCGCTCCTTTGTGGAGGCCCAACCTGACGCCGGCACGCTGCTCTACGAGGATTTGGTCCGCCGCGCCGAAGAGGGCGACAAGGATGCTCTCCAGGCCATCCAGGCGCAGGCCGTAGCCATCGGCCGTGGTCTGCGCATGGTCACCGCCTCGCTCTCGCCGGAGGTCATCAGCTTTGCCGGGGAGATCACGAAGGCATGGCGGCTGATCGAAACGACGCTCCGGTCCGAATGCGCACGCAACCTGCTGGCCGGCGACCCGCCCCGCCTGCTCTCTGCGGGTGATGGCGACACCGCGCATCTGCTCGGCGCGGCGGCGGTCGTCCTGCAGCGCCACTCCGGCTATTACCATGCGCGCCCTGCCGCAAAGCGGGCCGAAGGTGCGGCATCATCACCTTTACGCCGTCGCGTGAAGACCGGTCAGCCTCGCACACGGGCTGTTCCGGCCGAGGCCACGCGATGACATCTCCGAAAATCAGGAAACCTCCCGCAGGCGCGTCGGAACGGCAGACGGCTGCCTCGAACGGAGCCGGACGGAATGGGTCCATGCCCTCTGCGATTGGTCCCTCACGCGATCTTGCGGATGTCCAGTCAGCCTCCAGCGAGCTCACCCGCGACATCAACCGCGATCTGGTGCTGGAGCTGATCCGCTCCATGCAGCCGATCTCGCGCGTCGATCTGGCCCGTGCCTCCGGTCTGCAGCCCTCCACCGTCTCCTCCATCGTGGAACAGCTGCTGCGGGAGCGGTGGATCCGCGAGGGTGCCATGGTCAAGACCGCTCGCGGCCGTCGACCTACGCTGCTCTCACTCAACGACGACCTGGTCATCCTCGTGGCGGATGTGCGTCCCGGTCAGGCCGTGGTCGCCCTGCTCGACCTCAACGGCAGAGTCCTCGCCCGCCGCCTCGTGCCGCTCAGTACGCGACCGGAGAAGGCCATCGCCAGCATTGCAGCCGTGATGGGGCAGTTGCGGGATGCGTTCCCAGGGAAAACCTTCGAAGGCGCCGGGCTCAGCGTGCCGGGCAGGGTCGATCCCCGCACCAATCGTCTGCTGCTTACGCCCAACCTCCCGTGGCACGGCTTCGACGTCCATGCGGCACTGGTTCGGGAGCTCGGCATTCCCGTGCAGCTTGAGAACGGAGCCAATAGCTCGTTGCTTTCCGAGCTTTGGTTCGGCCGCATGGACGGCGTGCGCAACGCCGTCCTGGTCACCATCTCCGAGGGCGTGGGTACAGCCATTCTCGCGGAAGGCCGCATGATCTCTGGCTGCAATGGCATGGCCGGCGAGTTCGGCCACATCACCGTCGACCCCGAGGGCCCACCCTGCGGCTGTGGCTCTACTGGCTGCTGGGAGGTCTTCGCCTCCACGCGTGCAGCGCTACGCTACTACCGCGAGCTCGCCCCCAATGCCGAACGCAAGACCATCGTCGAAGTCGTCTCCCTGGCCATTGATGGCGACCCGGCCGCCCTGCGCGCGCTGGAGCGCCAGGCCATCGCCATAGGTCAGGGTCTTCATCTGCTCAACGCCGTCCTGTCCCCCGACCTTATCGTGCTTGCCGGAGACATCACCACCATGTGGGAGATGTCACGCGACATCATTGAGCGCGAGTGCCGCGCCGGCGTCATGGCCGGGGAAGGCCCCCGGCTGACCTCCATCGGAGATGGGGAACAGGCCAGGCTCCGCGGTGCCGCCGCCGTGGTCCTGCAACGCCACAGCGGCTATTACCGCGCCAATCACAAACGCCCGGACCCCCGCTGATCTGCAAGAGACGGTCAGGGCGTCGCGTTAGTCGTGCAGCTGGTAGTTCACGGTAATCGTCGTCTCTACCGCAACAGGGGCTCCGTTCAGCACATACGGCTTGTACGTCCACTGCCTCACCGCGTCCAGGGCCGACGCACGCAGTTCCTTCGGGCCGGAGACCACCTCCAGCTTCTCGATCGCACCCTCACGGGAGATGATCGCCTGCATTACGACCGAACCCTGAATGCGCGCGGCTTTTGCATCCGGCGGATACACCGGGTTCACGCGGGCATCGGTGTACCCGGCCATCACGCCACCGGGGACCTTGGACGTGCCGTTCGCAGCAGGGGCGCTCTGTTCCTGCCTGGGCACAACACTCGTTCTCAGTGCCCACGCCGAGGCGCACGTGGTGAACGCAAGCAGGCTGCACGCCGCGGCAGCAGCAAAGCGACGAACCGGGGAAATTTGGGGATGGTTGCGGGTCAATTGCATAAGTCTCCTTTCAACTGCGTTGGCATCGAAGACACCGATGGCGTGTGAGGCATGGGCTGGCAACCCTACCAACAAGGTCGCCAGCCGAAGAAGAGAGCGGGCATAGGTCCCGGGCGCACCGGTCGCGCGTGCTGCGTTTGCATCACAGACCCACTCGCGGCTTTCGACCAGTCTTTCCCGCGTGAGCCGCCAAAACGGGTGGTACACGATGGGCAGCGAGATCGTCTCATACAGCAGATTGAGCCAAAAATCCCGTCGCTGAACATGCGCACACTCGTGCGCGAACAGGGTTCGGGTCTCCCCAGGCGACATCTTCTCAAGCAGCCCATCCGGCAGCAGCACGTAGGGCCGACGCCACCCCAGCGTCAGAGGCGTCTGCACCCGCGGGCAAACAGCCAGCGCTGTTTCGGGCGCCTGGAAATGCTCCTGGCAGGTCCGCCAGATGGCCGCGGTCGCTGAACTGAGCTGCGGAGCACGCACGTCATGGCGCAGATCCATCGTTTTCTTCAGCCCCCACGCCAGACGGACCACGCTGAACGCAAGAAGAAGGCCATACCCCAGGACAACGAAGCGCAGCATGGTCTCGGTGAAGGGAATCGCCCGCAGCACCGACGCCGGGCCGAGTGTCACCGTCACAATCCCATATTTGCCGCCATGCTGCATCGGCAAAGCCCGCAGCATCTGCAGTACCCTGCCCGGAAACGCAGCGCCATAGCCCGTCAGGAGAGGGAAAGCGACCTCTAACAGCAGCGCTCCGACCCAGATACGGTGAAGGCACAAGGCGCTTCGGTCGCGCAGCACCCGCACAGCCACGCTCGCCGCGCCAAAGAAGAGCGGCACCTGCCAGAACGAACTCAACAGGTAAGAGACCAGGTAAGCCTGCGCAGTTCTCATCACGAGGCGTCCTCGTCCTCTGGCGAGCCCGCCTGCTCAGCCTCCAGCCGTTTCGTGAGCTCCGCCAGCTTCCCGGCATCGAGCTGCCGGCTTCTGACCAGGCTCAACACCAGGTCCTCGCTGGAACCACCGAACATGCGATCCACCAGATCGCGCACGGCATGTCCCAGCGCCCGATCCTCCGTCACCGCCGCCCGGTACACAAATGCCCGCCCTGCAAGCTCGCGCTTGAGTTTCTTCTTGCGCGCCAGGATGTTCAGCATGGTCTGCACAGTCGTGTAAGCCAGGGGCGGCTGCAGCAGGTTCTGGACCTCCGCCACCGTGCCCGGGCCAAGCGTCCAGATCACCTGCATAATCCTGAGTTCAAGAGGAGTAAGGGGATTCTCGGAAGAACTGGGCATGCAACACCTCCTAAGCAATTAGGAGCTTAGGACGCCTATGAGGACCCTGTCAACTAAAATCTTAGGACTGAAAGGCTAAAGTTGAGCCCCTCCAAAGCGGGGCTTCAACAAAGCTACGCCGCCAGGGTTTGTGCAGGCTCCGGCTTCGCCCGCGGCATAAACGCGCGCAAAACCAGAGATACTCCGAGCGATATCAGAATCCCTTTCAGCAAGGGAAAAGCATTGAAATCCCACCCGAATGCCGCCAGCGTGATCACCACCCCGACTACATAGCTCTCGCCCAACACGGCCTGCAGCCACTGCGCACGCTGTCCGCCCGCAGGCACCATGGCTTTCGGCGAAGGCAAAAAGCGTGGCACACGCTCCATGTAGTCCCGGTACACCTGCCCAAACCGCGCTGTCAGGAACGGCTCCTCCGCCAGCGCCAGCCGTATCTGCAGAATCCATATAGCCGCAATCGCAAATACCGCCCCGGCCGGCGGCATCAGCAGGGCAATGCCCACGGTGTGCAGCAGAGTGCCGAGGTACAACGGGTTGCGCGAGCGCCGATACGGTCCATCCGCCAGCAGGGTCTGCCCATGCATCTCCGGCGAGTTCACAATCCCGGCGCCAACGTACGCGGCACCCCATACCCGCAGCCATGCCCCTAATCCAGTGAACCCAATGGCCAGTACCAGCAGCAGCACCGTCGCGCCCTGAAAGCCAAGCCACCCCTGCCGCGCCATCTCAGCACTCACAGTCAGCCAGGTCGACTTCGTGGTCAGGCCAAGCCATGACTCCCAAAAGGGCCAAAGACCCAGCACATAGATCAAGCCATGCAACAGATAGCGGAGGCGGTATTCCAGTTTCGAGGCACCCATCAGTAACTAGCCTGCGCCGCCGGGGGCTCCTGGTCAACTACCGCCATGGTGGGCACAGCGACCACCTCAGGCCGCACTTCGTCCTTGTAGACGACGCCGCCCTTCATCACAAAACTCACATGTTGTAGTGTCCGCACATCTTGCAGCGGATCACCCTTCACCGCGATCACATCGGCCCACTTACCCGGCTCCAGTGCGCCCACCTTATCTGTCCATCCCATCAAATCCGCCGCATTCAGGGTGGCCGACTGGATCGACTGCAGCGGTGTCATGCCGTACTCCCGCACATAGACCTCGAGCTCATGCGCGTTCAGCCCATGCGGATACACTGCCGCATCGGTTCCCAGCGCCACCTTCACGCCGGCCGCAATCGCTCGCTTATGATTCGCCCGCGCCACCGCTGTCGTGTCCTTCATCTTCTGCGCGTACAGCGCGGGCAGATGGCCGTTCTCCTTGTACCAGTCGTACAGGTAGCTCGTGGGTACAAGGTAGGTTCCATGCGCCTTCATGGCCTTGATGCTCGCATCGTCTATGTAACTGCCATGCTCAATCGAGTCCACACCCGCCTCGGTCGCCCAAAGTATCGCCTGGGCACCATGCGCATGCGCCGCGACCTTGCGCCCCAGGCGATGCGCATCCGCGACGATCGCCACCATCTCTTCCCGGGTATATTGCGAGGCCTGCGGGTCATCACCCTTCGACAGCACACCGCCGGATGCCCCGATCTTGATCAGATCCGCGCCATACTTGATGTTTTGTCGCACCATATGCTGCACTGCGGGGATTCCGTCAGCGACCCCCTCGCCGACGACGTGATACTGGGACGGCAGCAGATTTTCATCCATGTGTCCGCCCGTAATCCCCAACGCCGGCCCGGAAACCTGCATGTGCGGCCCCGGCACGTGCCCGTCATTGATCTCATCCCGCAGCGCCACGTCGGTGAACCCATTCGCCCCCACGTTGCGGACGGTCGTAAAGCCCGCCTCCAGCGTGGTCTTCGCGTTCTCGACGCCCAGAATGGCCTCTTTGCCAGGTGTCATCGTGAGCTCGAAGTACGGATCGAAGTCCGTCGTCCCGGTCAGGTGTACATGTACGTCGATCAACCCCGGCAGCACGGTCATGCCACGCAGGTCCACCTCGTGGTCGCCAGCTTGCGCCGGTGTCGTCCGGGTCGGTGCCACGCCCACTACCTTGTCCCCCTGAACAATCACGGTGCTATCCGAGGTCTCTTTGCCGGAACGCACGTCCAGCACCGCTCCCGCACGCAGCAGAGTTCTTCCGCCTGCTGGGCTGTAGGTCGGCTGCTGCGCGCCCATCGGTCCATTCGCCAGCGATGCACATCCGAGCAAAGCCGGGACCGCCATGTACTTAAAGGTGTTCTTCTTGCATGCAGCTACGGTCACGGTCACGCCTCCTCAGACGCTCTTGCCCAGGGCATTCAAAATGGAATCAAAGTCATCGACACCGCTGTACTCGATGATCACGCGGCCCTTCCCGCGCTTGTCCTCAATCGAGACCCGAAGTCCCAGGCTACGGCGCAACTGCTCCTGCGCCTCCCGCACATTGGGATCCATCGGTTTCACAGCCTTCTCCGGCTTTGCCTTGCTCTCCGGATGCAACAGTCCCTGCACCATGCTCTCGGTCGCCCGGACGTTCAATCCCAGCGCCATCACACGCTGCGCGGCCGTTCCAATCGCCTCGGGAGTGGGCAGTGCCAGCAGTGCACGCCCATGGCCGAAGCTCAACTGGCCAGCCTCGACCAGCTGCTGCACGTCGTCAGGTAGCCTCAGCAGCCGAAGAAAATTGGCAACTGTGGCACGATCTTTCCCGGTCCGCTCGGCCATTTGCTCCTGCGTCAGGTGGAACTCGCGGCTCAGCCGCTCATACGCACGCGACTGCTCCATCGCGTTCAGGTCGGCGCGCTGCAGGTTTTCGACAACGGTCATCTCCATCGTCTGCAGGTCCGAAACCTCGCGGATAATCGCAGGTACCGTGGCTTTACCCACCTGCTTACTGGCCAGCCAGCGACGCTCGCCGGTGATCAGCGTAAAACGACCATCCTTACCGGGACGAACAATCACCGGTTGCACAACACCGGAAGCGGCAATCGAGGCTGCCAGCTCGCCCAGCTTAGCCTCATCGAAGCTGGCGCGTGTTTGAAAGGGATTGCGATCGATCAGCTCGACGGCAATCTCAAGCGGCTTTCCTGTAGAAGGCTCCTCCGCACTTGCGTCCAGTGCGACCGGCGCAGCTAGGCGAGACGGCAGCAAGGACTCCAGGCCCTTGCCCAGCGCCCGTCGCTTTGTCTCTGTTCCGCTTTGTCCCTGCATGTCTCTTCCCCCCTTGCTTCTAGGCGCGGCCTACTGGCCCAACGGCTTTCTTCCCGACATTTCCGTCAACACTCGCGGCAGGCCTAGAACGTCCCTGGCTAAGCAGCCCGCTTCACTGGGAACCCATTGCGCTTCAACAGCTCGCGTGCCACCTCGCGATAGGCCTCGGCACCACGCGAGCGAGGATCATACGTCACGGCAGGCTGACCATGGCTCGGCGCCTCTGCCAGCCGCACGTTCCGGGGAATGGTGGTTTTCAGCAGCTTTTCTCCAAAGAAGCTGCTGAGGTTCTCCCGGACCTGCTGCGAGAGGTTTGTGCGGTCGTCATACATCGTCAGCAGCACCGCTTCCAGCCCCAGCGCCGGGTTAAAGCTCGCCGATATGCTGTCCAGCGTAGAAATCAGCTCGGAGATGCCCTCGAGAGCGAAGTACTCGGCCTGCATGGGCACAAGCAGTCGGTCGGCGGCCACCAGCGCGTTTAACGTGAGCAGGTCCAGGGCGGGCGGGCAGTCGAGCAGGACGAAATCATAAGTCTGGCGAACGGGCGCAAGGGCCTCCCAAAGTCGAAACTCTCGTCGATGCACGGAGACCAGTTCCACATTCGCCCCGATAAGATTGCGGGTCCCGGGGACAAGAGATAGCCCCTCGATAGCTGTCTCGATTGCCGCGTCCTGAGCGGAAGCTTCGCCCAGCAGCAGATCGTAGACGGAAAGCCGCTCAACGCCACGAGGAAAGCCCAGCCCACTTGTACTATTTGCCTGGGGGTCACAGTCCAGCAGCAGGGTGGATCGGCCCTCCAACGCGAAAGAAGCGGCGATGTTCAGCGCCGTGGTCGTTTTACCAACGCCACCCTTCTGGTTCACAACAGCAATGACCCGCGAGGTTTGCGTAGTCTTTGCGGAGCGGGGATTGTTCTTGGAGGTGCTTGGGGCCATGGAGGTACCGGCTCAGCCTAACAGAGCTTGCGTGTGGATTCCCGAACAGGCCTGTGTTCCACGTGGAACACAGTCGTTCAATCTTCGTGTCACCGCGTGTCTCCCACCCTAAAAGGACCAGTCCCCTCAATGTTCCACGTGGAACACACGTCTACCCCTGCAGGCTGATCTTTACAAAGCTCCCCTCGCGTTCGGGTACAGAGAAAACCTGGCCCTCCCCACTCGCTTCACCAATCATCTCCAGCAACGCTCCACCAGACCTCAACCTGGAACGACCCAACTCCACCATGGCTGCCATTCGATCGACTGCACGTAACGTTACTGCGTCGAACAGCTTCTCCGCAGGCAGATCTTCCACCCTCCCGGACCAAACCTGCGTGTCAAGTCCCAGGCTGCGCACCACCTCGCGCAGAAACGCGACCTTTTTCCCCTGAGACTCCGCCAGCGTCATCCGCAGCTCTGGGTACAGCAGCTGGATAGGTAACCCAGGAAACCCCGCCCCGGAACCAAGGTCAAGAACCTCGCTCCGGGCCCCTATCGCTCGCCGCAGACAGAGACCCGCAAACAGGCTTTCTCCAAAATGCCGCCGCACCATCGTCTCTGGATCCCGCACAGATGTCAGGTTGGTCCGCGCATTCCAGCGAAGCAGCAGATCCAGATACGTCGCAAGTTGCCCAAACAGCGCAGGCGGGGTCTTCGCCCCTTCGCCATCAAGCCGCAAGTACGGTGCGAGCAGCTCCCCTATCCGGACTTCCGAAAGCCCCTGATCAGAAACTGCGGGCATCGGTATCCTCCGCTCCGTGCATCCGGTGGTCTTCCGCTGCCGAAATCAACCATATAAACAGAGCGAGTGAGGCCGACGACAAAGCCACGCTCCGCTCTGGGTGCCACTGCACACCGATCATGGTCGCAAGCCCCACGCGACCCTCCACTGCCTCGATCACCCCATCCTGACTACAGCGGGCGGTCACACTGAAACCCTCTCCTGGCACCGCAATCGCCTGATGATGGCTGCTGTTAACCGGCAACCGGCGATACGCACCTTCAGCTGGTGCTTCGACCGCGGTCAGTAAGCCAGCCAGCAGGCTCTGCCCCTGCACAACCACCGTGTGCGCCACGGCCACGCTGGCACCTGCAGCATGGTTCACCGGCAAGGGCAGCAGGTCCTGGACCAGCGTTCCCCCCCTCCATACGTTCATCCGTTGCATGCCGTAACAGATTGCCAACACCGGCTTTCCACTCTCGGCGGCGTGCTCCAGCAGCGCAAGATCACACTCATCCCGCGCTGGGTCTCCCTCCGCTGTCTCAGATTCACGCACCTGTCCGTACAGAGCAGGATCGACATCTGCTGGGCTGCCGGGTAGCAGAAACCCATCGCAACCCTCGATCAGGGCCTGCCACCCCGCAGTCGTTCGATCCAGCGACAGTCCTAACGCTTCTCCCCCCGCGCGACGCACGGCCTTCGCGTATTCCTGCCCAAATCTGTCGTTATACGTCAGGTCCCGGAACGTGGGCACCGGAATCCCAATTCGCACTGCCATGCCGCGTCACTCCCTCGCGAGCCCGGACATCAAGCCCTTTGTAAATGGTACGCTGCGCCTATGCGCCCTCTTCTCCATGCCTTGTTGCCCTTGGGTCTGCTTGCCTGCCCCCTCATCTTGTCTGCCCAGCAGCCGGATGCTCCGCTCCAACTCCTGCAACGTCTTGCAGATGCACCTGGACCCCCGGGCTTTGAAGATCCCGTGCGTGCCATCATGGTCGCCGAGATGAAGCCGCTCACTGCCACGCCTCTGCGGTACGACGGCATGGGCTCCGTGATTGCACAGCTTGGAACAACAGGCCCACGCATCATGGTCGACGCGCACATGGACGAACTTGGTGGCATGATCCGGCGCGTCGCTCCCAACGGCCAGCTCACCATGCAGATGCTTGGTGGCTGGCTCGATCAGGCGCTCGTCGACCAGCGTTGGGTCATCCTCGGTAGCAAAGGCCCCGTCGAAGCCGTCACTGGCATTCGTGACATCCACGTCGCCACGCCCGCCGAGCGCACTGCAGTCATCCCACGCGAGAGCATCTTCCTCGACATCGGCGCAAAAACACCAGAGGAAGCCGAAGCGATGGGCGTTCACCCCGGCGATCCCGTCGTTCCGGATGCACCGTTCAAGGTGCTCAACGGCTCGCGGAACTACCTCGGAAAGGCCTGGGACGACCGCATCGGCTGCGCTGTGCTGATCGAAGCCATGCGCCGCCTCGCGAAGCTGCCGCACGGCAACCAGATCTTCTTCGTAGCCACCACCCAGGAGGAGATCGGCCTGCGTGGCGCCCGCACTGCCTCGAACGTCGTCAAGCCCGACCTCGGGTTGGCACTCGAAGGCGGCATCGCCAATGACGGCGGCGGCCACGCGGAGGAGACGCAGGCGCACCTCGGCGGTGGCCCCGGCATCTTCCTCTACGACTCCAGCGCCATCCCCAATCGCAAACTCGTCCGCTTCGTCCAGGAGAGCGCCAGGCGCAAGAGCATCCCGCTACAGCTGGATCTCGTGCAGGGCTATGGGGATGACTCCGCCGAGATGCAGGAATCCGGCACAGGCGCACCAACGGTGAACATCGTCACACCCGTGCGATATACGCACGCTCATAACGGAGTAGTAAACCGCGGAGATTTCGACCGCACCGTCGATCTCCTGGTGGATCTACTCCAGCACCTGGATCAGTCAACCGTGGACAGCATCCGCGACTTCACTCCCCAACCCTGACCGTCAATCGCAAGGTGCTGCGCGTGCCACCACCCGCAGCACCCCAGGTCAGACAGCGGCCTAGGCCTCGCCCGTCCGGCTCTCCACCAGCACGTCCCGCTTCAGTGAGAACTCCGTGCTTTTCTCCACAGTGCTCATCACCTTACGCACGTGGACCTCTTCCTTGAGCCAGAGCTCGCGCGTCACAACCATCCGCTCTTCCACCAGCGGAAAGATGATGGTCTCGCCCACCTGCCGGATCTCAGGCTGAGCTGCTACCTTCTGCTCCACGGGCACATGCTCAATCTCCCAGCGAACGTCCGTGAGCGGCACATTCACCGTCTCAAGATGCTCTTCCGTCTCGCGTCGAACCCGCACTCTGCCCGTCTCCACCTGCGCCTTGGCCACGTGCATCGCTTCCGCCACCAGGGAGATCACCTGCTCCCCCCCGGCGACCGCAGGTGTTGGCGCAGCCAGCTTCTCTTCCTGCACCGCCGCCAGAGGCTCAGCCACAGGCACACTCAGTGCCGCGTCCTCAGCAGGCCGGCCTTCCAGCGCACGCAGCAGCACCTCCGTAGGCAGGACCAGGCGCTGTCCGGAGGGCAGCATCAATGCGGTCTTTGGGGCATTCGGGTTGAATTCCCCCGTCGCCGCGAGTTCGTTCTCGTAAGCGCCTTCCAGTTGCAGTATGGACATACTCTCCCTCACAAAAAGGGGGCCCGAAGCTAGGCTCCGGACCCCGTCTCCAGCCTTGTTATGGGCTGTCCTAGTACTTGGTATTGGTGGTCGTCGTGCCGCTGGTCACACCGGTCGTCACCGGCTCCACGTCAACCTCGGTATGCCGTACGGAGTCCTTCACGGTCTCCATGCGATCCGATGCTGTCTTGCCAACCAGAACCTCTTCCACCACACGGCTGGCCTTGCCCACAACGGCCTCTTCACCCATGGCGCGCACTTCAATCGGACCCGCATCCACAAAGTCAGCTTCAGTCGCCGGACGGTTTACAGCATGCCGATCGAGCACGACGCGCTCATCATGCAGGCTGACATTCTCGCTCACGTTCTCGCTCACAACGCGCGAGTACACCCGCACACCGCCACGCTCTACCTGACGCTTGCCGACAACCAGCTCTTCCTGAACAACCGGAATAACCTGCTCGCCCGTAACATTCGCCGTCTCGCGACGATCCGTGCCCGTGGTGGCCAGGCTGTCCTGGCTGCTCGAGCCATAGTTGTTCGAGCCATAGCTGCTGCCGCCTTCGATGTCTGAAGCGCCATGCTGCTGCAGGAGATCAGCCGCACGATCCACCTCACCCTCTGAAGCATTCACCGCAACCAGGGCGCCACCGCCACTCACGCCCTGCGAGTACGCGGTATGCGTGTGCTCATCGTGGCCGGTCAGGCCCTCAAAGAAATGCTTGATCTTTCCGCCAACAGAGTCACCGCTGTCGCCGGTACCCTCGTAACCCGCAGGGGACCCGCTCTCGCTCTGGTCGATCACGGTCACGTCGCCGCCGTTGTAGCCCTGGTCCAGAAGGGCCTGCTTTACCTTGTTCGCTTCGCTTACCGTTTTATAAAGTCCGACAACTGTCTGCATAATCTGTCTCGCGTTTCCAGTGATGAAAGTGATGAATCAGATGAAGTGCTTGGGCGGAGCAACGTGCTCCGCCCACGAAGGAGCGAAACCTAATTCTGTTGGAACAACTCCACGCGCCGGTTGTCGGCCTTGCCGGTCGACGTCGCGTTGGTATCCACCGGGTTCTGCGGGCCAAAGCCCTGCCCCGTGAGCCTGGATCCATCCACACCCTGGCCCTTCAGAAACTGCGCAACAGCCATGCTGCGCCGCTCAGATAGCGTGGCGTTGTGTGGTGTTGTCCCTGTCGCATCCGTATAGCCTTCAAGCCGGATATGTGCCTCAGGGTGCTGCTTCATGTAGTCAGCGGCACGCGACAGGGTCGCTTGGTTCTCAGGCGTCAACTCCGCGCTGTCCGTCGCGAAGTGCACGGCCCCAATATCCGGCATACCGGTTGTGCTTGCAGGCGCCGCGGCAGTGACCGGAGCTACCACCGGCGTGGCGGCATCGTTATGCGTGCGGTGCAGTAGATACCATGCCAGCAACGCCAGGACCAGCAACAGCGGCAACAACCAGGCCCAGACCGGGAGCCCACCGCGTTTGCCGTCTTCGTATACCTTTACTCGTTCCGTAGCCATCGTTTGTCCTCAACCGCATCCCGCGGGTGGTACTTCTAAAGTGCTGTGAGACGCTGACATCGCGTCAGGGGACGGCGCAGACACATCGCGTAAGCGACAATCCATGCCATACAGGCCAAGCCTGGTTATTTGCGGAAGTTTTCAGGCAGCGTTTCTTTGCCGTCGATCGACTCCACGTCAACCTCGGTGTGCCGCACGGAGTCCCGAATGACCTCGGTCCGATCCGACTCCACTTTGCCTACGCGAACCTCTTCCACCACTCGCGATGTCTTCTCGACTACGGGCACTTCGGTCGTCTCGATCAACTCAAACTCTTGCGATCCCGCACGCACATCGGCGTCGGTTGCGGGGCGATCCACGCTGCGGTGCTCCAGCACAACGCGCTCATCATGCAGGCTTACACTCTCGCTGACTGGCTCTTCCACAGTGCGCCGGAACACCCGAACGCCACCCCGCTCTACCTCACGCTTACCCACCACAAGCGTCTCTTCTGCAACAGGAATGACCATGTTCCCGACATCCTCAGTCGCTGCGGGCTTTGTGGCCAGCGGCGCAGTGGCAAGCGCAGCAGCCACGGGTTCGGCACTCTGCAGGTCCGTCTCGTCAATCTTCGCGGCGCTGAACTTATGAAAGATGCGCTCAATCTCATCGCTGCGGCTCTCTGGAGCCAGCAGGGAAACAACCACGCCGCCCTGCTGCAGACCATCCTGCAGGTGACGAACATCCCGCTCCGGCACGCCCAGTTCGGTAAGAGAGGCCTTGTCGCTGCGCGCCTCGTTGTTGCCGTCCAGGGTAGTTACGCTTCCGGGGGCCACGCCGGACGCCTCCAGGGCGCTGACGACAGCATGGGCACGCTTCGCATCGTGAAAAAGACAGATATATCGGGTAATTTCGTCCACTGCCATTAAGGTTCTCCCGAGCACAGCAACAGATCACGCGCTTGATGGCATGGGAAAGATCCACATCGCAGCGGCTTATAGTAGCTGGCTCTTCAAGGGGGTTACGGCTGATCGTCCGCCGGACAGCTCACTGTTGCTCTGCGGATCGATACCTGCAAGCACACAGCGCGTTCTTGTCATAAGGTGCAGGTACCCCGTCCATGTGTTGCTCCATGCACGTTACTTATTTGTCAACCTTGCAGCACGCTCGCAGGGTCCTCTCTCTGTGCAAGGCAGCGAGCGGTTCTACAACTTCTGGTTGCAGGTCTCACAGACTGCAGCAACTTCACACGGTTCCCATGACTACCGTCACGTGACTAACACAAGGAGGCGGCAACCCTCACCCATCAGTGTGATTCGCACCCGACAAAACCGAGCTACAGTCGCTTTGGTCAAAGAAGCACATACGCATCGAAGGTCACTTAGATCAGTAACTTACGTACCACTAAGAGATTCAGATCGGCATTGACTTGCTCCACCTACTCCTTTGAGGCACTGCTATGCTCCCGGTTTTAACGGTTCGTAAGTTTCTCCTATCCTGTGGCGTGTCCGCCAGCGTGAGTGTTGCTGCTTCGGCCGCAACCTTCCCTAACCTTCCGTCGAAGCCCCCCAAGATATCCCCAGATCTGGCCAGCCCCGCGGCCAGCACCACCTCCGTCATCATCCAGTACGCGTCACCCCCGACATCGGCTGAATTGCAGCAGCTGACTTCTTTGGGCGGCAGCACGCCGGTCGTCTTAAAGGGCATCAACGCCCTCCAACTCACGCTGCCTTCCTCGGCACTGCAGACACTAAGTGCTGACACCAACATCCGGTACATCAGCCCTGATCGCACGCTGGTCACGCATGGGGCTGCAACGGCCACGTCCAGCGTCGCAACCAGTGCGGAGTACACGGCAGAACCCATCAATGCACCGGCGGTGTGGGCTTCGGGCTACTACGGCTCAAACATCGGGGTAGCCGTCATCGATAGCGGCATCAATGGTGTCCGTGATCTGCAGGCTGTGTCGGCCCAGACGCTGGCCTTGATTACACCCACGGCCGCCATCCTTGGCGGACCCTCGATTCCCTTTGGTCCGGGCGCCAACGGGCGCGTCGTCTATAACCAGAGCTTCGTTCCTGGCGCGCTTAAGGACACCAGTGACGCCTTTGGGCATGGAACCCACGTCGCCGGTCTGATTGGTGGAAACGGTACGGCTTCCTACGGTCTACAGTTCACCCGTACCTTCTATGGCATCGCACCCACAGTCAGTCTCCTCAATCTGAAGGTTCTTGACGCCAACGGTCAGGGCACGGACACCGCGGTCATCCAGGCAATCGACACAGCGATCGCGCTGAAGAAGACCTACAACATCCGCGTCATCAATCTCTCTCTGGGCCGCCCGGTCTTTGAAAGCTATGCCCTTGATCCACTCTGCCAGGAAGTTGAGCTCGCCTGGAAGGCCGGCATCGTGGTCGTTGCCGCCGCAGGCAATGCCGGCCGCGATCTGGCCCTGAACACCGAGGGCTATGGCACCATCGAAGCCCCTGGCAACGATCCTTATGTCCTTACGGTTGGCGCTGTTCGCACCATGGGTACGCCAGCCAACACGGATGACGCGATGGCAAGCTACAGCTCAAAAGGCCCATCTTTCATTGACCAGGTTTCCAAGCCGGATATCGTTGCACCCGGAAATCTGGTTACCAGCCTGCACGCTGCGAATAGCTCCCTGCAACAGAACAATCCCTCGTTCTTTACACCCATGAGCTTTTACGTGCTCGGCGGAAAACTCCTCACCCAAAGCTCGCCTGACTACATGCCGCTCAGTGGTACCAGCATGGCAACAGGTGTGGCCAGCGGCGCGGTGGCTCTGCTTCTTAACGCGAATCCTGCTCTCACGCCTGATCAGGTAAAAGCTCTGCTGATGGAGAACGCGAACAAAGCGGTCCTGCCACAAACCAGCGTCGTCACGGATGCTGGCAACACCTACACAGCCCATAACGATGTCTTCACGGTGGGTGCCGGGTATCTCGACATCGCTGCGGCCGTCAAGAACGCCAAGACCACGGTTTTTCCAACGGGCACGGCCATGTCTCCCATCGCGTCCTATGACCCAAACAGCGGAACTGTTGGACTCGTAACGGACAGCACCGCACTCTGGGGCAGAACAGCGCTTTGGGGAGCCTCCAACGTATACGGCACCAACGCATTCGTTGGCGGCAGCACGGCTCTGTGGGGTCGGGACGCTACCCAGGCCTCGACCGCGCTCTGGGGCAGGGACGACCCACAGGCCTACACCGCACTCTGGGGATCAACCGCCCTTTGGGGCCGGGCTACTCCGGACGCTGCGGCGGCACTCTGGGGTTCCTCCACCATGGACGGGTCCACTGCACTCTGGGGCCGGTCCACACCGTCCAGTTCCACCGCTCTCTGGGGAACTTCAACGCTCAGCGGCTCCACCGCGCTCTGGAGCACAACCACTTTCGCTACACAGTAGCTTGCTTCCCTGTACCGCTTGGCAGCCCCGTAAAACGGGGCTGCTTTTTTATTGTTAGCTGCACGTTATATACATCGCATTCGTTACTCTTGTTTGAGTCGGCACTCGCAATATCCAGACAACGCGATCCCCGCAGAGCACGCCCTGGTACGAGCCTAAGTCTAATCTCGTGAATACTTTGCACGAAAGTAGCGGGGGGGGGGGACGCCCCTAGCCTGGGAGACCGGGCAGCACCTTATCCAGCCGGATAGGCAGCTCGCGAATCCGCACCCCGGTCGCGTGGTACACCGCGTTGGCTACCGCCGCGGCCATGCCCGTCGTCCCAAGCTCCCCAATGCCTTTGATCCCCAGCGGATTGACGATCGTATCTTCCTCTTCCACCATCACGGTGGTCACATCGCAGATATCCCGCGCCACGGGCAGGTGATACTCGGCCAGGTCAGCATTGCAGTAGCGTGCCAGCAGCGGATCGAGCTCCGTAGCTTCATGCAGCGCAGAGCTCAGCCCCCACACTTGCCCGCCCTGCAGCTGCGCATACGCTGTCCGCGGGTTCATGATGCGTCCGCCGGCAAACACACCCACCATCCGCGGCACCCGCACCTCACCCGTCGCACGCGACACGCTTACCTCCACAAAATGCGCGCCGTGCGCGAACTGCATGCGATCCTTCAGGTTCGCTCCACCCGTCATCACCGCCTTGCCCTTGCTCACCAGCGCCGGACCAAGCACCGGCGGCAACCCGTGCGGTGTATGCGTCGTATTCTGCACCAACGGTGTGCCGCGCGTAACCCGCCGCAGGGCAAGCCCCAAAGGCTCCGCAGCACCATGTGCCGCACTCGAAGCCTGAGGATCATGGGTGAACACAGCCTGGCCACCAATTAGCCGGATCAGCTTCGGGTCGCACCGATGCAGCGGGCTATGCTTGTCTCCAGACGCAGCCTTGACCAGCTTCCCCCGGATCTCCTCGCAGCACTTACCCAGCACATTACAGATCGTCGCTGTAGAGTTCGAGCCCGCGGACAGCGGCGCTGGTGGCAGCTCCGAGTCACCAATCCGCACCTCCACGGCCTCGGTTGGCAAGCCCAGCAGGTCCGCCACGGTCAGCGCCACCACGGTTCGGATCCCGGTACCAATCTCGTGCGTGCCTACCTCGACTACAGCGCACACTTGACCGTCAAGGGCAGCCTCCAGCGTGATCCGGCAGTGAGCCGGGCCCTGCTGCGTAGGATAAAACGCAGTCGCATAGCCCCATCCAATCAGGTTGTCCCCGTCCCCCATCGACCGAGGAGCCGGATTGCGCTTGTCCCACCCAAACAGCTCCACCCCGCGCTCAATACACCGCAGCAGCGAACGCGAAGTGTAAGGGCGCTTCGTTGCAAGCTCCACAAGAGTATCGTTCCTGCGCCGCAGCTCCACCGGATCGAGCTCAAGCGCATAACTGAGCTCATCCATCGCCGACTCCATGGCAAACAGGTACGGCATCTCCGGCGGAGCTCGCATAAACCCAGGCGCCTGGCGATCCGTCTCCACGTTGTGCACCAGCGTGCGCACGTTCGGTATGCCGTAGAGCCGCGACGTGGAATCCGAACCAGCGGTAGCGAACTTCTCGGTCCTGCTGGTCAACTCCCAGCTCTCATGATCCAGACCCAGCAGCTTGCCCGTGGCATCTGCACCCAGCTTGATATGGTGCCGCGTCTCCGCCCTGAAGGTGCGTAGCGAGAAGCACTGCCGCCGGCTCGCCACATACTTCACCGGCCGCCCCAGCTGGCGCGCCGCAAAGGCAATCAGGGCTGTGAATTGCCCCAGCTCTCCCTTGGACCCAAACGCTCCCCCGATGAACGGGCTGAGGATGCGGACCTGTGCAGGCTTCAGCCCAAGCTGCTCGGCGAGCCCATACTGGAAGCCTTTCGTGTTCTGTGTAGACTCCCATACATACAGCTGCTCCGCTCCGTCCGCACTGGAACGCCAGGCGCACGTCGTCTGGAACAGCTCCATGGCATTGTGGTGCTGCGGCGGCGTCTCGTACCAAAGGTCCAGCGTCACTGCCGCCTCGCTGAGGGCCTTCTCGACATCGCCGGACTTCAGTTCGGTTTCACCCAGCGACTTCGGCTTGACGATCTTGGCCGTGGGACTGTCGAACGTGCCCGACGGCTCCTCGACGACGTAGGCAATGTCCACAGCAGCCGCAGCCTGCTCTGCAATCTCCGCTGACTCTGCGATCACCATAGCTACGATTTGGTCGGCGAAGTGAATGCGGTCATCAGCTAGCGGCGCCACCGCTTGCGACATGTACCCCTTCTCCAGGAGAGGTTTGCCAGCCTTGATGCGCTTGCCGATGTTGCGATAGGTGAGGATCTTCAGCACGCCCGGAATGGCACGGGCAGCCGCATCGTCCAGCCGCAAGATGCGCCCAAGCGCGATGGGTGATGTAAGCGCAACAGCATGCGCAATCGGCTGCGTCGTCACATGCTCCAGCACGGGCTCCCCTGCTGACTGGCGCGCCCTGCTCTCAGTGCCCAGAGAAGGTTGTTGGTCGGCCCCGTAGAGCGCCTTTCCGGTGACCTTCGCAACACCCTCGACTCGCCAGTGCGGCGTGCCGATCCGGCCATTCGGCGTGATGAGATCCATGTGTCGTGCTCCCCTGAGAATCAGATGCGGGACGCATGGGGAAGAACATGTCCTTGCGCAGGTCTCTGCGACTGCATCCAACGGTGCGCGAGGTGATCGATCAATGAAAGCTGCAGTGTTGCATGAGTACGGAAGCCCATCCAAGCTGAAGTTTGAGGACTTTCCCGACCCACAGCCGGGTCCTGGAGAGGTACGCGTCCGGGTACTTGCGGCCAGCGTCAATCCCGTGGACTGGAAGATGCGATCCGGCGAAGCCAAAGAACGCTTTCCCGTGGAGTTTCCCGGCATTCTGGGACGCGACGTGGCAGGGATTGTCGAGTGTCTAGGCGAAGGCGTCACAGGCTTCACCGAGGGCGACAAGGTCTTTACGCTGGCTCACAAAACCTATGCCGAGCTCTGCGTGGTGAACGCCTCAGAGCTGGCGCACATACCCGCAGGGCTGGACATGGTTGCCGCTGGAATGGTGCCCCTTGTCTCTCTCACGGGCGATCAGTTGATTCGTGTTGCAACCGAAGTGCAGGCGGGCCAAACCATCCTGCTCACCGGCGCAACAGGCAGTGTTGGCCGCTGCGCGATGTTTGCCGCACTCGAGATCGGCGCGAAGGTGATCGCCGGCGTACGCAAGAAGCAAATGGACGAGGCCAAGGCGCTGGGTGCTGTAGCTGCGATTGACATCGACGACGACCATGAGCTGGCGCGCATCGGTTTGCTGGATGGCATTGCGGACACCGTGGGTGGCAAGCTCGCGCCCAAACTGCTGGCAAAGATCAGGCCCGGCGGCATCTACGGCAGTGTGCTTGGGCCGCCGCAGGATGCTGCGCTGCACCCGCTGGTGCGCGTGAATGCCATCATGGCCAAGCCACTTCCCGAAACCGTCACCCACTACGGAGAGGCTGTACGTGATGGACGCCTTGTGATTCCCCTGGAACGCACCATGCCGCTGAAGGACGCTGGTGAGGCGCAGGCCATGGCTGAAAAGGGTGGCATAGGCAAGATCGTGCTGGTTTCGTAGCACGATCCTGCCTACCTGCATGCTTATTCCGTAGAGCGCCGGATGGGCTTGGTCGGCATTGTCTGCCTGTCCTCCGGCGCCAGCACCTGCGGTGGGGCCTGAGGATGGGCGCGCTGTTCGTCGGTCTCAATGACGGCACGCATCCAGTACTTGCCTTCTGCGTCGGTCTCCACGCCGTGTGTTTCGCGTTCGAAGCCAGGAAAGCGCCGCCCGAAGTCCTCCATAGCGATGATGAGCTTCATCACCGGGCTATTGGAGTCACCCAGCCGCTCCCCGGGCATGCTCATGGGAATGCCCGGCGGATACGGCACCAGCATCACGGGAGCGATGCGCCCTGCCATCTGCTCAAACGGAATCTTCTCTGTCTCACCGCGCACCAGCTTCTGATAAGCCTGCGCCGGTGTCAGCACCGGATCAAAGTCTTCATCGCATGAGGCATTGACCAGCCCGGCAAGATTCATCTCGATCATGGCTGAATGCATCTCGTCCGAGAGCTCCCGCAATGTTTGCTTACGGTAGCGGGCGGGAAACCGCTGCACGAGCTCGGGCATAGCTTCGGTCAGGTCCGCGTCGGTGTCATAGAGTCGCTTGAACTCGAAAAGATTTTCAAGCAGCGCACCCCACTTGCCTTTGCTGGTTCCTACCGAGAACAGCACCAGCACGGTGTAATCGCCATTGCGGGCGATCTCCACACGGCGGCCGTCAAGAAACTCGACGAGAATGGCTGCCGGAATGCCCCATTCCTCGATAACTCCCTGCGCATTCTGGCCGGGCATGAGAATGGTGACCTTGGTCGGATCCAGCATGCAGTACTCGTCCGCTACGTCCGCATCCTCGAAACCGTGCCAGCTGTCCCCGGGCTTGAGCGTCCAGCAGCTTGGCGTGGAGATCAGCAGCTTGTCGGGAGCTTCCTCAATGACAAATCGCTGGCGCGTCACGGGGTCGGTGACCTGCTCCGGCTGATAGAGCCGGAAGAACCATCCATCGCCATTGGACTCTGCTTCGCGCAGGCGATGCGCGACCGATGACATGGCCTTGCGGAAGCTGACCGCATCGCCGATGGTCTCTTCCATCAACGTGTGGCCTGCGGGTTCATCCATCATGGCCGCCGCTACGTCGAGTGAGGCGATCAATGGATAGAACGGCGAGGTGGTGCCATGCATCATGAACGCTTCGTTGAACTGGTCGAAGTCCAGCGGCGCGCGGTCGCTCAGCTTTACATGGACCATGGAGCCCATCGAGAAGGCCGCGAGCATCTTGTGCGTGGACTGCACGGCGAAGATGGCCGGACGGTTGGGCATCTCGTCCGGAACACCCATGGCGAAGCGTCCCTCGTACAGCTCGTGGAATTTCGCATAGGCATACCAGGCCTCGTCGAAATGGATGCGCGGTACGCTTTTTGCGAGCTGCTCCACGACCTTGTTCACGTCGTAACACAGACCGTCGTATGTCGAGTTCGTCACGACCGCGTAGCTTGGATTGCGGGAGGTGGCACCCGGCGTGAAAGGGCAGCGATCGATCAGCTCTTTCACTGACTCGGGACTGAACCGCCGAAACGGCACCAAGCCGATCATGCCGTAGCCATTGCGCGTTGGCTTGAAGTACACCGGTCGCGCGCCAGTGACAGTCAGCACGTGTGCGATTGACTTATGACAGTTCGCATCGGCGAGCACGATGTCATCGTTCGCGATTACGCCATGGCCGACAATCTGGTTGGAGGTCGACGAGCCACCCAGGACATAGAACGTCCAGTCCGCACCAAAGATGCGCGCCGCGTTGCGCTCGGAGTCGCCCGGGGGGCCAATGTGATCGAGCCACGAACCCAACGGTGCCGTGGAAATGCCGAGATCGGCGCGCAGTAGATTCTCGCCGAAGAAGCGATGGAACTCCATGCCGATCGGGTGCTTCAGGAACGCCACGCCGCCCATGTGGCCGGGCGCGTCCCAGGAGTACGCGCCCTGGTCGGTGTACTTCTGCAGCTCGCGGAAGTACGGCGGCAATAGCGCTTCGTGGTAGCGCTCCACGGCGAAGTCCACGCGGTTGGCGATAAACGCCGGCGTGTCGCCGAAGAGATGGATGTACTCATGCACCTGGCGGACGACTTCCAACGGAAGCTCGCTGACCAGGGTGCGATCCGCAATCAGAAAGACCGGGACCTTTTTGTTCCGTTGACGCACGGCACGCAGGATCTGCAGCGCGGCATGCTCGGCAAACTGATTGTCCCCTTCAAGATCCCAATCCAGGAGGATGGCGCTATAGGAGGGGTCGGAGGTTACGAGTGCCAGCCCGTCTTCCGGAGTGGAGGTACGAACCACCTCGTACCCTTCATCTTTGATGGCGTTTACCAAACGCTCCATGGCACGATCGGAAACTGATTCCGTCCCGCCCAACTCACCCGCTATCAACAACACCCAACGCCGCTCGTTCACTGCACTATGCTACAGCCGATCGATGAACAGGGCGTGTCGCCGGAAAGTAGGTGTGGACCGTGTCAACTCAGCGTTTCCTGCAGCTTACCCAGGGTGCGAGCAAGGTCCTTGTCATGACGCTTCTGCTCGTCAATTTTTGAGATCGAATGCATCACCGTGGTGTGGTGTTTACCGCCGAACTGGCGACCGATTTCGGGCAGCGACGCCTCTGTCATCTGCTTGGCCAGGTACATAGCGATCTGACGCGGCACAACAATCTGGCGCGAGTTGTTTTTCTGCTTCAGCTCGGTGACGCGCATGCCAAACTGCTCGGCCACCGCGCGCTGAATCGACTCGATGGTGATCTTGCGAACCTGCGTGTCAATGAACTGCTTAAGGCAGAGTTGCGCCGTGGGGAGCGAGATCTCCGTGCCATGGAGGCCACACCATGCCATCAGTCGCACCAGGGCGCCTTCCAGCTCGCGCACATTGGTGCGTACGTTGCCCGCGATGAACAGCGCCACATCCACCGGTAGCTGCGTGTTTTCGAGCTCGGCCTTGCGTTGCAGGATCGCTACCTTGGTCTCAAGATCGGGCGGTTGCACGTCCACGACCAGGCCCCACTCGAAGCGCGAACGCAGGCGGTCTTCAAAGCCGTTGAGCTCCTTGGGAGGCCGATCGCTCGCGATCACAACCTGCTTGTTGCTTTCGTGCAGCGTATTGAAGGTGTGAAAGAACTCTTCCTGCGTGCGCTCCTTGCTGGCCAGGAACTGGATGTCATCAATCAGCAGAACGTCGGCGGAGCGGAAGCGATCACGGAAGCTGGTGATGCGATCATGTCGCACGCAGTTAATCATCTCGTTGGTAAAGGCTTCACCGGTGATGTAGGTGATGGCCGCGTGCGGGAGCCTCGACTTCACGCCGTGGCCGATCGCATGCATGAGATGGGTTTTGCCCAGCCCCACGCCGCCATAGACGAAGAGTGGGTTGTACATGCGCGAGGGACGCTCCGCGACAGCCTGTGCTGCCGCGTTGGCAAACTGGTTGCCGGAGCCGATAACGAAGGAATCGAACTGATAGCGAGGATTCAGCTGCGCTGCGCTGCTCCAGTCAAAGCGGCTCTGTTCCGGGCCTGGGGCATTGGGTGCTGCGGGCAGGGGCCGTTGCGAGCGGGGCGCGTTGGCGGAGTGGGTAGGCTGCGGCGCAAAGCCACCGTCCTCCCGGACACGCGCGGCGGTGGGCTCGGCCGGAGGTGCCTGGAAGGTGACTTCGTCGATCTCCAGGCCTAACTGGTCGATCGCTTCATGGATGTGGTCGCCGTAGCGATCGCCGATGGTCTCGAAATCGGCTGAGGGGACGCGGACATACAACACGCGGCCCTCGATATGGGAAAAGCGAGTTGGCTTCAGCCAGGTCTCGAAGCTCTGCCGTTTGACCTTCTTCTCCAGCGCACCAAGGATGCGCACCCACTGATTCAGAACGGCGGTTGGGACCGGGACAAATGACATCGCGTGCGGCTTCCTTCGTGTCGTGACGTTTCATGTTCGAGCCCGGCGTCGGTCAAAAAAAGAGACCTGCAATTGGGCGCAGTGGACCGTGCAGCACGCAAGGGTGGTGCTGCTGCGAATCACCGTTTTGCTTGAGCTCAGCCGTCGATACGGCAGAGAGAGTGGAGCAGGAAGGCGGCCGGGGTTTGCATCCGTGAGCCACCATTTGTCGGAACGGAGTCGATAGTAGCACGCGGAAAGCAGGCTCTCGGAGTGCTCTCATCGCAATTTCTTACGCTTGCACCACCCATGGTGAAACTCACTTTTGGTTGCTCTTGACCCATACGAAAGCGAGCGGCTTCTTGATCACGGAAGCCCATAATCATTGCCTGTTTTCCTCAGCTCGGCTATACTCAGGAATTGCTGCCGAGCAGGTCCGCGACGTCTGCGTGACCCGGCCCTGATGCCTGCCAAGGGCAACGCGCTGCGGCAGACTCAAGATCCAGAAGCACACCAGGACAAAGACACATGCCCAAGCGTACTTTTCAGCCCAATCGCCGCCGTCGCAGCAAGGTTCACGGCTTTCTTACCCGTATGAAGACCAAGGCCGGTGCCGCAGTTCTGAACCGCCGCCGTGCAAAGGGCCGCCACAAGATTGCCGTGTCGCCTGGCTTCCGCGACTAGCTTCGTCTACAACTTCAGGTCACAACCCCAGGGAGAGCGTTCCATGCAAGAGCCTGTATCACTCACGGCTGCATGTGAGGCTCTCCCTGAACTTTGGTGCCCCCGGGTTGTGGGCCGCGTCAATGATCAGTTCATCAAGGCAGTCCGTGTACAGGGCGAGTTTCCCTGGCACGCCCATACGCACGAAGATGAGATGTTTCTTGTGCTCCGTGGCGCTCTGCGTATCGGCCGTGCCCCCGAGGATGGTGGTGATGTGCTCCTCCACCCGGGCGAGTTCTTTGTTGTGCCGCGTGGCGTGCGACACAACACCTCCGCCACCGAAGAGACATGGCTGGCTCTAATCGAGAGCGTGACGACGCAGCACACCGGCGACGAGCAGACGTCCATGACCCGCAGCCTTCAAGAGCAACTCGGCGCATAGCGCCACATCCCTGTCGCTCTCCATGGTCTCCCGATGACGCCTTCCACACAGCATCGCTTGCGCAAGCACCCGGAGTATCAGCGGGTGTATAAGAGCGGGCGCAAGCAGTGGGCAAAGCAGATCGCGTACTTCAGCTCTCTTCGAGAGCCTGGGTCGCAGGCCGCGGTGCGTAGCGTGACGACCGGTCCACGTGTGGGTCTCACCGTGCCCAAGGCGTTGGGTAAAGCTGTTGATCGCAATCGCATCAAGCGTCGTCTGCGCGAAATCGTGCGCGCGGCGCTGCCCCATCTCGGCGACCTGCCGGTCGATGTGGTTCTCCATCCCAAGCGCACTGTTCTTGAGGCGGACTTCGCCGGCCTGGAACGTGAGGTCGTTCAGATCTTCCGTTCGGTTCGAGCCAAAGCCGGCAAAGTTACCGTCACACCGATCGCCGACCACGGCAGCTCCCTCAGGAGTTGATGGTGGCGGGAGAGAATGCGGCAACCATCTCTGAGGCGACGAAGTGGCGCGAGGTCCCTGCGGCCTTTTTGCTGCGAGCGTACAAGAACGTTCTTTCCCCCGCTCTACATACTTTTGCCCTGTCGGGGTGCAAATACCTGCCTACCTGCAGTGAGTACGCCTATGTTGCCGTGGTTCGCCACGGATGGCTGCGCGGTGGGTGGCTGGCTCTGCGCCGCATTGGGCGGTGCCATCCGTTTGGGCGAGGTGGCGCGGACCCTGTCCCATAAAAGAGCCATGGAACCGAAGCGGGGGCGGCAACGTTTACCATGAGGAAAGCGTTCCTGCGGGTTTTTCCTCAGTTTGCGCAGGCCATCCAAGATAGGAACCACCTTGCCAGAGATTCGTAATCCCAACGCAGGACCCGGCGCCGGAAGTGGCAGCCAGGATAACCGCGCGTTTCTCCTGATGTTGTTCGTGATGATGGGTGTCCTGTTTGGGCTCCAATACTGGCGCTCTCGCCACAACCCGCAGACCGCGGAGCCGAGTGCGCCGGCAGCCGTGACCGCACCGGCAACCCCCAATCCAGGGGTGGACAACACGGCAGCAGCTGCGGGGCTAGCGCCTGGGTTGCCTGGCCAGGCTACGGCGCAGAGTGTGCTGGCAACCAGTGAGAGCACCACGGTCGTGGAGAATGAGCTGTACAGGATCACCTTCTCAAACCGCGGCGGGGAGGCGACCTCCTGGATCCTGAAACGCTATAAGGACAACGAGGGGCAGCCGCTGGATCTGGTGCATCAGGGTGCGGCCCGGCTCTATGGTTATCCGCTGTCGCTGTACACCTACGATGCGGCGATGACACGTGGCTTAAACCAGGCGCTGTTCGTGCCCTCGGCGACTGGGTCGCTGCAGTCGCCTGCAAGCCTTACGTTCAACTACCAGGCAGGCGACCTGAAGGTCGTGAAGACATTCACCTTTGCCGCGGATTACGTTGTTCACGCGGACACGCAGGTGCTGCGCAACGGCGTGCCTGTCGCGGCAACAGTGGCCTGGCCCGCAGGGCTGGGCGATATGGAAACGGCGCAGGCCTATGCCGGCGCGACGATTGACACGATGACCGGCGGCAAGGACGACCACACTGCCTTCAAGAAGGTCGTGGGAGGCGCGACGCTGAACGGTCCCTTTGACTGGGCAGGGACGGCCGATCAGTACTTCGGGGTAGCCTTTCTGCCGGATCGCCCGGCTGACGCGACGCTGGTCACACTGCGCAATGAGATCGACGTCAACAAGGCACAGCGCAGCGGGGCACAAGGTGTGCCGGCCAAGGGCAAGCCCATCCTGGTACCGGTGCTCGGGGCCGCGGTGGGTGACCGCTCCGGCCATGTGCAGACACGGCTTTTCGTCGGACCGAAGCGCATCGAGGTATTGAAGTCGATCAGTTCCACCACCGGCCGCAGCCTAGAGCCGTTGTTGGATTTCGGCTTCTGGGGACCGATCGGCAAGGGCCTGTTTCTGGGCCTTCAGTTCACCTATGCCCACATCGTGCGCAATTGGGGTTGGGCGATCATCCTGTTTACGCTGCTGATCAACCTGGTGCTGCTGCCACTACGCGTGCAGTCCATGCGGGCGGCCCTGAAGATGCAGCGCATCCAGCCGCAGATTGACGCAATCAAGAAGAAGCACGGCAATCCGGGCCCAACGGATGGCAAGGCTGCCACCATGAACCAGGAGATCATGGCCTACCAGAAGGAGCAGGGCGTCAGCGTGTTGGGCGGATGTATCCCGACCCTGGTGCAGCTGCCCTTGCTGTTTGCCTTCTTCACCATGATGACCAAGGTCGTGGAGTTGCGGCAGGCGCACTTCTGGTGGCTGCCTGATCTGTCCTCGGCTGACCCGTACCACATCCTGCCGATCGTAATGGTGCTGACGTCCTTTGCCGTGCAGTACTTCACGCCCATGCCGGGGCAGGATCCGCAGCAGCAGCGCATGATGGCCTTCATGATGCCGGCGTTTTCGGGGTACATGACCTGGAACTATGCGTCCGGGCTGGCGCTCTACTGGAATGTCGGCAACCTGATCATGATCATTCAGCAGCAGGTCATGAATCGCACCTCCCTGGGCCGCGATATGCGGGCGGCGCAATTAGAGCGTGCGAAGAATAAGCAGGTTACCTCTGGCGGTGGACGAACCATTCAGGCCCGGCGGTAACGGGCAGGTACACTGAAAGCAGCCCTCTCGAGGGGCTGCTTTTGCTTCACTGATGCTTTTTCTTTGAGCCGAGGACCCCATGCAAGACCTGGCGCAGGCTGCCGAAACCATCGCCCAGTTCATGAGGCTGCTGACCACCACGGGTGGCATGCGGCTGCGCTTCCGGATCACTGCTGGTGCAGGAGCCGTGGATCCGGACGGCTTTGAACGACGGGACATCTATGTCGAATGCAAGGGGCCCGATGCCGGGCTGCTGCTGGAGCGCGACGGCGAGGTGCTGCGGGCGCTAGAGCACATTGCGGCCAAGATGCTGGATCTGGACCCGGAGGAGCACGATCGCGTCTCCTTCGACGCCCTGGGCTTCAAGGCAGAACGTGCCCGTGCGCTCCGCAGCACGGCAGACACGGCTATCGGCAGCGTGGGGGAGACCGGCCAGCCCTACAGCTTTGCTCCCATGAACTCGCGCGAGCGGCGGATGCTGCACCTTTTCCTAAAGGAATCGGGCTTGCAGACAGCGAGCTCCGGCGAGGGGCCGCGGCGTTTCGTGGTGCTCTATCCCGAGGGCTACCGCATACCGGAGGAGCGCCCGTCTGGCGGGCGAGGTGGTCATGGTGGTCCCGGCTCAGATCGTCGCGGCAGCCGACCTCGCAGCTCTCGCTACTAAGCCACTTACCCCGACAGTCATACGAATCCGGAGCGCACGCAGATAGATCCTGTGTGCGCTTTGTTGTGTGCGCCCGGCCTCTCCAGCAAGAGTGCCGTATTTAGAACCCATTCTGAACGAACAGCACCTGCTGCCGCGCCGCGCGGTTCACCCACTGAGCGACCAGACTGCCGTAGCGGGAGTACAAGCCACAGGAGCTATTTCTGGCCCGCTTTCCTCACAGCCCGGACGATCCCTGTTGAGAAAAGAGCAGCCAGTTTCCCCGCAAATGGAGTGTTTCGCAACCCATTCACACAGGAACGCACCGTTCTTCCGGGCCGCCGCCGCTGCTGCAGTGTGCAAGGCGGGCAGATCCGGGAACAGATCTCCGGGCATTGCACCCGGGTTACAGGTCTTCCTTTTCGCGTTACACGGGATTTGGAATTCGGGGACTGCCACTAAGGTGTGAGTTCGAGAGACTTTAGTCCGCTTATCCACTTACCCACGGCAAACGACGGATACTACGAACTAAAGAAGTACTTAAGAAAGCTTTTTAGAAACATTCCTCGCAAACCGCTGTTGAGGACCCCACCAAAAGCACTGGACCGGAAGCGCACAGAAGCGCCATACAAATCCACATGCCCGGAAATCTGCACAAAGCCCTGCCGGTCGCCTAGAATCAACGCAATCGCAGGAGAAAACCCGATCGTGTCTACCGCTACGCTCACCCCCGATGTCACCGCCGCCCCTCCCACGGGCAACCTGGAGATCACGGTCTCCCGCGCGGAGCTGTTGCGCGAGCTCACCGCCGCCCAGACCGTGGTCGAGCGCAAGACCACGATTCCGATCCTGTCGAACTTTCTTTTCGAGGCCACCGAGGGCGACGACGGCAACGGCCGCCTGACCATCACGGCCACCGACCTGGATCAATCACTGAAGACAAGCTGCGCCGCCCGTGTCAAGAAAGCCGGCGCGTGCACCATCCCAGCCCGCAAGCTGTACGACTACATCCGCCTGCTACCGGAGGGCGACATCAGCATCAAGCTGATGGACAACCACTGGGTGCAGATCCGTGCAGGCCGATCCAACACGAAGATGGTCGGCATGGCCCGCGCAAACTTCCCGCAGGTCCCGGAGTTCCCGCAAGGCATCGGGTACAAGATCAACGCGGCCTCGCTGCGCAACATGATCGCCAAGGTCATCTTTGCGATTTCGAATGAGGAGTCTCGCTACACGCTGAACGGCGCGCTGCTGGTACTCAAGGCCGAGTCCATGGCCATGGTTGCGACGGACGGCCATCGCTTGGCGCATATTGAGAAGCTGAACGAGAACCTCGAAGGGCTCTCCGGCGAGAAGAAGACGCTGATCCCGCGCAAGGCTCTTGCCGAGTTGAACGGGCTGCTGGCGAATACCGAGTCCGAACAGATCGACTTTGCCGATGACGAGCAGACCCTGTTCTTTCGCATCGGGGGCCGCGTGCTCACCAGTCGCAAGCTCACGGGCCAGTTCCCGAACTATGAGGCCGTGTTGCCGCGGGACAACAACAAGTTCGTGATCGTGCGCAACGAAGACCTGATGAGCTCCATCCAGCGTGTCGCGCAATTTGCCGATGAGCGTTCGGGGGCGATCCGCATCCG
>CAXTVC010000003.1:88635-93297 GCA_964247615.1 uncultured Acidobacteriaceae bacterium
ATGCCCATGCGAATCTGACGCGGGGCGTTGCTTGAAGACCAGAGGCGCCGGGTCAATCCGGCGCTTCTCTGTTTTCTTCGCAGAGCCTGGGCGCATCATGTCCTGCGATACCGTCGTGTCGCGTGTTGCTCGCATCGCATGGATTGCAACGATACTTTTTGGTAAGAGGTGACTATGGCAACGAAGCATCCGGTACGTGGTGTGATAGCAGGGGTTGCGGGTGGTTTGGTAGCCGCCTGGGTGATGAACGAGTGGAGTGCAGGACCAGGGGCCGCGCTGACCAAGCAGCTTGAGACTCCCGAAGAGCAGAAACAGGTCGCCGCGAACAGCGGAGATGACGATGCCACGATGAACACTGCCGACGCCCTCGCCGCGGTAGCGCAGGGTGGCCAGCACCTGACCCATGAGCAGAAGGAAAAGGGTGGGCCGATCGTCCACTATGCCTACGCCGCGCTCATGGGCGGTGTCTATGGCGGCTTGGCGGAGTATTCGTCGCTGATACGCTCTGGCTTCGGAACGACCTATGCGTCAGCCCTTTTTGTTGGCGGAGATCTCGTAGCTGTGCCGGCATTGGGCCTTTCCAAGCCGCTGTCGGACTACCCTGCAACGTCCTACGTAGGCCCCTTCACATCGCACATGGTCTACGGTGCCACCACGGAGTTGGTGCGCCGCATCATTCGCAAGATCCTTTAGAAGCGAGAACGGAAAAGGGCTGTGCTCCTGCTATGGAAGCACAGCCCTTTTACGCTAGCGCAAGCTACAGGACGCGGCTGTGCCGATAGCCCGCCGCTGTAAGAGCGAGGAGCAACTCCTCCACCTGCTCGCGTCCGCGGGTCTCCATGGTGATGTCGATAACGGTATCGCCAAGGTTTACGCCGTAGTAGGCGCGGTTGTGCAGCGTATCCACGATGTTGGCGCGGTGGTTGGCGATCATCTGTGTGAGGTCGGCCAGGGCTCCGGGGCGATCCAGCAGATGGATGCGTAGCCGGATCAGGCGGCCATCCTGCACAAGGCCGCGCTCGATGATGCGGCTGAGCAGGGTGACATCGATGTTGCCGCCGCAGACCAGCACCGCAATGCGCGTAAAGGCAGGCAGGCTTGTGCGGCGCTGCAGAACAGCAGCCAGCGCCGCGGCGCCCGCGCCTTCGGCAAGCGTCTTTTCGCGCTCCAGCAGCGTGAGGATTGCACTGGCGATTTCATCCTCGTCCACGGTCACGATCTCATCAACGTAGCGCTGCACCAGAGGCAGGGTCGTCTCACCGGCACGACGAACGGCGATGCCGTCGGCGATGGTGGTGGCCGGTTCGAGCGAGACGGGATGGCCCTCCCGCACGGCGCGCTGCATGCTGGGTAGGCGCGAAGTCTGTACGCCGATGACCTTGATCTCCGGGCGTATCGACTTCAGAGCGCAGGCGATACCACCGATCAGGCCGCCGCCACCGATGGGTACGACCACGGCTTCCAGGTTTTCGACCTGCTCGAGCAGTTCGAGCCCGATGGTGCCCTGACCGGCGATGACGAGCGGATCGTCGAAAGGGTGGATGAAGGTCATGCCGTCGGCCTGGCAGCGGCGCGTGGCTTCGTCACAGGCTTCGTCGTAGTTGGCGCCATGGAGGATGACCTCGGCGCCAAAGCCGCGCGTCGCCTGAACCTTGACCAGGGGCGTCGCCAGGGGCATCACGATGACGGAGCGGATGCCACGCCGCGTCGCATGGTAAGCCACGCCTTGCGCGTGGTTGCCGGCCGACGCCGCCACGACGCCGTTCTTTGCCTGCTCCGGGGTGAGCGTGGCAATGCGGTTCAGCGCGCCGCGCTCCTTGAAGCTGCCGGTCATCTGCAGGTTTTCGAGCTTCAGGAAGATGTTCTGGCCGGTCTGCCGCGACAGCGTCTCGGAGCGCGCACAGGGCGTGCGGTAGATTGCGGTGCCCAGCCGCTCGCGTGCGGCCTCGATATCGGGGAGCGTGATGACGGGGGCGCTCGTGGCGGATGTCGACATGTGTGGTTCCCATGCTACGCGTACGCGCGTCCCCGACCTACACTGTTGAGGTATGGGTTTGTTCGGCAAGCGGTGGGCGAAGCAGGAATACAAGGTGATGGAGCAGGCGGCGAGGAGCGGCGGCGCAGTGCTCCCGGAATACCATCGCGCCACGCCGGAGTGCCCCCATCCGGAACGCTGGCACATGTACGACTCCATGACGGCCGAGGTGGAGGTGTTGGAGTTTCTGCGCTCGCTGGTGACGACAATCAAGCCTGAGCTTGTTGTGGAGACAGGATCGTTTCTTGGTGTCTCGACACTCTGGATCGCGGAGGGGCTGCGGTCCAACGGCTTCGGGAAGATCGTCTCGTGCGAGTTCGATCCGGTGGTGTTCAAGTCCGCGAAGGAGAAGATCGCCGCTTCGGGCTTGGAGATGTGGATCGACCTGCGCAATGAGTCTTCGCTCGAGATGCACGTCGAAGGCCGCATTGATCTCCTGTACTCCGACAGCGATATGCCGATCCGGGAGGCCGAGGTACGGCGCTATCTCCCACAGATGAACCCGCAGGGACTGGTGCTGCTGCACGATGCGAGCACGCACCTGGAGACCGTGCGAACGGCAGCGGGGAAGCTGGAGGCGGAAGGTCTGCTCTCCTGCGTGTATCTGCCTACACCGCGCGGTCTGGTCGTTGCCCAGAGGCGCGAGGGCCGCATATAGGTTGGCCGCGACCAGACGTGAGCGCTGCACGTTGTTGTGAAGCGTCTACCCAATCCGTTACATTGCCGCGCATGCGTCTTTCTCGTGAATCCACGTACGTCTGGTCTCGTTGCCTCCAGGTTTTTGCGACAGGTCTCGCGAGCTCTGCACTGACGCTTGCACCCGCAGCTCGCGCGCAGATCGTGGTGGATAAGGCTATCCCCGCCGAGACGAAGATTACCGTGGACACGCGTAGCCCGGGACATGCTATTCCACGCACGATCTTTGGCACCTTTCTTGAGCCGATCGGCAACTCTACTTACAACGGCCTCTGGGCGGAGCTGCTGCGCAACCCCAGTCTTGAGCCCGAGCTATGGAGTGCGGACAACGTCCGAAAGCTGCTGACCGACCAACCTGAGTTGGGGCGCGCCTCTGAGCTTGGCCTCCCACTGCCCTGGGAGCCGCTGGATCCTGGCCAGGGCAACCGCTACGACCCGCGCCGGGGAGATGCCGCGAACTCTGACCAGTCGTTGGTCATTCTTGGCCTCCCCGACCGCGCCGTCGGGATCAAGCAAAGGGTGTATCTGCCAGCAGAACGTGAGTTGCGATACGCCGCCAGTCTCTATGCCAGGACGGACGGGAACGATGTGCCGCTTGAGCTAGCGATTCGTCGCCGCAATCGAAGCGATGACAGCTTGGCCCAGGCCGAGATCACCGTGCATGGGCATGGCTGGACAAAGTACACCGTCAAGCTGACGCTGCCGAAAGAGGCTCTCGAACGACTGGAGCCGGCAGACTTCGTTGTCGAGATGAAGGGTCCGGAGACGGTGGCCGTGGACGGGCTGTCGCTGATGCCGGACGACAATCTCGACGGTCTGGACCCGGAGATGGTCGCCATGGTGCGCGACCTGCACACGCCGTTGATCCGGTTCGGTGGCAACTTCACCTCGGGCTATCACTGGCGCGATGGGATCGGCCCGCGGGACAACCGTGTGAGCATGTCCAACGTTGCTTGGGGCATCCCGGAGCTGAACACCTTCGGCACAGACGAGTTCCTGCACTTTTGCGATCTGGTGCATGCGAAGCCCCAGATCGCGCTGAACCTGGGCACGGGCTCCCCCCAAGAGGCTGCGGAGTGGGTGAAGTATGTCGACGAAAGCCCGGCCTGGAAGGGCGGTGGCGGCGGCCAGATGTGGGAGCTCGGCAACGAGCTCTGGGGAACCTGGAATACGGGCTGGCCAACGCTTGACCAGCTCGCGCCGCGGACGCTGGCCTTCAGCCAGGCCGTGCGACGGGCGGATCCGAAGGCCCAGCTGATCGCTACAGGGCAGGATCCGGATAACTACCGCGAGTGGGATGCCAAGCAACTGGCGAATCCGGTAGGCACGATGGACCTGCTCTCAGCCCACTTTGTTGTGACTACTGATGAGACGAAGTGGCGTGGTGCGACCGATGAGTTCCGCGCGCAGGCGTCATTTGCCTTGCCGGTACAGCTGGGACGGCGTTTCGATGAGATGACCGGGCAGATCAACGGTACGGACGGGCGTGGGAAGGTGAAGCTGGCCTTTACCGAGTGGCTTTGGGTACATGGGCACGGGCGGGATCACTCGCCGGATTTCACTAACTTTGCCGGCGCACTGGTGACCGCGGGCAACTACAACATGTTGTTGCGCGAAAGTGAGGAGGTTCCGGTCTCGGACATGACGGGGGTCATCGAGTTTGCGGGGATCTGGAAGAAGAAGGGTGTGGTGTACGGCACGCCGGCTTCGTATGTGTTCCGCATGTATGCCACAGCCGCAGCAGATCATCTACTGACGACAGGCGTGGAGGGCGGTGAGTACACCGTGCACAACGGGGTGACGCGCCTGCCAGAGATCGCCCATGTGCCCTACCTGGACGTCACCACTGTGGCGGACAAGGAGGGCAAAACCGTGACGCTGTTCGTCATCAATCGCTCGTTGGGCCAGCCGATCCCGGCGGAGCTGACGGT
>CAXTVC010000004.1:0-85397 GCA_964247615.1 uncultured Acidobacteriaceae bacterium
GCGTAGGCGGTGAGCACGGCGAGGAGCTTTTCCATGAGCAGCGGCCAGGCAGTGGCGTCGGTGGTGGTGGTGTCAAGGCGGGTTAGCTCTTCGGGGCGCCAGGCGTGCTCGGGTTGGGCATTCCCCGCGGAATTGGCTTCGGCCTGTTCGGGGGTGGCCGCGGTGGAGGACGGGAGTTCCTCGCTGGCGGGTGTCTGGAGGCCGGAGGCGTACATCATGCGCTTGGTTTCGATGTAGTTGCGGCTGGAGCCGCCTTCGATCATGTAGCTGGCGAGGGTGAAGGGCGCGCCGATGAACCCAATGATGCCGAGCTGGTCGGGTTGGCCCCCGGGGGTTTCGGGCGGGCGGGGCGCGGCGAAGTGCTTTGCGACGCGGCTGATGGCCTGGGCGACGTAGCCGAGTTCGTCGGCGCGGTCGGTTTGCAGGGCTTTGACCTGCTCGAGGGTGCGGACGGGGGTGTGGACGACGGGACCTTCGCCAGCGACGAACTCGAAGTCGAGGCCCATGGGGGTGAAGGGCAGGAGGAGGTCGGCGAAGATGATGGCGGCGTCGACGCCGAGGCGCTCGGCGGCGGTGATTGTGACTTCGGCGGCGATGTCCGGGGTGCGGCAGATATCGAGCAGGCTGTGGTGCTTGCGGACGGCCATGTACTCGGGCATGTAGCGGCCAGCCTGGCGCAGCAGCCAAATAGGAGTACGGTCCACAGGCTGGCGGAGGCAGGCGCGGACGAAACGGCTGGAAGCGGCGGAGGCGGTCACAGGGATAAGGCTATCAGCGGCAGGGCGGGCGGCTTGGAAACAGGCGGCTCGGAAGCGGTTAGCGGGTTAGGTGGGGACGGAAGGGGATGGTGTAGACGACACCTACCGTGCTTAGGGTAGGGGTGTAGGTGAATTCGCCGGTGTTCCAGTGCTGGGCCTGGAAGTCGAACTTGGCAGAGAAGTTCTTTATGACGTGGACGTCGACGCCACCACCGTAGCTGTAGACGACGGAGTTGTCGCCGGTATAGCCGGGGTTGTAGGGGAAATGGATGTTGCCGGGGCCTACGAGGAAGGTGCCGTAGGGCTTGAGGATGCGGTACGGGACTGCGGCGCGGAGACCAACGACGTAGCTGTGCTCGGTGACGGCAATGTTGGAATTGAAGTTGGCGCGGAACTCGAGGGAGGGCTCGACCGGGAAGTGGATATAGCGGGTGAAATCGGCACCGAAGACGCCACCGTAGCTGGTATAGGGGCCGTAGTCGGGCTGGGCGGACTGGAAGCCGCCGAAGACGGAGATGTCTGCGGATTTGCTGGCGGTGCGCACGGCCTGGGCGGACGCAGAGGAAGCGTTTGCGAGGAGAACGGCGGTGCAGAGTGCGGCAGCGATCTGGAGAGACAGGCGAGCGAGCGAGCGAGACATGCGGAGATTCACCATCGTGTAACGGTCTGCGGGTTAGCGTCTAACCGTGGGCATTGGATGCCTAGAGTGTGCCTGAATACTGGCCGTGGGGGTAGATGGCTTCGGTTCGGGAGCAGGTTACGGGACGGGATTACGTGGAGAGGTTACCCCTGGTGGACGGGTGCGGCTACACTGGGTTGGCGTCAACGCGGCTCCGGGGTGAACGGGTTTTCTTCCCCTGGGCGTGTGTGCGCGAATGCTATCTGAGAGTCGATTGACGACAACCTATGCCGAATTATCTGGAGCTTCCTGTGGGGCCGCGCGCCCCGCAACTCGTGAACGCGGTGATCGAGATCCCGCTGGATTGCAAGACGAAGTTTGAGTATGACAAAGAGCTGCATGTGTTCCGGCTGGACCGCAACCTGTACTCGCCGGTGCACTACCCGGGAGATTATGGGTTTATTCCGAGCACGCTGGGCGATGATGGCGACCCGCTGGATGTGCTGGTGCTGGTGGACAACCCCAGCTTTACCGGCTGCTTGATGGAGGTGCGACCCATCGGCGCACTGGAGATGACCGACCAGGGCGAGGGCGATGAGAAGATCCTGTGCGTGGGTTCGGGCAATCCGCGGTTCAACGATGTGACGGAGTACTCGCAGATCTACCCGCACATTCTGCAGGAGATCTCGCACTTCTTTTCCATCTATAAGAATCTGGAGAAGAAGCGCGTGGAAGTTCATGGATGGCGTGACGCCACGTTTGCGCGTGAGCTGGTAACGAAGTCGCAGAAAGCCTTTCAGGACAAGAAGGCTTCCTCTAAGTAACGGGCGTGGGCTCGGCGGTTGTGGCCTCAAGGCCCCGGCCGCCGCGCCTGCGGTTTACCTCAGTAAGTGCGTAGACGACCACCCCGGCAGCGCTCACCAGGGCGGCAAAGCCCAGGGCGGAGAATGGACCAACTCGCTCGTTGCGAGCTGCCCACAGGGCGAAAGCAATGAGCGCAGCGGGTCCTACGCCTGTCAGGACTGCGCCGAGCGTTCCCCCGGGGATCCGGAATGGGCGTGACAGGTGGGGTTCACGACGGCGCAGCACGACCAGCGCGACGAACTCCAGCATGAGGGCCGCGCCATAGAGCACCAGGTCGATGGAGATGAGGCGCTCGAAACTGAAGCGTAGGGCCAGCGCCCAGGTGGCCGCACAGGCAACCAGGGCGACATAAGGAACGCCGCGAGCGTTGGTGCGGGCGAAGATGCGTGGCAAAAGGCGAGGGTCGCCGTCTATGCCGTGCGCCATGGCTGAGGGGACGCGGGCGTAGCTCATCATGAGCGGGTTGAACATGCCCGCACCGTTAATCATGCCACCAGCAACCACGGCGACGGCGAGAGCGGGCCCGGCAATCAGACCGGCAGCGTCGGTCCAGGCACCGGTAGAGAACTGGGTAGGGTCGAGTCCGGCGAGACCGACAGCGATCAGCGGGATGAAATACGTGACGGCGACAAGGCAGACGGCACCCAGGATGGCGCGCGGGTAGTTTCGCTGTGGATCTTCAACCTCGCCGGCGACGGTGGAGGCATTATCCCAGCCCATGTAGTTCCACATGGCGACGGCGATAGCACCGGGAAGGTCGAGACCCGTAGTGACCGGGGTTAAGAGAGCGCCGGTGCCGTGGGCACGCCAGTGCCAGAGAGCGACGGCGGTGAGGACAAAAAAGGGAGCGAGCAGAACGCAGAAGAGCACGGCGGAGCCTTCGCCGACGGAGCTGGCGCCGCGCAAATTCCAGAGAAGGCAGGCGGCAATGACAGCTAGCGCCCAGAACGTGCCGCGGTAGCCGGAGGTCCAGGTGGGCGCGAGCCGGCCGAGGTAGATCACAAAGGTGACCGGGTAGATGGCCATATCGAAGACGCTGGCGGCGAGAGAGAGCCACGCCTCCTGGAAGCCCCAGAAGCGACCCAACGCGCGGTACACCCAGATGAAGTAGCCGCCTTCAGCGGGGATGGCGCTGGTGAGTTCACCGATCATGAGGCCGGTGGGCAGGCTCCACAGGAACGGGACCACGAGAAGGATGACGAGTGCGCGGAGATAGCCAGCCTTGCCGATAACGTCTTCGAGGCCGTACGGGCCTCCGGAGACCATGAAATAGGTAGCGGCGATGAGCGGGATAAGGCGCAGCTTGCGCTTGGTCCGGGCTATTGGGGCGTCCTCCGGCGGTGAGGTTGAAGGTTCAGCGTAGATGAGTTGAACATGATTTGGTATGGCGATGTGGAGGGATGCGGAATGCAGGTCTCTCCGCTGCGCAGGACGGTGAAGCTGTTCCCCTTCGGTCGAGAGGCCGAGCTGTTGAGGCGGAGACAGGGTGGGTGAGTTACGGGCTAGGGAGTGGCGACCCAGCGTTCGAGTTCGTCCGGGGTGGTGATCTGACCAGCGATGAGTCTGTCCAGAAGAGAGCGGGTGCGGACCGCGTTGAAGCGGGTGCTGATCGCCGACGGGGCTTTCTGGTTGGCGAGCTTGAGCAGGTAGGCGGGCCGTTCGTCGTAGACGCCGCCGTGGCTGGCGGCCTGCTCCTCGGCTGTCCAGTGTGCGGAGTTGGCCCAGACTGTGGCGGTGCGCCAGGAGTGATCTCCGGTGACGAGGAGATTTGTTTCGTCCCAAAGCCCTTTTACCTCAAGTTGTGCCCGCACCCTGCCGATATAGGCATCAGCGAGGGCGAGGTTATCGAGGTAGGAGGTGCGGTGGTTGGGAAAGGTACCCGTGTGCCGATCGTAAAAGCCCCATGGATGCGGGATGGGCATGTGGATAAGGATGAGGCCGGACTGACTGCCTGTGAGCAGGCTGTCGCTGGCGGCGAGAAGCGCCTCATAGTCCGCGCGGTGATGGCTGACGTCGAGCGCGCCGTGAGTGGGCATCACGGGACCGATGCCGGCTGGACGAAAGCTGACGCGCAGAAAGTGGAGAAAGGGCTCAAGGAGGTGCTGCCCGAGCGAGCCGCCGCTGTCGGTGAGGCCGCCGGGGAGCTCGTCCGAGTAGGTCCAGAAGCAGCGATTGAGAACTCGTGGCAGGAGCCGGCAATAGGGCTCGTACCAGCCGACGACAGAGGTCTGAAGGCCGACACGCTGGGCGTCGCCGAAGACGGTGTCCTGGGGATCGAGCGGGTGGCCAGCCCGGGTGGCCGCCGGATACAGCGTGAGCGTCTGGCCGTCAGCGGATGGCTGGGTGCGGCTGAGCGGCAGGCCGGTGAGCATGGAGGGGATGGCGCGGCGGGTGTAGTCGGCCGCTGGGATGACGTGCGTGAAGAGGGCAGACTGGCTCGCAAGGCGGTCGAAGTTGGGGAGTTGCAGGCCGGGGTAGCGGTGACCATAGACCTGGTCGAAGGAGAGCTCGTCGAGGAGGATCCACACGACCCGCGTGGGATGCGGGGTGCCGGCGAGTGCTGCCGAAGAGGGAGGGGCTGGGAGGAACGGAGGGTTGAGGTTCCGGACCTGCCAGCCGAACCAGAGGAGTTGGAGGAACATCAGGAGCGAGGGGATAGCGAGAAAGCGGAGGGAGAGGAAGAGCGCCGGATGTACCCGGTTGAACCAGGGCAGGGTGATCTTTGGACGAGAGTTGATGAGGAAGAAAGCCAGGAGAGCGAAGGCGGCAACGGTCCAGCCAAGGCCGCGGGGCACCTTCATGCTGCGGAAGCCGTAGATCGTCATCAGCAGGCCGGAAGGCAGTGCGAGCAAGAGGGCGGACCACAGCAAGAGCTCGAGACGGGGAGCGGACCGCGCAATCAAGAGCGCCGCCGTAAGGACTGCAGTGACGACCAGGACGTCGAGGATGGTTGAGAGAAAGAGGAGCGTGGCCGAGCCGGGCAGATGGAAGATGAGCTCATGCCCCGGTGAGACCAGAGGGCCGATGATCGAGAGCAGATACAGGTTGGCCAGAGCGAAGGCCGCGGCTAACGAGGGGACAGCGGCGCGGGATGCGCCCTTCACGATACCGGTCGCTTTTCGAGATGGAAGAGGATGCGGCCGTTGTCGAGGGAGTGCTCGCGGACGGTGGCGAAGAGCGAGCCGAAGTGCTCGCGGAAGGCAGCTTCGGTGACCAGGGTGAAAATGGCCTCACGACCGCGAACGAGCTCGCGGAACATGACGTCGGTGGGTGGAACCCACTCGATGAGGAGGGTGCGTGTCGTCAGGGTAGCGGCGAGTTGCGCGACCGCAGCCAGTGGAACGTGGTCATGCAGGAGCAGGTGATGCAGCACGGCGAGCATGATGACGCCGTCGAAGTGGCCGGCTGCCCGCTGCAGAAAGGCTGAGGACTCGCGGTTGAGCCAACCGGTGCCGGGGGTCGGGTTGGCGAGATCGATCACGAGCGGGAGAATGTCTTTGCCGCTGGTCGCGACGCGCTTATAGAGGCGATCCAGGGTTTGCAGGTCGGTATCGACCGCAACGACGGACGCACCCGCATCGGCGGCAAGTTCCGAGTAGACCCCTGCATTGGCGCCGATGTCGAGGACATGCCGTGGGCGAGATATCTGCAGGGCATCCGCGATGAAGGCACGCTTGGCAGCATGATCGGCGTGGCTGTAGTGAAAGGCGGTTCCGCTGTAGGAAGTCCATGTCGACGGGCGCTCCGTGGGCATGGCGCGGCGCATCTGCTTGAGCAGCTTTGCCGAGGTTCCCTGCAGGATGTGTTCCACGAGCTCGGGGTCTTTGGCGGAGGGCGCGTTTTGCGCCGAGGCGGCGTCGGCAGCCTGCCTGGGGCGTGCCTTGCTGAGGAGAGACGGCAGGGTCACCGAGGAGAGCGCGGGCTGACGCAGACGTTTCGCCAGGGGCAGTGCGGCCAGAAGGTCCTCGGGTTCCAGGCCATCGCGGCGCAGAAGCGACGATCGCAGGGGCCAGCCGAGTTCCGTGTGCGCAAGCATGGGCAGCAGAAAGGTACGGACGAACTGGCTGTAGGCGTACCAGATGGGCCGGGTGGGGTCCAGGCGAGCAACGGAGGCGACGTCGACGAAGACGGGTTTCGCACCGCGAAAGAGGACGTTGAGTGGGGTGGCGTCCTTGAGGATCCAGCCCTCGGCGATGAGCTCGCGATTCAGCGTGAGGGTAAGTTCGGCGGCTGCCAGCCACTGGGCGGGGCACCACTCCCAGGGGTAGGAGACAAAGGGAATAAGGGGGTGGCGCAGCACGAGCAGGGAGTCGCCTGCGGCGATGGTTTCCGAAGGATGGGCAAGTCTTTCGGAGGCTACGAGACGGCCTTCGCTGACCAGCGTATCGGCGAGTGACGAGTTCAAAAACGCGAGCAGCTCCGCCTGGGCCGCCGGCTGAATGAACCGGTAGGCACCATCATGGCGGAGTTCCACCCAGCCGGCAGGGTCACGGAAGGTGCGGTGCGAAACGTCTCTGGGTGCGGAGGGGACAGCGGAGATCATACCGGTCAATACGCGATCAGGAGTCAACACGCGACATGACGGGAGGCACAGCTACGGGTTTGGGTGTCGCTGAGCGGCTGAACAAGAGTTTGATCCTGCGACGGAAGTAAAAGACAGCTCCTGAGGCTACCGCACCGATGCTTTGGAACAGGAGCAACGCGGAGCCGGGATCCGTGTAGGCATGTGCGGGCTGTTCAAAGGCCATCCCGAGTGTGACGAGGAGCAGCAGTGTCAGTGACCAGTACATCAGCTTCAAAGGCATAGGGCTTTCTTCCTTTTGTCATGTGCCGTTCTAATTGGGAGACGCACGGATCGCCAATCGAGTTGCAGGATGCGCCGTTTCTATGAAAATGCGATGACGTTCGTTGCGCCTTTAAAGCTGATCTTGCTCGGGGATGGCCGGTCACTGAACGAGGTCTGCAACGGAGCGAGTTGATCGGCCCTGGAGCGGGTGAGACGGAGGCATGTCGTCAATCTACGACACAGCGGGCGGCAGATTCCGTCAGAATGAAGGCATCCGCGAGAGCAGGTCTCGCGGCGTGTATGGTTGGCGAGCAGAGCAGGTCAGGCCACGACAATACGTGAAAAAGGCAGGTTCTCATGGCGCAGACAATATACCGGTTTGAGGAATTTGAACTGAACACGAGCATGCACGCGCTGTTGAAACAAGGCAGACGGCTTGGCCTGCAGGAGCAGCCCTACCAGGTGTTGCTGGCATTGCTGGAGCGGCCGGGACAGGTGGTGACGCGTGAGACGTTGCGGCTGCGCTTGTGGGGGAACAACACGTTTGTCGACTTCGACCAGAGCCTGAACAGTGCAGTGCGCCGCCTTCGCGTGGCGCTGGGCGATAACTCCCGGCAGCCGGTCTATGTGGAAACCATTCCGAGGATCGGGTTCCGCCTGCTGCAGCCGGTGCTGCGCGAAGGAGCGGCACCAGCCGAGCGGGGCATGCATACGGCTGAGGCGACGACGTTCGCGATGACTGCGGCGCCCGGGAGGTCTGCCCTGCCGGGCGCCGGGTTGAGTCGAATGCGCTCGGCTGTTCTTTAGGCTCCCTTGCGGCGGTTGCGGAGAAGGGCGAAAGCGGGAACGCAAAGGGCGCCACGGAAAGCGGAAGGGCGCAGAGGGATGAGTTGGGAGGGGCACGGCTTCGGTCGTGCCCCCTATTTTGGGTTGTGCGATCCCGGGATTTAGAGGATCTTGTAGGCGGCGTCGGACCAGGTGAGTTCGCGGCGGAACTGGGGGATGCGGGTGTCGGCGTCGATGGTGACGAACTCGATGCCGGCGATCTCGGCGAAGTCGCGGAGGTGCTCCGTGGTGAGAGCCTGCGAGAAGCCGGTGTGATGTGCGCCGCCGGCGTAGATCCAGGCGGAGGCCGCGACCTTGAGGTTGGGCCTGGGCAGCCAGACGGTGCGGGCGACAGGCAGTTTGGGGAGATCCTGCTCGGGGGCGACGACATCGATCTCGTTAACGATCATGCGGAAGCGGCTGCCCATGTCCACGATGGAGGCGACGACGGCGGGGCCCGAGGGCGAGGTGAAGACGAGGCGGACGGGGTCGGCCTTGCCACCGATGCCGAGCGGATGGACTTCGAGGCTTGGCTTGCCGGCTGCAATCGTCGGGCAGATCTCGAGCATGTGGGAGCCGAGGACCCTGGAGTCCGAGAGGCCGGCGAGGTCGTAGGTGTAGTCCTCCATGAAGCTGGTTCCCTGGGGCATGCCCTGCGCCATCACCTTCATGATGCGGACGAGGGCGGCGGTCTTCCAGTCCCCTTCCCCGCCGAAGCCGAAGCCGGAAGCCATGAGGCGCTGGGTGGCGATGCCGGGGAGCTGGCCGAGGCCGTGGAGGTCCTCGAAGGTGTCGGTGAAGGCGCCGAAGCCGCCCTCGGTGAGAAAGGCGCGGAGGCCGAGCTCGATGCGGGCGGCGACCTTAAGGGAGTCGATCCTGTCGTGGGCGGCAGCGATGGTGTACTGCTCGCGGTACTCGGCGATGAGCTTGTCGACTTCGGCGTCCGAGAACTGGGCCATGCGTTCGGTGAGGTCGCCGACGCCGTAGCCGTTGACCTGGTAGCCGAAGACGCGCTGGGCTTCTACCTTGTCGCCTTCAGTGACGGCGACGTTGCGCATGTTGTCGCCGAAGCGGGCGACTTTGAGGTTCTGCGATTCATGCCAGCCGAGCGCGGCGCGGGTCCAGGCGCTGATCTCGGCGACCGTGGCGGGGTCCTTCCAGTAGCCGACGACGACCTTGCGCGCAAGGCGGAGGCGGGCGGTGATGAAGCCGAACTCGCGGTCGCCGTGGGCGGCCTGGTTCAGGTTCATGAAGTCCATGTCGATGGTGGCGTAGGGGAGCCGGTCGTTGGCCTGAGTGTGGAAGTGCAGGAAGGGCTTGCGCAGCGCAGTGAGGCCGGGAATCCACATCTTGGCCGGCGAGAAGGTGTGCATCCAGAGCACGAGGCCGATGCAGCTATCGGTGTTGTTGGCCTCGCGACAGGTGGCGAGGATTTCGTCGGCGGTCTTGACGACAGGCTTCCAGACGATGCGGACGGGGATCGTTGCGTCACCGTCGAGCGACCCGGCGATGGCGCGGGAGTTGGTCGCGACCTGCTCGAGTGTTTCGGGGCCGTAAAGGTGTTGGCTGCCGGTGACGAACCAGATCTCCTGCGTTGCGTTGGTGCTCATGCGCCGTTGCTCCTTCATGCGAAAACGGGGTGTAGCCAGATATGTGCGAGATAAGCGTACAGGAGTAATCGGTTACATGGACAGGAGGTGGGCGCTACGCCTGCTACTGCGCGTTGGCAGGGTTGACGCTACCCTTTTGGAGCTTGGCGGAGCTGTAGCTGGGTCGGTGCAGTGGTTCAGTTGAGGTTCGTTGTAGGGGAGCCGGAGTTGGGGGACTTGGGGTACAATTCCGCTGATTCAGCATAGTTTGTGGCGAGGTTGCCGGGCAGTGATCGTGTAACCGCTTTCAAAGCGGAGATCCAGCCCAGGTACTTCAGCCTGGCTTTGTAGGAGAAATGAGCATGCCCTTTTTCCGTTCCCTGGAACGTTCGCGTCCTGTCCGCCACTCCGCCGTGTTTGGCACGGCCCTGTTTCTTGGCGGCGTCCTGTTCCCTGCCCCGAAGATGCAGGCCCAGACGAAGCCGGGCGCGGCGCAGCTGAGCATTGAGCCCAAGCAGATTGTGTCGCCGGTAAGCCCGATGCTGTACGGCATGATGACCGAAGAGATCAATCATGCGTTTGACGGCGGGCTGTACGCGGAGATGGTGCAGAACCGGACCTTTCGCGGAACGTGGGAGGGCGTGCAGCATTGGGATCTGGTCCGCAAGGGCAATGCCGTGGCGGAGTACAAGGCCGTAAAGAACGATGGCCCAAGCAAGGCGCTGAACAACAGCCAGAAGCTCACGGTCACGACGGCTTCTGCCGGCAACGAGGCCGGGATCAGCAATACGGGTTACTGGGGCATGGGCCTGAAGCCGCGGACGGAGTACAAGGGGTCGTTTTACGGCAAGGTTGAGGATGCGGGCATTGGACCTGTGATCGCGCGGCTGGTAAGCGATGAGACCGGCGCGGTGGTGGCGGAGGCAAAGGTGCCGGTGAAGGCCGGTGGATGGTCGCAATACACGTATGCCATGACGACGAATGGCACAGCCAACGGTTCAGCCAATCACCTGGAGCTGCTGGTAGCGAATCCGGGCACGATCTCGGTGCAGCTGGTTTCGTTGTTTCCGCCCACGTTCAACAACCAGCCGAACGGCCTGCGGCCGGAGTTGATTGAACGCATGGCGGCGTTGCACCCGAACTTCCTGCGCCTGCCCGGTGGCAATTACCTGGAGGGCGACACGCTGAAGGACTGGTTCAACTGGAAGGAGACGCTGGGGCCGATCGTGGACCGGCCGGGCCACCAGGCACCGTGGACCTACTGGTCGACCGACGGCATGGGCCTGCTGGAGATGCTGGATTGGTGCGATGACCTGCATATTGAGCCGGTACTGGCGGTCTATGCGGGGTACTCGTTGCGGCATGTGCACGTGGAGCCGGGCAAGGACCTGCAGCCATACGTAGACGCGGCGGTGGACGAGGTGGAGTTTCTGACTGGCGACCCGAGCACGAAGTGGGGTGCGGAGCGCGCCAAGCTGGGCCATCCCGCGCCGTTTGCGCTGCACTACATCGAGATTGGCAACGAGGACTGGTTCGATACGTCGGGCAGCTATGACGGCCGTTTTGCGCAGATCGCCAAGGCCTTGCGGGCGAAGTACGGGACGAAGTATCAGCTGATTGCGACGACGCCGGTGAAGGAAGCCGACGCGAACGCGCAGCCCGATGTGCTGGACGACCACTATTACAAGCCGGTGGGCGAGATGCTGGACTTTGCGCACCACTATGACAAGCAGGAGCGCAAGGGACCGAAGATCTTTGTGGGCGAGTGGGCGACGCTGGCCGGCACACCCACGCCGACGTTTGGTGGCGCGCTGGCCGATGCGGCGTTCATGACGGGGCTGGAGCGGAACAGCGATCTGATCGTGATGGCGAGCTATGCGCCATTGTTTATCAACGTGAACCCGGGCGCGGGACAGTGGTACACAAACATGATCGGCTATGACGCGAGCAAGACGTATGGCTCGCCGAGCTTCTACGCGCAGAGCCTGTTTGGCGCGCACATTGGCGACGGCACGGCCAAGAGCGAGCTTACGGGTGCGAGCGATCGGTTCTTCTACTCAGCGACGGTGGGATCGAAGGATCATGTGCTGCACCTGAAGCTGGTGAATGCCTCGACGGAGGCGCAGCCGCTGTCGATCAATCTGGGTGGCGCCGCTGCAGGTTCAGCGACGATGAACAGCCTGCATGCGGCGACCTATGAGGCGACGAACTCGATCGATCATCCGGAGTTCATCAAGCCGGTGACCTCGACGGTGAAGGTCGCGAGTGGCAACTGGTCGCATGCTGTGCCGGCGCTGACGATCGAGGTGATTGATGTTCCTTTGCGGTAGGTGGGGAGAGCAAATTCCCCGTGCGGGGAAGGACAGCAAGAAGAGCTTTGCCGGTTTGCTTGCCCTGGCTTTGCTTGGGCTCGCTGGTGGAGCTTTGCGGGCACAGCGGCCTGAGGCTCTGGTGCTAACGGGCGACTTCCCGATGACACATGATCCTTCGATTGCAAAGGATGGGGACACGTACTACGTGTTCGCTACAGGCAAGGCGCGTGATGGTGGCCAGTTCCCTGTGCGCTGCTCGAAGGATCTGCATGCATGGACGATGTGCGGGCATGTGTTCGACGAAATCCCGGACTGGGTGAAGCAGCGTAGCCCGGGGACGAAGGAGCTGTGGGCGCCGGATATCTCGCATGAGCATGGCGAGTACCGGATGTACTACGCGTATTCCTTGTTTGGTGTGAACACGTCGGGGATTGGGCTGGCGGTGAATAAGACGCTGGACCGCAACAGCCCGGACTTCAAGTGGGTGGACAAAGGGCTCGTGCTGGATTCAAAGGCGAGCGATAACTTCAATGCGATTGATCCGAACTACATCGAGGACGCGCATGGCGATGCCTGGCTAAGCTTTGGGAGCTTCTGGACGGGCATCAAGATGCGCAAGCTGGATGCCGCAACCGGGATGCTGTCGACGAGTGATACGAAGCTGTACTCGCTGGCGAGCCGGGCGAAGCCGAACCCCCCGCCGCCGCAGAAGTTTGACCCGGAGCACCCGGTGCTGCCGCCCGACTGGACGGCCGTGGAAGCGCCCTTCATCGTTCACCATGACCGGTACTTTTACCTGTTTACGTCGTGGGATCTCTGTTGCCGAGGGACACGCAGCACGTATCGGACGATGGTGGGACGGGCAACAAGCGTAACCGGGCCTTATCTGGATAAGGCCGGGGTACCGCTGGCGCAGGGTGGCGGCACGCAACTGCTGGGTGCGAATGGACGCTGGCTGGGGCCAGGGGGTGAGTCAGTGCTGGAGGAGAACGGCAAGGATGACCTGGTGTTCCATGCCTATGACGCGAAGACAGGGCGGCCGGCGCTGCAGATTTCCACCATGGCGTGGAAGGACGGCTGGCCGGAGGCGGCTTTGGCGGAGAAGTAGCGGGGTGCCGATTGCTTTTGGGTGGGGTAGCTGGGAGCAGCAGATCCCCTTCGGGGATGACAGAAGAAAAGCGGTGACAGACCGAGTGGTAGAGGGAGAGGCCGTGGGACGCGCGGCGCTAAATATTTCGCACCGGGCCTGGGTTCCGGCATGATAGTGGCATGAACATCATGGCGGTTGCCCGCCGAGCACGGGTTTCCACGGCAACGGTTTCGCGCGTGATCAATGGTACGGCCTTTGTAGCGCCAGAGACGGCGGAGCGTGTGCGCGACGCCATTAAAGCGCTGAACTTCTTTCCCGATGTGAATGCGCGCACGCTGGGCTCCGGCCGCAGCGGGATGTATGGGCTGATCATCTCGGACATTACCAACCCGTACTTCCCGGAGTTGGTGAAGGCCTTCGAGGACATTGCCGTGGAGCACCGGCAAGAGGTGCTGATTGCCAATACGAACTACGATCCCAAGCGCATGGAGATGTGCGTGGTGCGCATGCTGCAGCGCAAGGTGGACGGCGTGGCGATCATGACGTCGGAGATGGGCGAGCACCTGGTGAGCAGCCTGTCGCGGCGGCAGATTCCGATGGTGTTTATGGACACCGTGGTGGATGCCCCGAACACAAGCGTGGTGCGGGTGAACTACGAGGGTGGTGTGCATGCGGCGATGCAGCACCTGTTTGACCTGGGGCATAGCGACATCGCGTTTATCAGCGGGCCGCTGTCTCTGGGTTCCGCGGTGGTCCGGGCGGAGGCGTTTGAACGGGCTCTGCAACAGCATGGCTCCGCAGCGACACCTGCTTCGTGGCGACAGGAAGGCGATCACCGCGTGGAGGGTGGGCACCATGCGATGCAGCGCATATTGCAGTCCGGCGAGCGTCGCCCCACGGCGGTGATCACCTCGAACGATCTGACCGCCATCGGAGCCATGGGTGCGATTCATGAGGCGGGGCTGCGGATCCCGCAGGACATCTCGGTGGTGGGCTTTGACGGCATTGAGCTGAGCGCCTACACGCAGCCCGCGCTCACGACGATGGCTGTGCCTCGTGGGGAGCTGGCGGCGCAGGCCTTCAGGAGCCTGTTGCGGCATAAGGAAGATGGAGCGAAGTTCTTCTCCTCGAAGGAATACGTGATTGAACCGCGGCTGCTGGTGAGGCAATCGACGGGGGCCCCGCCGAGGCGAACGAAGTAGGCGTGGTTTTACGTGGGCGACCGTAAGCGTTTGCATGTGATGTGCCGGTTATTGCATGCTGGTTCCGTTTGCGTTGAAGGAGATGGGATGAAAGCGTCATGGCTGGTAGGTTGTGTGTTGTTTTCCGTGATGGGTGCAGCACAGGGGCCGGGCGGAACGGATCGTTGGAGCGAGGCCAAGGCGCAGGGCTGGTATGACAAGCAGCCGTGGCTGGTGGGGGCGAACTATGTGCCCTCTGACGCGATCAATGAGCTGGAGATGTTTCAGGCTGCGACGTTCAACCCCGCGCTGAACGACAAAGAGCTGGGCATGGCAGAGTCGATCGGCATGAACACGATGCGGGTGTTTCTGCAGGACCAGCTTTGGGAGAGTGATCCGAAAGGGTTTCAGAAAAGACTGGACCAGTTCCTGACGATTGCAGCGAAGCACCACATCAAGCCGCTGCTGGTGCTGTTCGATTCCTGCTGGGAGCCGAACCCGCACCTGGGGCCGCAGCATCCGCCGATCCCCGGCGTGCATAATTCCGGTTGGGTGCAGAGCCCAGGCAAGCAGCGGCTGCTGGACACCAGTGTTGAGCCCCAGCTGAAGGCCTACGTTCAAGGTGTGGTCGGTGCATTTGCAAAGGACGACCGCATTCTTGGATGGGACGTCTGGAATGAGCCAGACAACAAGGGCGGCGATGCAGAGGCTGATGAAGCCGCAAAGGTACGCCGCGTCGACGAGCTCCTTCCCAAGGCATTTACCTGGGCGCGTGCCATGCATCCGACACAGCCGCTGACCAGTGGCGTATGGACAGGAGACTGGAGTCATCCGGACAAAGAGAGTGAGACGACCAAGATCCAGCTGGCGGAGTCAGATGTGATCTCGTTCCACAACTACGATTGGCCAGAGGGCTTCGAGGCACGCATCAAGGAGCTGCTGCCGCTGCACCGGCCGCTGATCTGCACGGAATACATGGCGAGGGGCAATGGCAGCACCTTTGACACCATCCTGCCGATCGCCAAGGAGGACCATGTTGCCGCGATCAACTGGGGGTTCGTGGCGGGTAAGACCCAGACGTATCTTCCCTGGGACTCATGGGAGCGACCGTACACCCTGCGGCCACCAACAATCTGGTTTCATGAGGTCTTCAAGCAGGACGACACGCCCTATCGGCAGCGCGAGGTGGATTTGATTCGCCAGCTGACAGGGCGCGGCACACCGTCGCAGGCAGCAGCCGCTGGCTCCCAGTAGGCAGGAGATGCACGTGCGCGGCTTGATGCGGCATTGGGTTCTTGGCAGATGGGGACGGGGCAGTGCGCTGTGTTTACTGTCCGGCGTGAGTGCGGTGGCCCAGGGTCCGGCGGCCTTTGCGGTGCCTGGCAAGTTTGTGGACACAGCCAAGGCCAGCGGCATCAACTTTACCGGTGTGGCATCGCACACGAGCCATAAGTACCTGGTGGAGACGATGGGGTCGGGCGTAGCGGCGTTTGACTTCGACAACGATGGCCGATTGGATCTGTTCTTTGTCAATGGAGCGCCGCTCAGCGAACCGATGCCAAAGGGCTCTATTCCAAAGAAGCAGTCCCCCGCCGACTGGAACCGGCTGTATCACCAGCGCGAGGACGGCACGTTTGAGGATGTAACCGAAAAGGCCGGACTGAAGGGTGTTGGCTACGGCATGGGTGCGGCCGTTGGCGATTACGATAACGACGGCTTTGAAGACCTGTACGTGACCGAGTATGGCGGCAATCACCTGTACCACAACAACGGCAACGGGACCTTTACGGATGTGACCGCGCGCTCGGCCACGGGCGGCGACACGACCCCGGGGCAGGGCTGGTCAACTAGTGCCGCGTGGGTGGATCTGGATAACGACGGCAAGCTGGACCTCGTAGTGCTCCGCTATGTGCGCTGGGACTGGGAGGATGTGTGGTGTGGCGAGCACCGCGATGGCTACCGCGCTTACTGTCACCCGGATATCTTTCCTGCTATCGCGCCGCTGGTGTACCACAACAATGGCGATGGGACCTTTACTGAAGAGGCCGCCAAGTCCGGGCTGGCAGTGCCGGGCAAAGGTCTAGGAATTGCGATTGCCGACTTCGACCGGGACGGCAAGATCGACCTTGCGATGGCGAACGACTCCATGCCGGAGTTTCTGTTTCACAACAAGGGCGATGGCACGTTTGAGGAGACCGGCCTGACAGCGGAGATTGCCGTGGATGGCGATGGGCGCACCTATGCTGGCATGGGCATCGACTTTGCGGATTACGACAACGACGGGCTGCCCGACCTGGTCATCACGAATTTGGCAAACCAGAAGTATGCGCTGTATCGAAACAATGGGGATGGATCGTTCACGTATGACACGTATGTGTCCGGCCTGGCGCCGATGACGCTGCTGCATTCGGGATGGGGCATTCACTTTCTGGACTATGACAACGATGGCAAGAAGGACCTGCTGATTGCGCAGGGGCACGACCTCGACACGGTGGAGCTGAACTATCCGCAGCTGCACTACAAGGAGCCCATGCTGCTGGCGCACAACCTGGGTGGTGGCAAGTTTGCCGATGTTTCCAAGCAGTCAGGGACCGTGTTCACGCAGCCGTGGGTGGGCCGCGGCATGGCAGTGGGCGACCTGGATAACGATGGACGTATGGATGCCGTGGTGAGCACCAATGGAGGCGCGGCGCACGTCCTGCATAACGAGACGGTGACAGCCAATCACTGGCTTTCGCTGCTGCTGGTGGGGCGCACGAGCAACCGCGATGCGATCGGGGCAGAGATCAAGGTCACCACGGCGCACGGGTCGCAGTACTGGACGGTCTCGACGGCGGGCAGCTATCTTTCGTCAAACGACAAGCGTGCGCACTTCGGGCTTGGAGGGGATGCCACGGCAACGTCGGTGGAAATACGCTGGCCGAGCGGTATACATCAGGTGCTGAAAGATATCGCTGGCGATCGACAGGTGCGTATCGAAGAACCGGCCGGAGCGGGTGCACCTGTCCAGGGACAGCAGCTCCCTCGTTTGGGGAATAACAAGAAAGCAAAGTGAAGACGATTCAGTGACGAGCTTCGCGTTCCAGGGTGGCGGCGCGGGCTAGCTCGATGGCGGCACGCTCGCTCATGCCCTGCTTGCGGTAGACCTGCCCGAGTTGGAAGTGCAGGCCGCTGTTTTTCGTATCGGCTGCGACGGCCAGCTCGAGGTGATGCTGCGCGAGCGGCAGGTCGCCACGCCGGGCGTACAGCTTTCCCAGGGCACCGTGAATTTTGCCGTCAGTGGGCGCAAGGGCCTCGGCCTGCTGTAGCAGCGGGAGGGCCTCGTCAAGCTGGTTGCGGTCGGTGAGGAGGATGCCGAGGTTGAGGCGCGGCTGCTCGCTGGGGTGGGCCGTGGCGGCGTCCCAGGCGATCGCCTGACGGTAGGACTCGATGGCGCGATCGGGCTGGTTGAGGCCCTCGTAAGCGAGGCCCAGGTTGTTTTCTGCCTTCACGGAATGCGGCACGAGCTGCAATGCCTTGCCGAAGCTCGCCGTAGCTTCGCTGAAGCGGTTCTCTGTGTATTTGATTCTGCCCAGGGCGTACCAGGTTTCGCTGTCAGAGGGGTCCTCGCGGGCGGATTGGGTGATCCATTTGTCGGCGTCGGTGTAGTCGTTCAGGAGGACGTAATCGAGAGCGACAAAGCGAAGGTCGGCGGCGGAGGGCGGCTTTTCCGCGGCGGCGCGGGTGTATTCGCCGAGGGATTCCGTTGGCTTGTTCTGGTGGAACAGCGTCGCGGCGAGTAGATAGCGAGCCTGTGTTTCGTGGGGGTTGTCGATCAGGTACTGACGGAGGCGAGGCTCCGCATCCGTCCAGTGGGCCGCCTCAAAAGCCGTTTTCGCGCTGGCCAGGGCCGGATCGAGGGCTGGCGATACAACAGGAGCCTTTTGCGGTGCCTGTCCTGAAGCAGTACAGGAAAAGAGGACCATAGCCGCGAGCCACGGGTAGGTAGGGCGAAGCAAAGGAACTCCTTGGGGAGCCGAAAGAATGACGGCTCGAAGGAAACCATACAAGAATTGCTTGACAGTGTCGAAGCGCAGTTTCTATTATGCTGGCCGAACCGTGTAAACGATTTCAGGTGCGTTAGACGCCTGCTGGATCCCGAAGCTGCCACGTGCGGCAAAGGTCAATCCATTTTCAGTGCAAGTTGCAGTCGGGAAGTATTTCAGGAGGGCAGAATGAGCAGCAGAGAGAGAAACAGCCTGCGAAGGTTGCTAGTGACCGCAAGCGTCTGTGTGGCGAGTGGTGCAGCTTCGGCGCAGAGCAATCAGGGACAGATTGCGGGCAATGTCGTTGATCCAAGTGGCGCAGTGATCGCTGGAGCGCAGATCAGCGCCAAGAACGAAGCGACGGGCGCAACATATCAAACAACCTCTACGGGATCGGGTGACTACCGCTTTCCTTCCATTGATCTTGGTCGGTATACCCTGACCGTCATGGCACCTGGTTTCAGACAGGAAGTGGATCGGGGCCTTGAAGTTCGCGTGCAGACTGTCACGAGCTTTGATGTAAAGATGTCCACCGGTGGTTCCAATGAGACCGTCACTGTAGAAGCCGACGCACCGGCCGTAGAAGCGCAGTCATCCGATGTCGGCGGCAGCGTTACCGATCGGCAGATCGTCGAGCTGCCACTCGCGCTCGGCGGCGTTGGCGCCATGCGCTCACCCGAAGCATTTGCCTTTCTTATCCCGGGCACTGCTGGTCCTGGTACCGGTAACAGCAACAACGGCATTTTCATTTCGAAGATAGGCGGCGGTCAAAACTTCGGCAACGAAGTGCTGCTAGACGGAGCTTCCCAGACGCGGTCCGAAAATGGATCGTCGTTCGACGAAGAAGCGCCTTCAGTGGAAGCCATCTCCGAATTCAAGATCACCACATCGACGCCCGCTGCCGAGTTTGGTCGAACCTCGGGCGGTATTGAAAACTTCGTCATTAAGAGTGGCACCAATCACGTTCATGGATCAGCCTTCGGCATCTTCCAGAACGAAGCCCTGAACTCGAATGATTGGTTCAACAACGGCCAGCAGGCTTTTTGGAACTCGATTGGCAACACATCACAGGCGAAGCTCTTCAAACGCCCTCTCGATCGCCAGTTCGATTACGGCATCAGCGCCGGTGCACCTGCGGTCATCCCGCACCTGTATAACGGCCGTGACCGCACATTTGTCTTCTTTAACTGGGAACAATACCGGCGTGCTGGCGGTGGCATCGCCACTAGCACGGTGCCCACGGTCGCGGAGCGTACAGGAGATTTCTCAGATCAGCTGATCAATGGTGCGAACGGACAGACCAACCCGTGCGACGGCACGCCGATTCTAAACGGGCAGATTTTCGATCCGACGACGACGCGCACGGTCAACGGAATCCGCTGCCGGACGGCGTTCCCAGGCAACAAAATCCCTACCTCACGTTTCAGCAAGGTAGGTCAGAATATTGCGAACTTCTATCCGATGCCTACAAATTCCGCTCTCGGCGGAAACTACACACTGGCCTCGTCCTCATCGCTGTTCAACACCACGTACACCCTTCGTGTGGACCAGAACATTGGCAAGAGCGACAAACTCTTTGCGTCTTACAGTTCGCGTGACAACCAGCGCTACAGTCCACAGAATGTAACCTTCGAGGGCCCCATTGATCCCGGTGTGCAAACCCAGGACTTCATAACCCACTTTGCACGTACCGGCTGGGATCATACTCTTTCACCGAGCTTGCTCAATCACCTGAATCTTGGTTTCAATCGCACAAATTCCATCAATGGCAGCGTATGGTCTGCTGACCCGACCAACTACAACACACAATTAGGCACGCCCTTCACGATCGGGTTTCCGCGCGTGGATGTCGGGGGGTACACCAGCCTAAGCCGTAACCAGGATGACGACAACATCGACAATGGCGTTCGCGTGAATGACGCGGTCAGCTGGCAAAAGGGCCGTCACAGCTTCAAGTTTGGTGTCGATTGGCGCTATCAGCAATATTCGACGTTCGCTCACGACGTCCAGAACGGGTACATCAGCTTCCAGGGTGGCGAGACGCGAGCGACTCAGACCGGGAACTTCAACAGTGGGACGGGCAACGGTCTTGCCAGCCTCCTAGTGGGAGCCGGTGATTACGCCAATTCCATCCTTCCGAATCACATCGCGAAATGGATCTCGCACTACTACGCCGGATTCGCACAGGATGACTTTAAGGTCAGCAATAGCCTTGTGCTGAACCTCGGCATTCGTTGGGATGTGGACCAGCCCCGCAAGGAGGCGCACGACAACACTTCAAACTTCGACCCGACCGCGACCGATCCAAAGAACGGTCTGCCCGGTGCACTGGTGTTTGGCACGACGAACGGCAAGGGTACCAACACGCGCTGGGCGGACACCTACTACAAGGACATTGCTCCGCGTGTCGGTTTTGCATTCTCACCAGCGTCCATGAACAACAAGTTTGTTCTTCGTGGCGGTTTCTCGACGCTTTACGCCCCACTGCTCTACAGCGATTTCGGTGGCTCTGAGACAACGGGCTACATCGTGCCGACGACACAGTCTGGCAATGGATTCGATCCTGCGTTTGCTCTGGATGGTGGTTTGCAGCCCTCTGTAGCCGGGACCAATCTGGATCCAGGCTTTTGGGATAATGGCAACGCCAATGCTCCGCTGTCCTTTAGCAATTACATCAAAAACTCTTATGGGCGTCCTGGCCAGGTTAACCAGTGGAACCTTCAGATCCAGCAGGAGCTCGCCAAGGATCTCATCCTGACATTGGGCTACATCGGGTCGGCAGGATCACATCTGAAATCGGGCATTGAAAACCTCAACAACATGCCGAAAGCTAACTTCGGTCGGGGTGATGCGCTGGTCGACTATAACCTGACTGCGAATGGCGTGAACTCGCCCTACACAGCGTTTAACGGCAACGTACAGCAGTCGCTTCGACCTTTTCCGCAGTACGGTTACATCGCGACAGACTGCTGCATTCAGAACGTCGGGCATTCTTCCTATGAAGCGTTGATCGCTTCTGTTGAACGACGCATGCGTCAGGGCTTGAACCTTCAAGCGTCCTATACGTGGTCGAAATCGATCACGAACGCGGACTCGGCGCTACCAGGAACTAATGCTGGCGTTGCGCAGGAGCAGGATCCGTTCAACTCCAAGAGCCAGAAATCACTTTCCATTCAGGATATTCCGCACACCTTTGTGACCAGCTTTCTTTATGAGCTGCCTTTCGGAAAGGACAAGCCGTTCCTTAACTTCCACAACTCCGTGGGTCGATCCCTCGTCAGTGGCTTTGAAATTGGCGCGGTACTTCGGTACCAGTCCGGTCAACCGGAGTCCTTTGGAGGTGCATCCGGCATTCCGGGCTGGGATAACTTCATCGAGTTCACCCGCCTTCCGAATGCAAGTCTGGCCAGCACAGCGCGTCGTGGAAAGATCAACCCCTTCCGCCAGCTTGTGCTAAGAAATACCCCCGCGACGGCTGCTCTTGCAACCAGCTTCGTTCCGGATCCCTCGGTGGATTCGGAGTTCAACGGTCTGCAACAGTCAGTTAACCCTGCAGGTGCATCGGAGAACGCGGCGTACTCGTCCTTGCAAACCAATCCTGCGTTCTATGACCAGAACAACGCCAACAACCGCCGGCTACGGGCAGTGCACGCTTCTGTGGCTGGTGTAACCTGTGACACCTGCGACAATGGCGGATTCCTCTTTGGCAACGTACCGCGGGTTACAGGCGAGGTCCGTAACTACTTGTATAAGAACGAGGACTTCAGCTTTCTGAAGAAAACGCCGGTCAGTGAGAGTGTTCTGCTCATCCTGAAGGTCGAGATGCTGAATGCCTTTAACCGCCATACTTTTGGCACACCAGACCTGAATCCAGGGGACGGAAACTTCGGCGTTCCTACGTACTCGATCAATGACCCGTACGCGGGTGCTGGTCGCGTCGTTCAACTTACGGGCCGGTTCCAGTTCTAAACCACAACGTCTTTGTCACTGGAAGGGATGGCTTCGGCCATCCCTTTCCATTTCGCAGTGCACTAGAATAATGATGCATACGGACGTTCAGCCCATGGCTTTACTCTTTCAAGTTGCCTTTACAAGCTTCTGCGTACTGCTGTCGCCGGTGCCCCTAAAGGGGCAGGGTAACGCTGGCACAGATGTGCTTCATCTCAGCCTGCAACAAGGCGCGACTGCCATGCAGCGCGGTGATTTGCCCGCTGCAGAGGCAAGCTTTCTAAAGGCGACTCAGGAGGCTCCCCGGTCCGGTGAGGCCTTTATGGGATTAGGGCTCGTTGAGCTGCGTGAGGGCTCCGGTGAGCAAGCGATCGCTTCGCTGAAGACGGCGACATCCGTGAACCCTAACCTGGGTGGAGCTCATATGTTTCTGGGCATTGCGCAGTACCAGGCCGGCCGAGCCGAGGACGCGGCGGGCTCTCTGGGACAGGAGATCGCCATGGATCCTCGCAATGTGGAAGCGCTGACGTGGATGGGTATCGTGAAGTTGGGCTCGGGGCATCCTGAGGAGGCGACGGGGCCGTTGGATCAGGCTCTTGCGTTGAACCCGAAAGACCCTGGTCTGCTGTACTACCGGGCGCGAGCGCATAGCCTGGTTGCCGAGGCGAGTTACCGTCAGCTCTACGCGCAGGAGCCTGACTCCGCTCTCGTGCATCGTGCGCTGGCTGAGTCGCTGGCGGGTTCCGGACAGCCGGAGAAGTCGATCGGGGAGTATGAGCTGGCCTTGAAGAAGGATCCGTCCAATGCGGATCTGTACGAAGGCCTGGGAGAGCAGGACCAGAAGTTATCGCGGTTCGATGCGGCGCGCGAGGCGTACGAGGGAGAGTTGAAGCTAAACCCGACGAGCGCCGTCGCTCTGTACAACCTCGGCAAGATGGACGTGGAGGCCAGCAAGGCGGAGACAGGGGTGGCGCTGCTGCGGAAGGCTGAGGCAGCGCACGCTACCGGCGCGCCTACGGCTTACTATCTAGGCTTTGGTCTGGTGCAGATGGGCAAGTATGAAGAGGCTGTGACGTGGCTGGAGCAGGCCCTGGCGGGCCAGCCTACCCCCTTTATCGAACAGGGTGCCTTATTCCAGTTAGGACGTGTGTACCAGAGGCTGGGCCGCAAGGAAGACGCGCAGCGCGTGCTGACCCGCCTGCAGGTGTTGAAGGCGAAGGACTCGGCGGCGGGGTCGCAGTGAGAGCCCGGTGGTTTGGTGGGCGACCTCGCCCTTCGGTGAGGGACGCAGGGTTTGTCGTCGTGGGCGCGGTTATTGTGCTCGGTGGGTTGCGGGTGGGGGCGCAAGTTGCGCCTGCCTTGACGGGGTTGGGACGGACGAGCGGGCAGCGGAGCGCGGATGTTGGGGCATTGACTGCGTCCGCGCGCACGTCTCTTCGCGAGCAGCGCTACCCGGAGGCGATGGAGCAGTTTGAGGTGTTGCTGAAGGCCGGACCAAAGAACGGGGATGCCCGGCAGGGTGAGGTGGATGCGGCCACTGCCTGGGCGCTTGCGGAGATCAGGGCGCAGCATCCGGACCGGGCCATGGAAGTCCTAGAGCGAGCCCTGCAGCAGGCCCCGGATGACCCAGAGCTGCTGACCGATTTTGGTATTGAGGCGACCGCACTGGGGCAGTTCCCTATTGCCGGGCAGGTGCTACAGGCCGCTGACAAGCTGCGCCCGCACTACCCGAAGACGGTGTATGGACTGGCACGACTGGAGATCGAACAGCAACGCTGGCCTGATGCCGAGCGTGCCTTAAAGGCGTATCTGGTGCTGCGACCCGAGGATGGCTCGGCGTACTTCGGCCTGGGGCATGTGTATGCCGTGCAACAACGGGACGAAGAAGCGAGAAGTGCGTTTGAGCGATCAATCCAGTTGCAGCCCAAGCAGACGGAGTCGTATTACCAGATGGGGCAGCTGGCGTTGCAGGCGCATCAGGATGCGGAGGCGCAGGTGTATTTCAGCAAAGCGCTGGAACGGCTGCCGACGCATGCGGGGGCGCTGACAGGTATGGGACAGATTGCGTTGCGGGCCAAGGAGTATGCCCGGGCTGAGCAGTACTTGGGGGATGCGGAGAAGAGTGACCCCGCGTACCAGACGCCGCACTACTTTCGGGGACTGGCGCTGGCGAAGCTTGGACGCAAGGAGGAAGCCGAGCGGGAGATGCGGCTTGGCGATAGTCGCACGCATGCCGCGGACCCGCGGCGGGAGGGTGGCGAGAGTCCCTCCCTGCCGGCGCCCTCTCCGCCTGCATCGTGAAGCAGGGTGGGGCCGCCAGTACTCTTGACGTCGGCTGGAGTGAAACCGTAGAGTCGGCTCGAGGCGCTGTGTAAGCGATTTCTTGCAGCGTTTGTGCGAGGCAATGTGCTCGCCGATCTTTATTGGAGAAGGTGGTCCTGTGGCGGTTGTGGCTGGGGTGGATTTTGGAACGTTGAGCACGCGCGTGACGTTGTTGGACAGCGACAAGGGGCGGCTAGGCACGGCGTCGGCGAGCTATCCGCTCAAGCGGACGCGCAATGATCCGGACTTTGCCACGCAGTCGCACGATGACCAGATGAACGCGCTGGCCAAAGCCATGCGGGAGGTGCTGGCGCAGACCGGTGTGGATGGTGACACTGTACAGGCGCTCGCGATCGATACGACGGGGTCGAGCGTGATCTTTGTCGACGATGCGATGCAGCCGCTGGATGACTACTACCTGTGGTGCGATCACCGGGCGCTGCGCGAGGCACAGCAGATCACGAAGCTGGCGCATGAGCGTGGGCTGGAGGCCATTGAGTGGTGCGGCGGCGTGTACTCGCACGAGTGGGGATGGGCGAAGCTGCTGCATTGGCTACGCCACAATCCGGACAAGCGGGAGCGCTTTGCCTCGGCGTTGGAGCATTGCGACATGGTGGCCGCGACACTGTGTGGCGTGCGGGATCCCAAGGCCGCGAAGCGCAGTGTGTGCGCGATGGGCCACAAGTGGTTGTGGAACCCGAAGTGGGGTGGGTATCCGTCGCAGGAGTTTCTGACGGAGCTTGATCCTCTGTTTGCGGGCGTGCGCGAAAAGATGGCTGGCGAGGTGTTGACGTCGGACCATCTGGCCGGGCATCTTTCGCCGGAGTGGGCCGAGAAAATGGGCCTGAAGACAGGGATTCCCTTGCCTGTGGGAGCGTTCGACGCGCACTGGGATGCGATTGGCGCGGGTTGCCGCGAGGGCGATGTGGTGAACGTGGTGGGCACGTCGACGTGCATCATTGCCATGGGCGAAAAGGCGGGGCTGATCCGCGGTGTGTGCGGCGTGGTGCCGGGCAGTGTGGATCCGAAGCTGGTGGGCGTTGAGGCGGGCCTGTCCGCGGTCGGGGACATCTTTGAGGCGATTGCGAAGCGTGGCGGGACGGACGTCAAGGCGCTGTCGCAGGGGCTGGAGCAGTACAGGCCGGGGCAGACCGGGCTGCTGCGGCTGACGTGGGATAACGGCGACCGCACGGTGCTGGTGAACTCGGAGCTGGGCGGCGTGACGCTGGGTTGGAACCTGCTGCACACGGCGCAGGATGAGCTGTTTGCGGCCATCGAGGGCACGGCGTTTCACACGCGGATCATCCTGGAGCGCATGGCGGAGGGTGGTGTGCCGATTGAGCGGGTCATCAATGCCGGGGGCATACCGCAGCACAACGCGGTATTGAACCAGGTATATGCGGACGTGCTGGGCAAGCCGGTGCTGGTGCCGGACAGCACGCCGACGAGCATCGGGTCGGGCATCTTTGCGGGGCTTGCGGCAGGGGTCTTTACGAGCATCGCGGACGGCCAGGAGAAGATGTGCCCGAAGCACAAGGTGTTTACGCCCGGCCCCGAGGCTTCGTCCGTGTACGAGCGCCTGTATGCGCTGTACCGGAAGGTGTACTTCGGGCTGGGACAGCGGAATGCAGAGCCGGTGGCGCTGGGTGATGTCTTACCGGAGTTGCGGGAGATTGCGGCTGAGGTGGTGCGGTCAAGCCCGCAGCAGAGTGTAGCGGCGTTGCCGGCTTAAGCCAGGTAGTTCCTGGCGCGCTTCTGGACGGAGGAGTGGGTGACTGTAGATTTTTCGGGCAGGATGAAGGTCTTGCTGGCAAGACAGCAGATCCCCTTCGGGGATGACAGACAGGGCAGGGGTGACAGACAGGGTAGGGGATGACAGACAGGGCAGGGATCTGCCTGTGTGATCCGGGCTAGAGCGAGGTGGTCTGGCCGTAGGTGGCGTTCGCGCCGTGCTTGCGGAAGTAGTGGCGATCGAGCAGGGCCTGGGTGACGACGTCCACATCGGCTTTAAGGGTGATGGTCTTGTAGGCCATTTTGGCGATGAACTCGAGGACGACGGCGTTGTGGGCGGCGTCGTGCGGGGTGCGGCCCCAGGCGAAGGGGGCGTGACCGGCGACGAGGCAGGCGGGGACGGCGAGGGGGTCGAGCTCTCCATGGCCAGCGAGGCCTTTGAAGCGGCGCACGATGGCGATGCCTGTCTCGTGCACGTAGCGACCCTGGATAGCGCCGTCGGAGAGGGGCTCCGTGACCGGGACCGGGCCGTAGAAGTAGTCAGCGTGTGTGGTGCCGAGAGCGGGAATGGGGAGGCCGGCCTGGGCGAAGCTGGTGGCGAACTCGGAGTGGGTGTGAACGACGGCGCCGATTGTGGGGAACTCGCGGTAGAGCAGGGTGTGCGTGTCGAGGTCGGAGGAGGGACGGAGATTGCCCTCGACGATCTTGCCTTGAAGGTCGGTGACGACCATGTGCTCGGGGCGGAGATCGTCGTAGTCGACGCCAGAGGGCTTGATGACCACCAATCCTTGCTCCCGATCGACGCCTGATGCGTTGCCGAAGGTGTAGAGGACGAGCCCGCGTTTGACGAGCTCGAGATTGGCTTCCAGTACCTGGGTGCGCAGAGCGGCGAGGAGCATGGGGCGGGAAAACCTCCGAAGTAAGCGATTTCAGTATCTCAGGCTTCCCTGCCCTTTGTGCGTGACGACTGCGTGCCAAGCGGGGTAGGCTGTGTGGTGACTTCTCGGGCTGACATGTCGTTTGCACGGGTCCGCAATCAGGAGACTAGCTTGTTGTCGAAGTATGTATACCCACTACTCGTTTTGTTCACTCCGCTCCTTTGCGTGGATCCGATGAAGGCGCAGACCGCGGTTGCCCCCGCCGCCGTGCCGGCCGGCATGTTCCGTAATCCCCTGCTGCCAAGCGGTCCGGATCCATGGGTGATCTCGGACAAGGGCATGTACTACTACATGAACACCACGGGCAGGAACCTGACGATCTGGGCGACGACCGATGTGACCGACCTGAAGAACGCACAGAAGAAGGTCGTGTGGACGCCGCCTGCGACAGGCCCGTACAGCCTGGATATCTGGGCGCCGGAGCTGCACCGCTTTGATGGGCATTGGTACCTGTACTTCGCGGCTGATGACGGACGCAATGAGAACCACCGCATCTACGCGCTGGAGAACGCCTCGGACAATCCGCTTGAGGGTGACTGGGTGTTCAAGGGCAAGGTAAGCGACGCTACCGATAAATGGGCGATTGATGCCTCGGTGTTTGAGGTGCAGGGGCAGCGCTACATGATCTGGTCGGGATGGAAGGGCGATTCCGATGGCGAGCAGGACATCTTTATCGGCCACATGAAGAACCCTTGGACGATCGACTCCGAACGGGTGCAGCTGTCGTACCCGCAGTTCCCGTGGGAGCATGTGGGAGACCTGCCGGAGCGGCCGACGCTGCCTCATGTGGAGGTGAACGAGGGGCCGGAGATGTTGCAGCACGGGGAAGATTTGTTCCTGGTGTACTCGGCGTCGGCGTGCTGGACGGATTATTACGCGCTTGGTGTGTTGCGGGCGAAGGCCGGAGCGGACCTGCTGCAGCCATCGTCCTGGCACAAGTATGACCATCCGTTCTTCTCGCAGGACACCAAGAACGGCGTTTTCGCTACGGGGCACAATGGCTTCTTCAAGTCTCCGGACGGCAAGCAGGATTGGATCATTTATCACGCCAACTCGGCGCGGGGTGAGGGCTGCGGCAGTGGGCGCTCGCCGCGAGCGCAGCCGTTTACATGGAATGCCGATGGGACCCCGAACTTTGGGTCGCCTGTACCGACGGCCACGCCTTTGCCCAAGCCGTCCCGCTGAGGCTTGGGACGCGCTTGGATTTGAACAGCTCTGCAGGTGGTAAGCGGGGCGCGGTACACTTTGTAGCTCACGGAGACTGAATGAAACGTACGTTGATTGCGACTTCGCTGCTTGCTCTTACTCCCCTTGCCCACGCTGCCGTCACGGAAGCAACCTGGGGCACGGCGGATGGCAAGTCTGTGGCTCTTTACACCCTATCCAACAGCGACATGACGGTGCGCATCACCAACTTTGGCGCGCACGTTGTGAGCATCGAAACCCCGGACCGCAACGGCAAAAAGGCAGACGTGGTGCTTGGCTATAACAGCCTGGCCGGCTACCAGGCCGACACGAAGACCTACATGGGGTCAGTGGTGGGACGCTATGGCAATCGCATCGCGAAGGGCACCTTCAGCCTGGATGGCACCGCCTACCATGTGCCAACGAATGACCATGGGCTGAATGCTCTGCATGGCGGCACGACGGGCTTTGATCGCAAGGTGTGGTCCGGGCAGAAGACCGCTACGGGTGTGGAGCTCACCCTGGTGAGCCCGGATGGGGAGATGGGCTTCCCGGGACAGCTGACGGCCCATGTGCGGTACACGCTGGAAGGCAAGTCGCTGAAGATTGAGTACAGCGCCACGACGACCAAGCCTACCGTACTGAACCTGACGAATCACAGCTACTTCAACCTGGGCGGCGAAGGCAGCGGCGACGTGCTGAAGGAAGTGGTGCAGCTCAACGCGGATCGCTATACCCCGACCGACAAGGCGCTGATTCCTACCGGGCCATTGGCGCCGGTGGCCGGCACGCCATTTGATTTCCGACAGCCTACGCCGATGGGCGCGCACATCAACGATGCGAACGACCAACTGAAGATCGCCGGTGGGATCGACCATAACTTCGTGCTAAACGGAGCCGGTGGCGGGTTGCACATGGCGGCAAAGGTGGTAGATCCTGCGAGTGGCCGCACGCTGACGGTTGCGACGACCGAGCCTGGGGTGCAGTTTTACTCAGGTAACTTTCTGGATGGATCCCTGCACGGTGCCGCTGGTGCCGCTTACGGGAAGCATGCAGGATTCTGCCTGGAGACGCAGCATTTCCCAGATTCGCCGAATCAGCCGAAGTTCCCGAGCACAGAGCTAAAGCCGGGGCAGACGATGCACTCGGAGACTGTGTTTACGTTTGGCGTGCAGAAGTAACGTTTTGCGGAGTTGCTGAAGTATCCGAGTAGATCTTGAAAGACAGGGCGGGCGTCGATGGCGCCGGCCCTTTCTTTCTCAGCCTGCGTTCTGACCAGCGAAATCCTCGTATACATCCTGGTAGGCCCTTGTAGTGCTGGACCACCCCAGCGCCAATGCGCGCTCACGGGCGGCTGCGCCCAGCTGCCTGCGGCGTATTGGCGATTGGAGAAGCTCACGTATCAGCGCAGCTAGCTGGTGAAGGTCCTCCGGGTCTTGCAGGACGACGAAGATGTCTTTGAAGGACCGCACGGATTCGATGTTGCTTGAGATCACGATTGGAAGACCGCTTGCCATGGCCTCCAGGACGACCAGGGGATGCGCCTCATAGCGCGACGGGAAGACGAAGACGTCCACAGACCGCATGAGCGCAGGGATGCGGTGGGACTTACCCAGAAAGTGGACCCGGTCGCGTATACCGAGAGAGTTGGCCTGCTGCGGCGCAGTGCTGCCCTCGACGTCACCGGCGACGGCGAGATGGAGTTCCGGGAGGAGGGACGCTGCCCGGAGCAGGGTGGACAGGTTTTTCCTGGGGCTCTTGATGTCTCCCACGAAGAGCGCGAGAGGGACGTCGATCGGCAGGTTGAAAGACGCCCGCTCGTTGGGACCGGGTTGGAATTCAGAGGTGTCAACGCCGTTGTAGATGACCCGGATGCGCTCGCATGGAACGCCAAGTGCATGGATGTCGGCCGCGACCACCTCGGAGACAGCGATGACCTGCCTGGCAGAGCGAAAGGCTTTGCGCTCCCAACGAGCGTTGAGGAGGGTAAAGAGGCGCTGATACAGGTTGTAGGGACGGAGGGAGCGCGCGTAGGGATAGTGACGATGCTTTGCCCAGGCACTGTGGACGAAGTGAGCCGTCACAATGTCACAGGGCTCCCAGGTGATGAAGCCGTTGGCCTGAATGAGGTCGAACTCACCGCGGTGGGTCCGGATCCAGCGGGCACTTTGATTCGCAAAGGCGATGTTTTGCAGAAGCTGGGTGGGAAGGCGCTCGTTCCCGATACGCACGATGCGGACTGACGGATGGGAGACGAGGTCCTCCGCGCAGTGGGAGGTTAGAAGCGTGAGTCGAAACCCTTGCGCGAGGAGAGTCTTGGCTACCTCGTAGTTGACGCGCCCCTGGCCATCAAGTTGCTGAAAACGGTGTGCAATCAGGAGCAGCCGGAGGGGCTTTGCTGTAAGGCTCATTGCAAAAACCATCCGTATGCCGGGATGGTACCACAGCGTCTGGAGCGGAGGTGGCACGGCGGGGTACGCCCTTCGGGGCGCCTCGCGGAGGTAGCGCGGCGTGCTGATGCTGAGGGCGGACATGCGGTGATTTGGCAGCTTTAGACGGCTATTTGGCCTCGCTGCGAAGCAACTTCGAATGCAGGCCATCGAGGATGGCGAGGTTGTCGACGACCTTGGAGTCCCGCGGGCGCGCTGCGCTGCGGAGGCGCTCCGTGCCGAGGTCAGGGCTGAGGTCATAGAAGAGCGGCCGCTTGCTCGCCCCGGCACCGCTGTCCCCCTCGTTTTGCAGATGGTCGCGAAAGCGACGCATGGAGAAGCGGACGATGTACTCCAGACCGCGGGCCAGGTCGAGACGCTGCAGCCGAACGAGTTCAGAGAGAAACAGCTTCCATTCGCCCACGCTGGCAATATTATGCAGGGCGTATTCGAGCGTGGACGCCCGCGCTTTCCGGATGGCCCAGGGTGGCAGCTCAGGGTGGCAATGGATGTGGTGCTCCACGGTAGAGAGCACCGAGCGGGCAAGGGCCAGACCGTTACTGGACATGTTGCCGGGATAAGCGCGGTAGCCCACCAGGTAGCGGCGAACCGCAGTGATGGGGTGCTTTGCCGCGATCCGTAGTTCGAGGTCGAGGTCCTCACAGCCGCCAAGGCCGTTGGCGGCCCAGTTCGTGTCGAAGCCGCCGATGGAGAGGGCGAGTTCGCGGAACAGGAACAACGAGCTGCCATTGCCTACAGGCCGCGAGAAGAGATGGCGGGCGAAGATATACCCGCTGTACCCGACGCCGCTGCCGTTACGCACCACGCGATCATTGACATCGATGATGCGCATCAGCGTGTAGGACGCCGCGGCGCTGTTGTCGTTTCCTGTGGTGAGGGCGGTGACCTGTTCCGAAATCTTGCGGGGGTGCCAGAGATCATCGGCGTCAAGGAAGGCGACAAACTCGCCTCGGGCTACTTCGATACCCACATTGCGGGCGCTGGCGACGCCTCCGTTGGTTACTGTCACGAGACGGAGGCGGCTGTCGAGCGAGGCAGCTTGCTTTGCAAGCGCCCCCGTGTTGTCGGTCGAACCATCGTCCACAACGATAACTTCGATGTTCGGGTGAGTTTGCCCAAGCGCAGAAGCTATCGTTCGCGCAAGGAAGCGTTCTGCGTTGAAAGCTGGAATGATGATGCTAGCAAGCGGCTGATGCATCACGACACACCCGTCTTGTATTCAGCCAAGTCCATCTTCCCGTTCAGAGTACCTGCATCGTTTTGCGGTTTACAGGTAAATAGTTCTATCCCGCTGGTAGTTACGACAGCACTCCGTAAAACGATGACGAGGCTGTCCCGGATTGTAGAAAAAACGCACAGGCCCAGACCCAGGTAACCCATAATGGGTAACTTGGGTAAGTTACATAGGTAGTTACCAAGGCGATAGTGCAAGCAAAGCAGAAGTAAACAGGTGTGTCTAACCCCATGAGGGCTGCTCACGACGCTTTATGGGGGATGACGTCATTCCATCTTAGTCGACCCCCTGCCACCATGACGAGTGTGCAACCTGGCGAGGCCGAGAGATATCACCTCTTGGTTGCAGGGGTCGCAACGGCCGTGTAGCCCGGTGACATCCACATAGAGACTTAGGTAAGGGCATTGATCTCCCCCTGAGTGGCTGAAGGAGATTCGTGCACACCTGATTGTAGAAATTCCAAGGAGGCCGCAAGTTTGCTGCGGTACTCGGGGATAGACGCGAGAGGACCTGTCCGCATCACTTTGCCATGGTCGATCACGATTGCGTCATGGCAGAAGGAGAGTGTGGATGGACGGTGGCTTATGAGCAGAACGGTCGTTCCGGCAGGTAGACGCTTAAGCGTCTCGAGGATGACGTTCTCTGTCTCGACATCGACGGCGTTCGTGGCTTCATCGAGGATCAGGATCTGCGGTTCGCGAGCGAGAGCCCGGGCGATGCCGATGCGCTGCCGCTGGCCACCCGATAAGCTCATACCCTGCGAGCCGACGAGGGTCTTGAATCCATGCGGCAGATCGTGGATGAAGTCGGCGCCGGCCGCAAAAGCAGCCTGTTCGATCTTTGTCTGCTCCATCCCCGGACGACTGTAGGCGATGTTTTCGGCGATGCTGCCGTCAATCAGTTCGATATCCTGACCCGCAACGGCGATGGCTCCCAGCCACTCAGAAAGCCGGAGATCGGAGAGCTTCTGCCCATCGACGTAGATGGCGCCGGATACGGGCTCCAACAAGCGGCAGAGCAGGCCGATGAGCGTCGACTTCCCTGCCCCGGATCCGCCCATCAACGCGGTAGAGCGACCGCGGTGGATGGTGAAGGTAGCGTTACTGAGGGCGGCTTCTCCACGATCAACGTACTCGAACGTGACATCTCGGAATTCGATTGTCTCGTGAAGTTTTCCGAACGGTAAGTGCCCCTGGTGCACGACGGGCTTGCCTTCGGCCTCGAGCAACCACTCGACCTCACGGAAGTGCCCTACAAGGGCGGCGAAGCTGGCACCAGACTGCTCAAAGGCGCGCAGGTGTGGCTGCAGGCGGTTCATCAAGACGAGGAAGGCAGCGAGTACAGGCAAAGACACACCGGTTTTCACGGCGACGAGCAGAACGAGGACGAACAGGAGACCATGCAGGGCTTCCAGCACGGGGCCGAGCGTACCGGAGAGATTTTCGACCTTCAGATTGGCCACGCGAAGGTCATCCGAGGCTGCTTCGAAGAGGCCCTGCTCAGATTGCTGGCTATCGAAAAGTCGAATCAACCGGGCGGCAAACACGGTGAACAGCATGCGGTCGGCGAGGGCCTGGTTGACCGCTACGGTTCTGTCGCTGAAGGCGCGCAGGATCCTTTCCGTGCGCTTCTGTACCAAGCGTGCGACGAGACCGCCTACCACCACGAGCAGCGAGAGTTTCCAGCTGACCAGCAACAGCAGGACGCTGAAGACGACCACCCCGGCAGCCTCCGCCAGGCGGGTCAGCGTGACGCGCACGGCTTCGGAGGCCTTCCATGATTCTGAGCTGAGGATGTTGAGAAGGCGCGCAGGTTCCTGAACCAGAAAGAACGAATAAGCAATCTTGTGGAGGCGATCGGCGAGAGCGCGGCGGATGTCGTGCCCTACGGCCCCGTCAACCCAGCTCGCGAAGCGATTGGCCGCGATCTGGAGAGCGCTCTTCAGCAGCATGCAAGCCAGGATCACGGAACAGACGATCAGGGCGCGTTCCTGTCGACTGTGCCCCTGGGCGAACCGCTGAATGATGCCCAGCGCACCGGTACTTGTTGTATTGAGGTCGTTGGTGAAGGTGGACAGCAGCGGGATCAGCAGGCCGACGCCGACGCCCTCCAGAAGGCCGATCGATGTGGCAAGGAACGTAACGACGAGGGCAGTCCAGAGATACCGGCGCGCGATGGCCGATAAGTTCGCACTCGTCTCGAAGATGCCGAATGTCCTCATGCCTGCCTCGCTGCCCTTGCATTGACCAACCCTCGCGTTCGCTTCCGCATGGAACACGAGTAAGGGATGCGGTTGTTATGATCCCGAATATACGTTACGGCTCAGCCGTGCTCCATTCCCCGAAAGACGAGTGTGCCCCGTAACCATGTCCCAGATTGACACAAAGATGGAAGAGGGCCAGGAGCTCCCCGAGAGCGTTGCCGTGGTCCTTACCACTTATAACGATAGCCAATATCTGGTGGCCGCGCTGGAAAGCGTACTGTCCCAAAGTTGGGCAGCAAACGAGATTGTGGTTGTGGATGATGGATCAGAGACGAGCCCGGAACCTTTGCTGCGGGCCTTTCCACGAGTTACTTTTCTGCGAAAGGGTAATGGCGGCCTGTCCAGTGCACGGAATGCCGGGTTACGAGCGGTTCATTCTAGTTACGTTACCTTTCTGGATGCAGATGACTTGTTACAACCGGGTGCTCTGCGGGCCGGCCTTGCCTGCTTTCGCCGGCATCCCCGGGCCGCCATGGTCTATGGAGGGCATCGTCGGATTGACGAGAACGGCGCGCGGCTTGGAGCTGATCATGTGCGTCTCGTGCCGGCAGATCCCTATAAAGAGCTATTGACGACTAACTATATCGGCATGCATGCAACGGTGCTTTATCGGCGCGATGCGCTGCTTGCAGAAGGGGGTTTCGATGAGAGTCTTCGCATGTGCGAGGACTATGACGTCTATCTCCGGCTGTCACGCGTGTACGAAGTTGAAGCACATCCGGAAATCGTTGCTGAGTATCGTCGCCATGCGCGTAATATGTCCAGCAATAGCCAACAGATGCTGGAGGCGGTACTCGCCGTGCATGAACGGCATAAGGTACAGAGCCAGGGAGCGCGTAAGCAGGCGTGGCACACAGGGCAACGATACTGGCGTGCGTACTATAGGTCAGGATGGCCGGAGTCAATCAAGGGAACGGGAGTGTTAGTGGGGATACTGAGGAGAATCGCGCGGTCTGTCGTTCGCAGAGCAAAGAACCGGTTACGTGGCGGTCGGATTCATCGTTTATGGAGGCGTTCCACGCAGCGTTGGCCACCTGTCTTTGGGCATGTCCGGTATGGTGACTTTGCATCCACCACGCCTATTGATCCGGACTTTGGGTACTCCCGTGGCAACCCTGTGGATCGGTACTACATTGAGAACTTCCTGAAGCAGAACTCCCCTGACATCAAGGGGCGAGTGCTGGAGGTCGCCGAAGACACGTATAGCAAGCAGTTTGGGGGCGCGCAGATCACTCAGCAGGATGTGCTGCACTATGACCTGCCGGACCCGATTGTGACCATCCTCGGAGATCTGACGCAGGAGGGTGTTCTGCCCGACGCGGCGTTCGACTGCATCATCCTGACACAGACGTTGCAGCTTATTTTCGAGCTTGAGAAAGCAGTCACGCGGCTGCATGCTGCCCTGAAGCCCGGAGGCGTACTGTTGCTCACCGTGCCGGGAATAAGCCAGATTGAACGGACGGACTGGAACGATAGCTGGTACTGGAGCTTTACGGCGGCGTCGGTTCGCAAGCTGTTCGGGCGGAGCTTCGCCCCCGAGGAAATGGCCGTTGCGCAGGTTGGGAATGTGTTCTCTGCCACGATGTTTTTGCATGGCGTCGCGCTTGAAGAGGTCGACACGCGCAAGCTGGATGTCTATGACGAAGCCTACCCTGTCATTGTGACGCTCAGGGCACGGAGGACGTGATGGGGGTACGACGACTCCTTCGCGGGATCGGGCGCCGGTTGCGTCCCCACGTGATCCGCCCTTCTATTTTGATGTACCACCGCGTTACCGCTCTGAAGCACGATCCCTGGGCGTTGGCGGTGGACCCGGAAGTGTTTGAGCAACAGATCCGATACATCCGCGAGCACAGACTGCCCATGACGGTGGATGAGATGGTACGTCGGCTGAGGCAAGGCGATTTGCCCGCGAAGGCCATCGGGATCACGTTTGATGATGCCTATCTGGACAACCTTGTGCACGCGAAGCCGATACTGGCCCGTTATGGCGTGCCGGGCACTGTCTTTGTGCCTACGGGGCTGATCGGCAGGACTGTGCCGTTCTGGTGGGACGAGCTGGCGACCATGATTTTGGAGTGTCCGCAGCCGATGGATTGCACCCAGCGCTGCGGAGGAGACGAGGTCGTTCTACATTGGGGTCAATCTGAACGGGGCGACGATGATCCGGCGTGGCGTGGGTGGGACCCGCCACAGAGCCAGAGGCAGACAAGCTATGTCGCGCTGTGGAGCCGCATGCAGAAGACCACCACAGAGGAACGTGAGGAGGTCATGAGCTCCCTTCGCGAGCGATTTGCGGCGGAGATCGATCCGCTTGGCGTGCCGATGACGAAGACAGAGCTGGCCGACCTGGTGGAGGGCGGCGTGGTGCGCCTGGGAGCGCACTCTGTGCATCATGCTTCGCTATCCGACATCAGCCCCGAGGAGAGCCGCGCCGAGATTCGCGGCAGTCAAGCACAGTGCCGCGACTTCACGACAGAACCTGTCGACGGCTTTGCGTATCCCTATGGCAACATGAGCCCTGGGGTGTGCCAGGAAGTGGAGGCGGCCGGATTCGCATGGGCGTGCGCGGCGGAGGCGGGCTTCCTCGATGGCAAGCAGACAGATTATTTTCGACTACCGCGCATTCCGGCGCCGAACGTGGCCGGACAGGCCTTCACGATGGCCCTGGCTGGTTGAGGGCAAGCTGCATGCGACTCTCCGTACGCCGGACCTGCAGTGATCTTTCAGCAGAAGTTGCGGCTCAGGCCCATGGGCAAAAGGAATAATGACCGAAAGACCTCTCATCTCCGTTGTGATCCCGGTGTTCAACCGGGACAAGTACCTCGCGGAATCGATCGCCAGCGTGTTCGCCCAGACGTATGACAACTGGGAGCTCATCCTTGTGGACGACGGGTCGACCGACAAGAGCTACGAGATGGAGTTGGAGTACGCGGCACGCCATCCTGAGCGAGTCCGCTGCATCACGCACGCGAACCGTGAGAATCGCGGCATCAGCGCTTCGCGAAACCTGGGAAGCCGTGAAGCGAAGGGGGAATACATCGCTTCCCTGGATTCTGACGACATGTGGGTGCCGACCAAGCTGGCACAGCAGGTAGCCATTCTGAACGAGCACCCTGAGGTGGGGCTGATTGTGGGTGCAACGAAGTACTGGCATCCGGGAGAGCCCCGCCTTGACCAAGTGCTGCTGGCAGGAGTCACTCGAGATCAGCTTGTTCACCCACCGCAGCTGTTCCATGAGATGTACCCCATGGGCGTGGGCACGGCGCCTTCCATGAATACGGTCCTGCTGCGGAAGGATCTGATTGAGCGCATCGGTGGATGGGAAGAAAGCTTCCGGACCACGTATGAAGATCAGGCCATGCTGTGCAAGGTGTACCTGCTGGCCCCTGTTTATATTTCGAGTGACCTCTACGACATCTACCGGCAACACGACGAAAGCATCATGAAAACCGAGCTTGTTGGGATACGGTACTTCCGCAAGCGGTATATCTTTCTGCGATGGCTGGAGCAGTGGGTCCGCAGCACGCTGCCGGAGCGCACCGTGGAGTTGAAACTGGTGCAGGATGCGGTGGCGGATCCGGAGCTCTGGCCCTTTCGCGATCCGGTACGCTATAACGTGTTTCGGAGCCTGCGAAAGATTGCCAAAGTTACCGGAAAGGTGACCGGATGGTCCCATCGCAGCTGAGTCTCTTCAGCCGCAATGCCCTGGCTGTGTGCTGTACCATAAGGCTGAACTTGTTCTGCCTGCACGACTTTTGGGGATCCGACTCGTCGAGATCTGAGCAAGCTTGAGGACCGAGATCGCCGGTGAGGCGAGCGGCATTCAAATCGGAAACGACGGTCTCCATGGGCAAAACAGGCACACCTCCTCCCGAAATGACCAGCGCCTCAGTGCACCTGGACGCTTTGCGGGGAGCCGCGGCGCTGCTGGTCTTTGCCAATCACACCCGTGCTCTTTACTTCGCTTCTCCCATTCCTCATCAGGCAGCAACGCTGCAGCCCGCGGTGCAAGCGGCCGCTGAGACTTCGGCGGGTGAGGGCGGTGGAACCATCCGGATCGCCAGCGCGGCCGTGATTGTGTTCTTTGTTTTGAGTGGCTATCTGGTAGGTGGAAGCGTGCTGCGCTCGCTCCGCTCCAATCGCTGGTCATGGACGTCATACTTGACCAAACGCCTGGTGCGGCTGTTCATTGTGCTTGTTCCTGCGCTTCTTCTTGGGGCCATCCTGGACCGTATCGGCATGAGGATGTTTGGGCCGGGCAGCATCTATACTGCGCCTCCAGGGCTCCATCTGACCGTGTCAGCCGATCTCCTGCAGCGGTTACGACCCATTGTGCTGCTGGGTAACCTGGCGTTTCTGCAGAACATCCTTGTGCCGGTTCAAGGGACAAACGTATCTCTGTGGAGTCTGGCGAATGAGTTCTGGTATTACCTCGCGTTTCCGCTGGCAGCCTGTGCGATGTTCCCCCAGTTCAGCAAGGCAGTCCGCGGCATCTCGTTTGCCCTGGCGTGCGGTGTTCTCTGGTTTGTCGGGCCCGCAATCGCGGTGCTGTTCCCGATCTGGTTGATGGGCGCACTGGTGAGCGTGACTCCCCCAAAGCTGAGCAAGTCCACGGCCCGGGCTTTCTCCTGGGTGGCGCTAGGGGCGTTACTGCTGAGCATTGGCGGCGTGCGACTGCTGGATATGAGTGCCGTCAGGGCGGAGTACGTGATTGGTATTTTCACGTCACTGCTGCTGTACGGGATCATCGCCCAGAACTGGGCGTGGGGAGAGAGATCACCCCGCAGTGGGGCGGCTTCCTACCGCGGCGTATCGCGATTCTTCTCGAACATCTCTTACAGCCTGTATCTGTTTCATCTGCCGCTTGCGGTGTTTCTGTGCGGACTGGTGGACTCGCCGTGGCGCTCACTGCATAAGGGGACGAGATCGCTGGTCTGGTTCGCTTTCAGCGACCTGCTGATCCTTGGGCTGGTGTACCTGCTCTGGTGGGCGTTCGAATCCAGGACTGATGTCCTTCGGTCGAAGCTGTTTCGCGCGGAGGCGCGCGTCGCCGCCTGACGTCGAGCAGCCTGATTCCTGGATGATCTGGCCGGGAGGTTCTGTGCGGAGATAGCTGTTTGCTTGGCGAAGACTGCGACCCTAGCGCAGGATGAGGGCATCGAGCACCGCATTCAGCGTTGCTGCGCTGGCAAGCGGGATCGTCGTATCCAGCAGAGCCTTCAAACCACTGCGTGGGATTACGAGAATGTCGGCGGCCTGCAACTCCAAGTTAGGGGCTTCGTTCTTGTAGATCTTCTTGATGTCCAGCGGAATCGTCTTCGGGCCATCCGGCGTCGCGCGAATGATAGAGGCCTTGTTGTCGGCTGTGGCGCGCTGGGTGCCTTCTGCCAGCGAGATAGCTTGCAGGACATTAATGGGCTGCCCTGCCGGCATGGAGAACGGGCCGGGCTTGGCGACGTTGCCGACTATGTAGAAGACGCTGGCGCGCGAGACGAAGACGGTGTCACCAGGATTGACACGCGTGGCCCGTTGCGTGTCCGAGAAGTTGGGTGAAGTAACTTCAATAACTTCCTTGTGCTCCGGATCCGCCTGATGGGTAATGACGATACTCGCCCCTTCATTGACGGTTGGACCGCCCGCGGCGGCGAGCGCACCGTAAAGGGAGTGTTCCCCGAGCAGAGTGTAGGTGCCGGGGCTGCGAACCTCACCGACGACAATGACGCCTTGCGAGGCATACTCCTGAACGAAGACGTTGACATGCGGGTCAAGCATGATCTGCGCTTCACGAAGGCGGGCTTCGATGGCCTGTCCCGCGCCCAGAGCTGAAAGGCCGCTGAGGTTTACAACGCCGCCCTGAGACAGATTGATTTTGCCGGTCTGATCCACACGAAACTTGCCGGACAGCTCAGGCGTGTTGAAGACGTCGATCGTGATCAGGTCGCCGGCGCTGATCATGAGGTTGGCAGAGGTTGGCTGAGTCTGGGTGATGGGCACCTGGGCCTGTACGGAGAAAGGCGCCAGAGCAGAAAGAGCCAGGGAGAGCATCCAGGGGGCGGTGGCACGTCGCCACGTGTTCGGGAGCAGGTCAGGACGCATAAGCCTCCTTGCCGTAGGCGTTTTCGTCGCCATAGAGTTCAAAGGAACCTGTCGCATCACTGATGACAATTCCAACTACGTTTGCATCTGTCTGGGTAAGAAGATTCTGGGAGTTCTGCAGCTGCTTCAGGCGCGTAACACCTTGTCTGGCGACGAGGAGTACCCCATCCACCCAGTTGGACAGCGGAAGACTGTCACTCACCGAGAGCAACGGCGCGGACTTCAGGACTACGTACTCAAACTGCGAGGCCCATTCCTGCAGGGAGGCATGGAAGCGACTAGAGGCAAGTGCTTCGGCTGGCAACGCTGTCTGCTTGCCGGCCGTGAGGAGGGACAGGGTCGGTAAAGCGGCGAGGGGCTGCACAAAGTGGGGCCTTGTGCTCCCGGACTCCAGAGCATCAGCTAACCCAACTCCGTTTTCTACGGAGAACTGCTGATGAAGACTGGGACGGCGAAGCTCGGCGTCCACCAGCAGTACCTTCGCGCCGGTCTGCGCGAGGACAATGGCATAGTTTGAGGCGACGGTGCTTTTCCCTTCACCGGACTGGGGGCTGGCGATCATCAGCGTCGAGAGACGCTGGCCGTCGGAGGACTGCAAGAGGAAGTTTCGGAGGCGTCGATAGGCCTCGGCGTCCCGTGAGAGCGGCTGCTGTGCCGCAATAAGGCCTGAGTTGGACTTGGGCATGCGGGGGATGAGGCCAAGGGTTCGGTAGCGAATCCCCCCCTGCAGCTGCTCCATACTCATGACCTTATCTGCGGATGCCTCGACGACCAGGGCGGAGCCGACGCCGATGAGGAAGCCCAGAGCGGCGCCAAAGGCGAGGATGATGTTCTTTTTCGGAGCCACGGGATAGAACGGGACACGCGCAATATCAACGGGCATCGTGTTGATGCCATTCAGACCAGCGACGATGCCGGCCTGGTCCAGCTTGAGCTGCAGAGTGTTGTAGAGCTCACGGCTGGCATTTTCCTGCGACTGTAAAAAGCCCAGCTCCGCCTGTTGGCGATTGAGCGCGTAGGCCTTGTGCACCTGTGCGTCGTAGTCACCGCGAAGCATGTCTTCGGTCGTCTTCGCGGTCTCGTACTCTTTGCGAACCTGGTTCTGGATCAGGTGGACGTTACTGTTGATCTCTTCGGTGACCGCGTCCAGCTGCTTTTTGACCTGATTCAGGGGTTCATACCCGGGCCCAAACTTGGTGGACAGCTGAGCGTATTGCTGGGACAACTGCACCTGGTTATTTTCAAGCGCCTGCAGCCTGGCATTTGGAAAGACGGCTGAAAGGACCGCCGGGTCCTGGTTGCCGGCATTGGCTGCCCGGAGCTGCGCTTCTTTCACGATGCGGTCGGCTTCTGCCGTCGTCAGCCGGCCGTTAAGCTCTTTCAGCCGATCTGTCGTGGTATTCGGCCCGGCTCCGCTGGGCGATGTTTCTGTGGCCAGAATGCCATTCTGCTCTTCAAACTTCGCGAGCTTTTCCTGCGCTTCTGTCGCCCGGGATTGCAGGTCCTGCATTTCAGTTGAGAGCCAGGTGGTGATCTGGGCTACGGAACCGTGCCGGCTTTCGAAGTTCTCACGCACGTATGCCGTCAGCAGATGATTGGCGAGCGTTGCGGTGATCCTGGGTGAGGGATCACGAAAGGTGATGCTGACCAGCTGTGTGTCCCCGAGCTGCTTTACGGTGAGGCCGCCCTTGAACTTGCCAATCAGATCTTCCTGATCGGGCGAGAGTGACTCGTTGGCCGCGGGGATGTACATCGTCTTCTTGTCCGCATCTGCGAACTGCTTGAAGACGTCATCCGGAAGCGAGTTCAGGGCGCCGATTGCGACCTTGTCGCTCTGCAGAATCTGGATCTCTGTCGTGACATCCGAGCCGCCCACACCGGGGGACCCGAGATCCCCAAGGCCGAGGGAACTGGCCCGGCCCTGATCGATGCGCAGCGTAGCTTCCGCTTCGTAGATCGGGGTCGCCGTCCTGGCGTACACCAGGGCTACCAGGGCGCACAGGAGCGTGGAGCCAAGAATGAACCACTTGTGTTTCAGGATCATCTGCAGAATCTGCCCAATGGACAAACCTGGAGAAGCTTCCTGTGGCGCACCTGCCTGTAGATTGCGTCTTCGCTGCGGAGCCGCCACTCGAGTATCGCTTGTGTTCATTGGACTGACGTATGCTGCTTCCCCAGCTCATCGAATGAACTGAAATCCTAGGCTTCCGTGCCATGCCCTATGCAAGCGCACCCTGATCTTCCGTGAACTGCTACACGGAACGCAGTGACCTGTTCCTACCGCTACAGAATACCTAGAAGCGGAGTGGACGTTTGCTAACTCTGGTAATCGGAAGCAGGTATCCGATGGAATCCTTCGCGTACGTGGGTTCGCCTGCCTGCAAATGGAAGTGCGCCCGTGTTAATTAAGCCCCAACTATACCATTCCACTCCGCTCGATCCGCCGTGCAGCGTATATCGCCTCCCTCCCCGCTTGGAACGTTTTACGATCCGAGCGCCTCCCGATAAACCCCATGAATTCTGCGCGCAATCAGCGGCCAGGCAAAGTGTTTGAGGGCGTATTCCCGACACGCCGCATCGTCGGGCAAAGGACGGCTCCCGGTAAGCACCTCGGTCAGCAGCCGTCCGATCGCCTCCGTACTCGTATCGGTGAAGACACACTCCGGCGCGAAAGGTTGCACTACCTCGGGCAGACCGCCGACGGGTGTAACCAGGACAGGCGTCCCGGAAGCAAGGGATTCGAGGGTGATCATGCCGAAGCCTTCAAGTGCCTGGGACGGCACGACGGTGAGGTCAGCGGCCCGGTAGGCAAACGGGAGATCGTCTTCCTCGATCCGGCCAAGGAGTCGTACATTGGCGCCCAGGCCGGCATCAGCGATGCGTTGTTCCAGCTCCGCAGAGAGAGGGCCTTTGCCGCCGAGGAGCAGCAGAGCGTCCGGCACGGCGGCCACTACGGACTTCATGGCGTCTATCAGATTTTCAAGGCCCATGCGACGTACCAGGCGGCGCACGGCGAGCAGAATGGGTCTGCCCAGCGGCAGGCCAAGACGGAGCCTCGCTTCCCCCCGCGTAACGGCGTTGTTGAAGCGATCCGTGTCAATGCCCCCGGGAACGATGCGGATGAGGTCTTCCGCGATGCCGTAGCGGGTGACCAGCTCGCGCTGGAAAGCCTTTGAAAGCACGATCAGACGGCGGGCACGGCGGTAGACTCCGCGTTCCATGGTGGCCTTGAGGCGAAGGGCGAGCGAGGCTGCGCCCTCGACGTGGCTTTCCGCTGCCCATGGGCCGTGAAACTGCACCACCATGGGATGTTTGCTGGCCTGCGCGCCGAGAGGGGCGGCGTACAGCGCAAAATGCGACACGATCAGATCCACTGAGCCGCCCTGGATCTGCCTCAACGCGGCCTGGCGTGCGTGCCAGAGACGGGTGTAGAGGGGGTCCTTGCTGCGGGCGAAGGCGGTTACGACCCCGTTTGTTTCCTGGTTGATGCTCCCCGGGCCAACTACGAGGCCATGCACCTCGGTGCCCGCTGCCGGCAGGTGCCGAAGCAGGTCGACGAAGTAGCGGTTCAGCCCGCCCACACGCTCCGTGGGCCAGTCGTTGCCGATCTGCAGTGTGCTCAGGCGGGGGCTGAAAGGTTCACTCATGGGGGGACCTCGCGAATCGTGATGCCTCGATACGGTCGGATAAAAAGGCGGTCACGCGCTCGATTTGCTCCTCGTGGTTGAAGCCTGTATCCGGGACGAACCGGCTCTTCATTTCGGCAACGCTTTCGGGGGTCGCGGATTGCATCAGGTCAGCCATGTCCTGGAGGAAGCGCTCGTCCCAGGGAGCATCGCCGCGCAGCCTCAGAATGTCCCCGTGATCCAGGTCGTAGGCCATGGGGATTTGATTGGTCACGATGGCCAGATTTGCACTGCGGTACTCGGGCAGCTTGGTGGTGTAGCGGAAGCTTCCAACGCCGTCGACGCTCTGCGGCAGTGAACCGAAGTCCATGGCTGCGAGATAGCCGGCGACCTCTTCCCTGGGCACACGGCCGGGAAGCAGGATGTTGCGGCCAAGCTGGTTGCCGGCGAGGCGCTTGAGTTCGTGGAGGCCGGTGCCTTCCCCGACGATGAGCACGTAAGGAGGATTGGCGCACCGGGTTGCCGCACGGACGAGCTCCGCCCCGTAACAGAAACCGTAGCGGCGGGACCAGACAAGCGATCCGGCGAGCCCGAAGACAACCGCATTTGGAGGTATGCCAAGGGCCTGCCTCCTCGCACGGCGCTGGACCACGCGCTCCCCGGAGCTGACAGCTGCGGGCGCCCAGCCAGGGATTGTGACACCGTGCGTCGCACCCATGGTGAGTGCACGGCCCACCAGATAGGGCGTCCAGCCGATAAAGCCGGCACTGCAGCTGTAGAGCAACCGTTCATAGAGATGAAAAAGGGGGGCTGCCAAGGGCAGGCGGCTGCTGAGAAAAGGCCCGACAGCATCCCCACTGCTGACGACATAGGGACGCTTCCAGAGAAGGCGACCGAGAATCGCTGCGAGGCCAGCACCAAGTCCTGTGCCCTCGAGGGCAAACAGGTCAAAGCCGCCGGCCTTCAGGGCGCGGAGGCAGAGGAGAAAGGAGTCGAGCTTCCGGGCTTTGCTGAAGGGGAGAAAGCTTGCCTGAAAGGAGGAGAGCAGTTCGCGCAGCCTCGCTTCATCCCCGCTGCCAGAGCCCTGGGACGCGCAACCGAGGATGGTCCCTCCTGCGCTCTTGCTGATGTCCAGGTGAGGCATCAGATGCTTTGGTTCTCCCAGGCTGTTTTGAGGATGCTTTTGCGAAATGGTGAACTCTGACGTGAGGCCAGGCGGGCACGCTGACCCTGAACACGGTTGCTCTTTGAGTACCTGCTCAGGCTAGCATGCCGGGCCGGCGCTAAAAGGAGGATGGTCCGCTGGTGGCCTGTCGCGCGGCAAGCCATGCCCGTTTAGCTGCCGCTCGTATTTCGCGCTTTCTGTGATCCCTACCCAGACCTGTGAGCAGTCCGCGCAGTAGACCGGGCGTGCTGTCGAGACCGACGCCACGCATCCAGAGCAGAGCCACGTTCCTCCGCAGGCCGTGCCGCATGTGACGCAGCAGCGTGAGGTAGAGATTGAAGGAGGTGTTCTCGATGGCCTGGAGGCTGGGGGCGCCGCGCTGGTCTGCGTCGAAACGCGGTGCGGGGTAGTGATCTACGGCGACCTCGGGATCGTAGAGGAGCCGCCAACCGCGTTTTCTGACGTGCAGGCTGAACGCCATATCGAGGCAGGTTTGCGCTCCGCCGCCACGGAGATCGGTATCGAAATAAAGATCTTTAATGGCTTCTGCCCGAAAGGCCATGTTGACGCCTTTGAGGATGTCCACGTCGTTGTACCTCTGCGTGCCGAGGTGATGGTTGCCGACAATTCTGCCAAACCATTGCACCACGCCCACCTCGTGCACCTGGCCTGTCAGGAGCTGGCCCTGTTTATAGACGAAGTCGCGGCCCCCGACGCCGCCCAGATCCAGGCCGGCTTGGAAGTGTCGTTCGATGCGAAGCAGCCAGTCCGGCCGCGGTACGGCGTCGTCGTCAGTGAGCGCGACGGCGTCACCCTTTGCAGCGGCGAGCCCGGCGTTGTACTGCGCGATGGCCCCAGTCTCTGTGAGTTGGAGGACGCGGAGTGCTTTGAAGTGGCTCCAGCTGGAGAGCAGGGCCTGGGTCTCCTCATCTGCGGACTGCGTCGCGATCAGGACCTCATCGGGAGGGCGCTCTTGCTGGGAGAGGCCCTGGAGGCAGCGATGCAGGCTTTCGGGACGCCTGTATGTAGGGACGACAACGCTGAGCTTCATTCTCTCAAGCTTAGCTGCACCCAGCGTTGCAGCGAGGCAGCTTCCTCGTACCTCTCCCGAATGCGCAGTCGCGGTCTAACGCCGGCTGGCCTACGGCACGATGCGGCTTAACAAAGAATTGAAACACCTGCTGAGTAAAGTTTGCGGTTACAACAACATGCGGAGCGCCTGCATCACACTGCATGTTGAGATGAATGCGGGCATTCCTTGACCGCTTGACGGAAAGATGAGCGGATTGCATCCTGTTAGGATGGCGTCGTTGCACTCTGAACCTTCACTGTACGCGCGCTGAACAGTACGCGAGATGTAACCAAATCCCAATCCAGCGCCGCCGCGCGAGCTTGAATGAGTAATGGACCCCACGATATGACACCAGCCGCGGTTGCCGCCGGCCGTCCAGGAGATCAACAACAGTCGGGAGCCATCGTGGCTACGGTGGCCGCAGTTGTTGTGACCCGCAATCGTATCGATTTGCTCCGCAGGACGTTGCAATCCATGCGTGAGAGCACCTACCCAATCTCAGAAATGATTGTTTCCGACGATAGCTCGACTGACGAGACTGCGGAGATGCTTGCGGCTGAGTTCCCCGAGGTGACGCGCATTGAAGGTCCACGACGGGGGATTTCGGCTAACCGGAACCGCGGTATGAGCGTGGTGAGATCGGACTACATCCTGCTCTCAGATGACGACATGCTCGTTGACCCGGAGTTTGTGGGACGCGCTGTTCTGGATATGGAAAATCCGAAGGTCGGGATCGTGTTCTGTGCGACAAGCGACAGCGGACGCCTGATCATTCCGAATACCTTCAACTTTCTCGGCTTTTCACAGAAGCGATACAAGCCCGGAATGGCCTACAGAACAGCCAATCAGCAGTGCTTCATGTTGACTCGGACGCTGGCCCGTCAACTGCCGTACGACGAGATCATTGAGGCCTACGGTTACGAAGAGATGGACTTCGCCTATCGCGTGGCCGCTGCCGGCTTCGAGATCCACTTCCTTCCCGATTGTGCCCAGATTCATCTGGCACCCAATGCCGATCAGCCAGATCGTCCGGAAAAGCATGCGTGCCGCATCTACGTTACGTACAAGCGGCTGGCTTATGTGGACAGAAGACCGTTAAAGTCTCTGCTGTTCCTTGCGATCGCACTGCCGCATCATCTCGCCGCGTCAATACGTCGCTCTGGATGGCGTGGGATCCCTGAAGCCTTTGCGCATTTCCGGCTTGCAGCCCGCATGTTGAGGAATTATCAACGCACGAGGACACCGGGTTACGCTACGCAGGTCACTGCGTAACGAGCACACTCCCCGGAAACTATAGCTGTCAGGCAATGAGAACCGGAGTTCAACAGGCCCTTTTCAGGCCATGTTGAACTCCGGTTTTCTGTGGTTGGTTGAAGTTACTGCACGTCAGCATCGGTTGGAATGACCAGGAAGCTGGCTCGCGCCGTGGCGGACGTGTAGCCGCCTGACGCTGCCTGACTTGCCTGGAGAACCACTGTGCCGAAGCCGGTGACAGTGACGATGTTTTGTGCAACGTTGGCGGGCCCACTAATCACTCTGTAGGTGATGGCTGCTGACGAAGGTGAATCAGCAAACACCCGGAACGGAGCGGTTAGACCCATTTGATCTGCGACCTTCCGAAAGGCAAGGGAAGGAGCGCCGGGGTTGACGCGGAAGCTGGTTTGAGCCGTGCTCCCGACGTAGTTGGTTGTGGATACCTGGCTTGCCTGCACCACTACCCAGCCTGTCCCGGTCAGGACGACCCTGTTTCCTGAGATGACCGCTGGACCGCTGGCTACCCTGTAGACGATCTGTGCTGGAGAGAGGGTGGTGGGTTGCAGCTGCAGAGGTGCTACACCGAAGGTCTCCGAAGGAAAGCCGTTCAAGGACAATCCTGCGGCGCCTGGCTGCACCACAAAGCTGGTCTGTGTGCTTGCGGCGCTATAGTCCGTTGTCGCAGCCTGGCTTGCCTGTACAACGATCGTGCCCGCACCCAGCAGAGTCACCGTGTTGCCGGAGACAGAGGCGGGACCACTGGCGATGCTGTAGGTGATGGCGGCAGGACCAGTTGATGTAGCCGACATCCCGATCGGACCCGCACCAAAGACCTGCGGTGACACACCACGCATGGACATCTGCGGCGCCTTTTGCAGGACCGTGAAGCTTAGCGTGGCGCTTGTAGTGGTGTAGTTCGTTGTTGCAGCCTGGCTTGCCTGCACAACGACAGTGCCTGCGCCTTTGATCGCGACGGTGTTGCCGGAGATCGTGGCCGGGCCGCTCGCGATGCTGTAGGTGATGGTTCCGGGCGACGCCGAGCCCGCGATGATGAATACTGCACCGCCGCCGTAGGTCTGGGTAGCGACCGGGCGGAAGCTCAGTGTTGGTGTTGCCTGCGCCACGTTGAAGCTTGTTTGAGCCGTGAGTGCCGTGTAGCCAGTGGAGGCCTGCTGATTTGCCTGCACGACTACCCGGCCGGCCCCGGAGATAGAGAGGGTCGCCCCTGAGCTCGTGGCCGCGGACAACCTGGCTGGACCACTTACCACCGCGTAGCTGATGGCGCCCTTCGAGATGGAACTAGCGCTCACATTGACGGTGGATGTTGTGCCGAAGGTTCCATCAGCGACTGGCGCGAAGAGCAGATCTACCGCAGCCGCGGTAACGGTGAAGGAGATCGTCCTTGAGCTGCCACCGAAGTTCTTGTCCCCGGCATAGACGGCCCGCAGACTATGGGTGCCCACGCTAAGGGAGGTCGTATCGAAGCTCGCCACACCCGATGCCAGCGGTACAGAGGCCACCTGTGTGGAACCGTCGTAGAACGCGATGGTTTCTCCGTTGGTGGAACCGGCCTTGTTGCTGCTTGGGCTGACAACAGCAGTGACAGCGACCTGCGCACCATAGCTGCTGGTGGTGGGATTGGCACCAAGAGCAAGGGTGGTCTGGGTGAGGAAGCTCTGTCCCGTGGTGGGCGTTGCCGAGGTTGGATCCGTGAGGACTTCAACCGGGTCATCGCCGACGGCCAGGGTGATCGTCTGGCCATTGGTCTTGTAGCTCACATCAGCACGCGTCGTCAGATTGCGCACGGCAGTGACCTGCATCCCGGACGGGATGTTCACCGTGACCGGTCCACCCGCACCAACGTTGATGTAGAACCAGCAGAAATAACTTGAAGAGCAGGAGGTGAGCTGCCACATGACCATGGAGTCAGAGTTGGCCGTGGCATTCGCCCGGGAGCCAACCATGTGCATGGCTACCAGAGGATAGGTTCCGCTATAGCTGGCGACCGAGGGGAGTGTGGACGCCGAGTACGGCGTGACCGGCGCCCCACCGATGCTGTTGACGTCCGACATCACGCCAGCGAGCGCGGTGTATCCGGGCTTTGGCGTGAACGTGTTGCCGTCGTAGGTGACGAAGGCATAGGAAGGATCCACGCTTCGTCCGCCGTCCCAGATCTGAAAGAACTCCACAGGAGTGACCCCCAGAGCTTCAAAGCCGAGCAACTGACGTACATTGGAGCGCGCCTGCACGAGCTGATAGCCGGGCGCTGGAGGCGCATTGTTTGTTTCGGTGACGCTATGACCGATGCCGTAAGAGGGGTTCGTCAGTTTGGCGATGTCGTCCCACTCAACAGCCTGCATCACATTGGCACCAGCCGGTTCCCCGGGCAGATAGCAATTCCTACCGTTGGTGTAAATAGTTTTGCCCCACACTGTGGTGGAAGAGGCGGCTGCTTCGAGGCACGCCGGGGACATCAGGATGACCTCCGGATTGCCATATCCGCCACCGTAGGGATGGAATGACTCCTTCGTGATGGTGGTTGACGGTTGCACTAAGGCCTCGCCGGAATTCGCGAGCATCGACGGGCCAAGCAATGAGGTCATTCCACTTCCGGAGGTGCCGTTCCAGGTCACGGTAACGCCGGGAGGCATGGTCCGATGCTGAAGGTTGGCAGCGAATCCGAAGTTCGCTCCACTCTGGACCGGACCCGGGTATGTCCCCGCGTCATAAAGACCCGGACGCCAATCCCATGGATCGTTCTTCCAGGGTGGCTCATTCCATATCTCGATGTCGCCCGTTACCCCATGAGCAGCCATGTCCTTAGCAAGGAAGGTAGCGTAATTCGCATACGCGACTACAGACGGATCGTTGGGGTCTTCCGAGGTTGTGCTGGGGTACAGGATTTCGCTCACCATGTACGGTGTCGTGTCCGCTGGCAGTGCGGTGGTGAGGGCTGAAGCAAGAGTGACCGTGGCGTGCGTGGCATCAGTCAAGGTGACGCCGGTGACCAGCGTTCCCTCCGAACTGAACTTGCCGGAGAACTGACCACTGCACTGGCTTGGACGCCCACTGGTGTTTACACTGCTGGCGAGCAAGGGGCAGATGTAGTCGTTTGGAAACCTGATGTTGGCGAGCGTGTCGCCGCCAACGCCGGACGAAAATTGGAGATTGAGGGACCTAGATCCAACCGCGGCGCCACCGGGTACAGTAACCGTGAGGATCTGGTGATACGGTGCTCCATACCCAGCAATCACCGTCGGATGGATGCCATATCGCGCAGCCGATTCGAAACCTTTCACACACTCTGGATCTTCTACATAACCGGCTGAGCGGTTGTTTGGAGGAGCTGTTTGCTGCTCCACTGTCGCCCAGGAACACATGATGCGCGCATGCGTTCCACCCGCTGCGGCGACTGCTGCCCATTGCCAATCCAGCCCGGCCGTTATGTTGAAGCCGAGACCATCCGTTACCTGATTTGCGTTGATATTTGCGAGAGTAATGACGGAGGTCGACTGGGCTGAAAGTGTCACAGCGGCAGAAAGAACTCCAAAAAATGCAAAGGCACGCGAGAGCGTTAGAACGAAGCGGCGCATCTCTTCTCCGTATGGATGTGTATATGTGTTTAGCGAACAGACCAGTCACGAAGGACAAAGAAGTCCATGGACAATTCAGGTCCGACCCGAGTCAGATTGTGGAATGCCTGAGCCTCACACTAGAGACCCGAGGGTAATCCAGACAAGTGCACGTTGGTACCAAGGTCTTCGGTTCTCTAGGTACAGTCAGAAGACCAGAGTTGTAGAGGGGTACTACGACTCAACGGGTACGCCGAGGTTTCGACTATTGTGGCACGGTGAGCAGCAAATCGGGGAAACACGGGCCATTTTCATGTTTTTTTCTTCTTGATGCGTTTTGCGGGTGGGAGTCAGGGCTGGGAAAACTCCGTGCAAATTGGTACCCTTTGGCACGTTACCGAAGAGACCATGGATGTTGATTTAGGTTGCGGTGACCGCTTGACGAAGCGCCCTCAATCCAAGACCATGGACAGTACGAACGATTTCGATATATGTGCTACGTGAGCATTCCGTGCAGGCATAAGTCGCTGTTATGAGTTGTAAAGGGAGCCAATGGGGACACCGAACATCCTTCTGAAACCGCACCGAAATGAGGACCTGTCTACCCTCGCGATCTCCGTTGCACTGGCGACCTATAACGGCGAGAAGCATCTGGCCGAGCAGCTGGCCAGCCTAGCTGAGCAGACGTTGCTTCCCTTCGAACTCGTCGTCACCGACGACGGCTCCACGGACGGCACACTGGACATTGTCAGGGCGTTTGCGGCGACGGCGCCGTTTCCTGTGCACCTTCATAGCAATAGCGATCGACTTGGTTATGGCAGTAACTTCCTTCGTGCCGCGAGCCTATGCCGCGGTGATTTGATAGCTTTTTGCGATCAGGATGATCGTTGGCTTGAAACAAAGCTTGAGACGTGCGCCCGCCCCTTCGCTGAAAGCGACGTGGCGCTGGTCATACACTCTGCTGAAACGTGGGACGGCCATACTCGTCTTGGCAGGCTTTTCCCGGTTTACGAACAGACGGAGATCACTGTTCCAGGGATTACAGATCCGTTTGCTTTAACGCCAGGATTCGCCGTAGTTTTTCGACGCCACCTGCTCGAACTCATAAGCAACGGCGACAGACCGGGATGTCTCTTCGGGCTGAGCAACGGTTCGGTGATGGCGCACGACGCATGGATCTGGCTGCTGGGGGCCACCACGGGCAAGGTCGCCAAGCTGAAGGATGTACTGGCGTTATATCGACAACACGGTTCGAACACGGTGGGTGCCCCGGGGAGAAGCAGTCTCCGACGCAGGCTGCAGCTGGCTACAGGCGATGTGAACTACGTCACCCTTGCCGACTTTGAGGACAAGTGCGCGGACGTGTTGTCGAGCATCCCTGACAGTGCAGCGCCTGCTTATGTAACAGAGCGTAGACAGTTCGTTGCGCAGCTCCGTCACCGTGCGGAGATGCACCGGTCGCGCGCTGCCATGTACAGCCGTAAGGCGAACTTCTTCCGACGTGCTGCCAGCTTCCTTTCCATGCTGGCCGCAGGGGCTTACAGCCCGGCGGAGAGCAAGAACCGCATTGGCCCACGAGCGGCAGTGAAGGATCTTTCTTTTGGCGTTTCTGGCCTGTATAAACGGCTGACATAGATGATGTATTCACCCCTCTCTTGCCTTGCCCGCAGGAGCGTTCCGCACGCAACCAAGGCCAAGGCCAACACTCAGAATGAGTCTTAAAAAGAACACGCTGTACAACCTGTTCGGTTCCCTCGCTCCCATGGTGGTGAGCGTGGTGACGGTGCCGATTTTTCTTCGTGTCATCGGCGATGCACGATATGGCGTACTGGCCCTGGTGTGGCTGTTTCTCGGCTACTTCGGGCTCTTCGACCCCGGAGTTGCCCGCGCAGCCGAGTTCCACATTGCGAGGCTGCATGGGAAGGAGCTCGACAAGGAGCGCGAGAGCGTCTTCTGGACAGCATTGTTGATCAACTTAGGCTTTGGACTCGTTGGAGGGCTGGTCGCGTATCTGATTGCGCGCCCCGTGTTCCTCACCGCATTCAAGATGCCCGAGAACATGCGCCTCGAGGTGCTGAGCAGCCTTCCGTGGCTGGCGGCGGCCATTCCGCTTTCGCTGATCACAGGCATGCTGGGCGGTGCGTTACAAGCGCGCGAGCGCTTCGCGCAGTACAACATCATCTCTCTGGTGAGCTCGATCATTGCGCAGATCGTGCCGCTAATGGTGGCGTACTGGCATGGGCCGGATCTGCGCTGGTTGATCCCTGCGGTGATGATTTCCCGCACGATCGGCGCCATCCCCATGTGCCTGCTGCTCATACCGGCACTCCCCCTCGGTGTAGGTGGCGGCTTTGACCGTTCGAAGTCCAAAGCTCTGTTCTCCTACGGCGGATGGATCACGGTAACGAACGTCTTGAACCCCATCCTGACGACAGTGGACCGGATGGTCATCGGCAGTGTGTTGAATGCGCAGTCGGTTGCGTTTTACTCGGTGCCGTTCAATCTTGTGAGCCGAGCGTCTGTTGTGCCGGGGGCACTGACGACGAGTCTGTTTCCCAAGCTGTCGCGAGGCAATCGTGAGGACAGCGCGCGGCTGGCTTCCGATGCAGTGCTTGGTCTAGCGGCCGTGATGACCCTGATGTGTGTGATTGGGATAGCCGCGCTGCCGATCTTTATGCAGCACTGGGTGGGCGCTGATTTTGCGAAGCACTCTGCCACAGTCGGGGTGATTCTGCTGATCGGTATCTGGGTGAACAGCCTGGCTTTTATTCCTTACAGCCACTTGCAAGCGATCGAGCGGCCTGACCTGGTGGCGAAGTTCCACGCGATCGAGCTAATCCCCTTTCTTGGTGTGCTTTGGGTGGGTCTGCACACCTTCGGCCTAGTGGGCGCAGCATGGGCCTGGACCCTGCGCGTGACCGTGGATGCAATCCTGTTGTTTGCCGTCGCGGGTCAGATCCCGGGTTGGCGCAAGGTGCTCCCAGGGGGAGCGCTGGTGTTGATCTCTGCCGTTTTTGCACCACGATCTCTTTTGTCTCTGAACACAGCTATTGAGCTGGTCGTCGTCGCTGCCGCATTTGCGTGGTCGGGTACGGTAAGTCCCCATATGCGCACTCTGCTGTCTCGTCGCCTGTTCGCGAAGCGGGTGTCCGAGGCGGCATGACTCTGAAGGAGAAGGGTATGTCTTTGCAGGTTTTGTCAGGTACGCCGTCGGTTTCTGTTGCTATCGCGACCTATCAGGGGGAGCGCTACCTACGACAGCAGCTACAGTCCATAGCCGGGCAGAAGCTACTGCCAATGGAAGTCGTAATTACGGACGACCAGTCCAGTGATGCCACGGCGCAGATCGCGGAGGAATTTGCCAGGAGCGCTCCGTTTCCGGTGCGATTCTACAGAAATGAAACGCGGCTGCGGTATGCAGAGAATTTCATGCGCGCCGCTTCGTTATGTCGGGGCGAGTTGCTTGCGTTTTGCGATCAGGATGACATCTGGCTGGAGAACAAGCTGAGTACATGCGTACCTCCCTTTCAGGATCCTGATGTGCAGCTGATTTGCCACTCAGCACAGACGGTGAGTGGCGAGGGGCAGCTTGGCTACTTCTTCCCCCACTTCAAGAAGACTCGTAAGCTTCCTCTCGGCGCATGCGATCCGCTTGAGAACCGGCCCGGTTTTGCGATGATTTTCCGCAAAGACATGCTTTCCGTTCTGTCGCCTGAGGGCCGGCCGGAAAGGCTGATCCCGCACGATCACTGGGTATGGTTTCTGGCCTCGTTTACGGGAAAGGTCGTGAAGATGGCCGAGGTGGTGTGTCATTACAGACAACACGAGAGCAACGTTTTTGGGGCGAGTGAAGTTACCGTAGGCCGCAAGCTCCGGGTCGCCACGGAGACGCCCCGCTACCTGGACGTCGCGAATGCGGAGCTGGAGTGTTCCCGGTTCCTGACTCAGTCTCTTGAACAACTGGCGCCAGAGAAAAGACAAGCAGCGAAGACCTCGGCGGAACAACTGGCACTCCGCGGGAAACTGCACCAGCTGCGCTTTCGCATGTACGGAGGACAAGTTGGGATTGTCGGTCGTGCCCGGACGTACATGCGCATACTTCTCATTGGCGGATACTTCCCGGATCTGTCGAAGACACGTCTGGGTCCCAAGGCGGCCCTCAAAGATCTGGTCATGGGCGTTGCCGGGATGCGAAGAGTGTTAGGTTCGCCCGGCATTTAGCTTCGGTACAGGCTCGGTGCCATAAACAGGAGGAACATCACATGCTTTCCAGCCCGCAATCCGGACAGACCATGCGACTTCGGGTCTCCGTTGTGGTGCCCTGCTACAACTCGATGAAGACCTTGGGGGATTGTCTGCGGTCGCTTGAGAGCCAGCAGTTCCCGCGGGAAAGCTACGAGATTATCGTGGCCGACAACGGGTCGCGCGATGGCAGCCCCCAGTTCATCGCGAAGAACTATCCCACGGTGATTGTCGTCGAAGCAACGCAGAAAGGCTCCGGCTATGCGCGGAACGCCGGGATCCAACGGGCAAGGGGCGAGTTGATCCTGAGCACCGATGCCGATTGCGTGGCTGATCCTTTATGGATGGCCACGATGGTGGCGATGTATGACGATGCGCCGGAAGATACCGCTGCCATCGGTGGGGCGATTGTGCCGTTCTCGGAAAAGACGCGCGTTGAGCGGCACAAGCAGGCGTGGATCACGCAGCCGTTGGAGAAGGATCCGGCATCACGGATCCGCTATACCGCGACACCCAATGCGGCCTTCCGCGCAAGTGCGTTGCGAGAGGTCGGAGCGTTCGATGGCACGCTGGGCTTCGACGATACCGACCTGGGAATTCGTCTGGAGGCTGCAGGGTACAAGATCCTCTACACAGAGGCAGCCATTGTCAGGCATCGCAACCCAGTGACGCTGCGCGAGCTGTATCGGCACCGGTTGAAATACGGAGAATTCGGCTTCACCATCGCACGGAAACACCCCGCGCTGTATGGCGACCCGAGTGGCCCCAAGAAACGACGTGTGCTCTTGCGGGAGACGGCATGGCGCGTGATCAAAGATGCGATCAAGCTCCCGTTGAGCCTGCTGCCCTCCCGGCGCAAGAGGCCTATCGGCTGGCCCATCATCGATGCGGCCATGGCCTGGGGCAACTACCGTGGGTTCCGGCGGGCATCGCTCGCGTGGGACGCCGCGTTCACCAAGCGCTAAGGGACTTCAACATGATTGCCAGTAAACGTATCCGCCGCAAACGAGGCATGTCCGTGTGCGGGCAGCTCCTGACCCTGAGTGCTGGCTGCGGGCTAACGGCAGCTACCTGCGCGCAGATGCCGATGCATGCCGCCGACAACGCCCCGCCACATTCGACGACGGTGGTGGACATGGGAGAGATCCCGGCGGCGCAAGTGGCTCAGGGGCTTGGCATCGGGATTGCGCCGGGCGGGCTAAGGCAGGACTGGCAGTTTGCGGCGGCAAAGGCCATGGGGGCTTCGTGGGTGCGGATGCAGTGCTCGTGGAGCAACGTGGAGCAACAGACGGATGCACCCCATAACGGGCCTGCAAACCCACGCTTTGTGCAGTATCCGGCCTGCGTTGCAGCGCTGACCTCCGCCGCGAAATACGGCTTACACGTCACGGAAACAGCGGCTTTTGGGCCACCCTTTCACCAGCTCCTGTATGTCACCCTGCCCCAGGGGGCGAGCGTTGGGCAGAGCTCCGTGCCCATAGGCTACTTCGCCGGTGTGGGTGGGTCGACGCTGGCGAATGTGCGACCTGTCTACGACTATCTCTGCCCCGTGGTGCTGGATGATGACGGCATGGCGAGCAAACCCTACCGTTGCTTGAGCGGGATCTCCGGCCACGGCGGTCCTCCCGGCACGTTGATCACTGGGGTGCATGCGACCGATGCAACGCACGCAGTGATCGATTTGGCCTCAGTGGTTTCGAAGGCGCAACCGGGCAACGTGGGCAGTCCAAAGAGCTGCAGCATGTCTGCCGGGTCCAATACGCTGACCTGCGCAACCGCAACCTTCGATGCGTCCTGGGATCGCAACATTCAGATTGTTGTGCCGGGGGCTGGCCCGCGTGGCGGTTCTCTGACGAGCTACATCACGAAGGTACAGTCGCCAAACCAGCTGAGCCTGCGACGCACGGCGACAACCGGTGTCACGGACGTCGCCGTGAGTGCGAACCGGTTGTATGCCATCGGCGAAATCCTCTACCCAAGCACCGGGAGCGATCGGCCGGACGACCCTTCGGTGGTGGCCTATGCGGACTATGCGACGTTCCTTGCCAACGATATGGCCTCGCATGGTTTAAGCGGTGATATCGAGATCTGGAACGAGCCCCCGTGGCGAGCGGACTCGTGGGACTTCCGCCCTGCCCTGTATGACAGCGCTAACTCCGGCCCATATAAACCCACGACTCCCTACACTAAGGGCGCTGCTGCCACGGCCGGCGGCGTGCTATATGTGTCGCTGACAGACAGGAACGTCGGCAACGATCCCGCGCGTTCACCTCAGTCCTGGAGCAACAAAGTCCCTTCCACTGTGTCTCCGGGCAGCCCGATCAGTGGAGCGAACTTCGGGTTTGCGGCGAATCTGCAGCACAGGCAATTTCCTCAAGGGGTTACCGCGACCTGGAACGGCACCTCGGGCAATGGAACGTTCTCGCTTCTTGGACCGCAGATGCGGAACTTCTCTGGCGAGTCACTGAATCAGCCTGCGACGGTTGTGACCCGCGAATCCTTCCACCTGTACGGAGGACCATACAAGAACCCGGAAGACGTCTTCATGCGGCCGGACTGCCTTCGATCCGCAGCCCATACCATGGCGAACATCTACCAGAACGGGCAGAATTGCTACCTGCCGGGAGAGCGTACCGGTTCAAACACCATGCAGGCGGTGGAGTACGCCCTGGCTGCCAGGGCAGCACACCCCGATGCAGGGTTGGGACACAGCGTGACGGAGACCAACAATGATGCGCCTGGCCCCGGGTACCAGATGCAACAGGCCCGCTCCAACGTGCGCCAGTTTCTCAGCCTGCAGGCCCTTGGCATCACGCCCGTTGAATACTTCCAGATGTGGGACGGTGGGCATCATGATCCCACGTTCTCCTTTGTGGACTACGACGGAAGTAACTTCAAGCCGCTTGTCTCCTACACGGCGTTTGCCGGTCTGATGTCCGACATTCGGCCGTTCAGCAACCCGCCTCGTTCCGGCGGGCAAAGCACGGGGATGACCGTGGCGCGTTACAGCGGGACCTATCCGCTGAGTGTGGTTCGCCTTACAGGCCCGCGCGGCAAGGGGTCCTCAAACTCCGAAGCCATGATGCTTTGGCAGGTAAGTGTCGCTCCCGGATTTACGGGGTCGATCACCGGCAACACCTTGCAGGTGACCGCGCTTACTTCGGGCTGGAACACGTTAGGTGTGGGGCAGATGCTCGGGGGAAGTGGAATCCCGTCAGGGACAACGATCACGGGCCTTGGAACAGGAACAGGCGGCACGGGTACGTACCAGGTTAGCCGCGGATCGCTTTCTGTGGGACCTGAGAACATGAACGTTGACTGGTTCACGCAGGCATCGCCCACGCCGGGTGCCGTTACCCTCGCCGTGCCGACAAATTTGCACGTCACGGGGGCGACAAATCTGATTACCAGAAAAGCTGTTCCGTACCATGGCGGCAGTGGACAGGTGACCATCGAGGTCCAGGATGACCCCGTTGAGGTCCTCGCCGATCCACAGTGACCGGATCAGCCGTCGGTACGTTATTGACGGCTGTCAAGACGACGTCTACCTGCGAAGGAGCCGCTTGTAGACGTCTTCCACCATCTTGGCGCTTTTCTGGATCGTGAACTCGTCCAGGACACGCCCCCGACCGACTCGGCCCATCTCCTGTGCCTGCTCCGGGTTCGCAAGCAGAAACTCGACGGCCTCCGCCATGGCGACAGCATCGCCCATGGGGACGAGTAGGCCTGTGACCTTGTCGATAACAATCTCCGGTACACCGCCACCGTTCGTGGCGACGACGGGCTTGGCTGCCGCCATGGCCTCTACGATGACCTGACCAAACGGCTCTCCCGTGGTCGAAGCATGCACGAAGAGGTCCAACTGTTCGAGGCGGGCAGGCACGTCATCGACGAAGCCGACGAATTCCACCGACTTCTCGATGCCGAGCGTGCGGCAGAGTTGATGCAGGCTGTCCTCAAACTCTCGTTCCGCAAACAAGGCCGCACCGATCAGCTCGAACCTGGCCCCGGGATACGTCTTCAGGATCTGTGCGGCAGCTCGCAGGAAGATGTCCTGGCCCTTCCATGGGCTGATACGGCCGACTAACCCTATGCGCGGCCTAGCACTGTCCAGGGGAAACGGCCTCACGGTCGCGCCGGACGCAGGCTGCCGAACGAGCTCCTCGTAGCGAGTTCCCAGGTCGACACCGGAGCCGATGGCCGCGCTTGGGCGCCGGCCCTCCAGATGGATGGTGTCCAGAGTAGCGCGGGAGTTTGCGATAACGAACTGAGGGATCGTCCTGCATAGCAAGCGAAACACACGCACGACAGCAGCGGGAAGGTAGTCGGGACTGATGCGATCGCGTACGTGCCAGATCACAGGAATACGGGCCATGCGGCCTGCCAAACCGCCGATGATGTCAGCCTTCAGCGAATTAGTGTGAAGGATGTCTGCCTGCAGTTGGCGCGCAGCTTTCGCTACACGCGTGACATGCCGCATCGTGAGCCAGAGAGCCTTGACCTGCCGGAGAGACCCGAACCCGAGAGAGCCTTTGGACGCGTGAGCCACTGCTGCATCGAGAGGGAGTACATGAGTTTCTACGCCCGCCAGCCTCAACCGATCGGCCAGGGGCCCCTCCTCGAACAGCAACACGATCGGCTTTACCTGACCAGGATCGACATAGCGGACAAGATTCAGTAACGCCATTTCTCCGCCACCGATCTTCGCCGTGTGGTCGATGTACAGCACCCGCATGGGACGTGCCAATCCGTTACCCCCCTGATGTGGTGTTCCCGTAGCGCTCGGTATCTGAAGAGAAGATCAGACGCCGGTTACCGGAGCCCCGATGCGACGCAGGAAGTCCGTGAAGCGATCACGAAAGACGTCGCTGCCGAAGCCTTCCGCGTGTCGGCGGATGACCTCTGTGTTCCAGCTCTGGCGTTCAAAGCGGACGACTGCATCCATAAGAGACTCTGTCGTTTGCTCGTCGAAAAAGACACCAGTGACACCATCAACGACAGTTTCAACGGCGCCGCCCGCGCGGTACGCGATCGTGGGGCGACCTGCGGCAGCGACCTCGACAGGAGCCATGCCGAAGTCTTCCTCGCCGGGGAAGATGAGGGCGCGACACTTGGAAACACGTTCTTCCACGACTTCATCGGGAGCCCGTCCGAGGAACTCAATCGTAGGTCCGGCGTCTGCCTTGAGTCGCTCCAGCGCCGGTCCGCTGCCGATGACAACTAAACGCTTGCCTAAGCGTGTAAAGGCGCTCACAGCAAGGTCCAGCCGCTTGTAGGAGACCAGACGTGCAAGCACCAGGTAGTAGTCCTCCTGCTCGGAAGAGGGCTTGAAGCGCTCGATGTCGATCGGAGGCACGATGACCTCGGAAGAGCGCCCATAGACACGCTGGATGCGATCGGCAACGGCCTGGGAGTTTGCCACGAAGTGGTCAGGTTGCCTTGCTGCACCTTCGTCCCATCGGCGAAGGCCCTGAATGAAGGCGGGCAGTACAGCCCGCAGGCCGCCGCCAAAGGACTCGCGCGAAGAATAACTGTCGAAGCTCCAGGCCCACCGCATCGGGGTGTGACAGTAGCAGACATGGATGGCGTTCAGGTTCGTCTGCACTCCCTTGACATAGCCGGAGGAACTGGAGACAACCAGGTCGTACCCGGAGAAGTCCAGTGAACTCACCGCGAAAGGATAGAGCGGAAAGTACAGTCTGTAGTACTGATCCAGCTTGGGAAGATGCTGCATCCAGGACGTGTTGACCGAGACGTCTCGCAACGTATCAGGCATCTTGTCCTTCAACGCGACAGTTGCGAACAGCTGGGCATCCGGCAGGATCTTATAAAGCGCCTCGGCTACCCTCTCGGCCCCGCCGAGTTGCGTGAAATAGTCATGCACAAGGGCAATTCTCAACAGGCCCTCCGTGGGCTTACATCCACGTTCTTAGATGGCTCCGGACCGCTTAATGACGGTTCCAACCGTTCTTGCGAGGATTTTCAGGTCCAGTCCAAGTGACCAACCGTCGATATAGCGGTTATCCATGCGGACCCACTCGTCGAATCCTACCTCACTGCGCCCACTTACCTGCCAGAGGCCGGTCATCCCGGGCCTGACACTGAAGCGTCGCATGAGGGCGGCTTCGTCGAAGAGCGAGACATCCCGCACGCTCATGGGACGGGGACCAACCAGGGACATGTCACCGGTTAACACGTTCCACAGCTGCGGCAGCTCGTCGAGCGAGGTCGATCGGATAAGCCTGCCAAAGCGCGTGACACGGGGATCATTCCTCATCTTGAAGATGGGCCCGGACGCCTCATTGGCGTGCTCGAGATCCGGAAGCAGCATCTCGGCATTGTGGACCATGCTGCGGAATTTGATCATCTTGAAACGCCGGCGACGATAACCGTAGCGCTCCTGGCAGAAGAATACGGGGCCGCCGCTGGTGGCCTTGACTCCAATCGCAAGGCACAGGAAGAGCGGTGATAAGAACACCAGCCCGATTGCTGCACCGACGACATCGACCACGCGTTTGGCTGCCAGAAAGATCAGATAATGTTCCTGATCGGGAGCAAGCTCGCGGAAGATGATGGACTGTGGATCAACATTCTGTTTGCGCGTCGAGTAGATGTCATCCAGGTACACCACGCGTACACCAGCGCTCTCTGCGATGTGCACGGCCCGTTGCATGAGCGGATAGCAGGACTTGATCGGCATGGCAATCAGGATGAGGTCAACGACCTCTCGGAGAAGCAGACTGCTTAGCTCATCAAGGCCGCCCAAATAGCGGCTGGCGACGTCCGGAGACATCTCGCCGGGTTCGCGATCATCCACGAAGCCCAGAAGTTGAATGGACGAGCGATACCGAATGCGGATCGCACGCCATGCCTTCCCTGCCCTGCGTCCACTACCCAGAATGACTGCCCGGCGCGGATCCCGTGCGGCGACCCAATCCAGCAAATAGGCACTTAACGTGATCCGGAGCGTTTCGTAGCAGATGAGGGCCAAAACTGTCGTACCCAGAGCACGCCATGTCAGGACACTGGGGTGCATAAAGCGGCAGTAGGTCATCACCAGAATCATGACGATGGAGATGCCCTGCAACATGGCTGCCGTGCGACTCGGGATAGTCGCGAACTTGTCATACAGGCTCAGCAGGGAAAAGCAGTATTGCCAGAGGAAGACAAAGGCCAAGCCTGCTATCGCGTCAGCCAGCGTGACCTTCGACGCCGTGAGCTGTCCTAGAGTCCCTGAAAAGACGTGCGGCATCAGCCCAATGATGGTTATGCCTAAAGCAAATACGCCATCCAGCGCATAGAAGCTGAAATGATTTGACCTTGGCTTGATCAGGGGAGACACCGACTTCCTTCCAGGGTGAGTGTTGGGACTCGAAGATGGATCAGAGCAAGAGGTACTAGACGCCCTGATCGGAGAAGCTAGGCTTTGATTCCTGAAAGAAAGTTTCTATATGGTGCGGGGAAAGTGGCGAACCCGCGACAAGCCATGCCTGCAGACATAGGAAAGAAGATCGCCTGCCAATGGGAGAGCCGACAGGACTGCATGTCTCGTTCGTTAACGATTGCGATCTCCTTGAATAGTCCGCACTGCAGGTGCTTGGACTAGCCGACGCCACTCCTGTGATGGTCAGCTAACGCGACGAAGCTTGTCCAGATCTCGGCACGGTACGAAAGGCTTGTCCTACGGCGCATCCATGAAATCCGATTCAAACCTGGAAGGGCATCTACTTTACAAAATCGAGCGTTAGAGCACTTTCCTTATACGCAGCTTTGATTCACGTTCGGCAAAACCTGCGTTTGAGGTAGAACTGTGATTGTACCGCGTCACGTAATCTGCTGACCATCCATTTGCTCCAGCATCCTCACTGGTCGTTACTTTGCTCAGTACAGCCGTCTCAAGTTTCTCGGCCCTATCACCAGTTCGGATGCTCTTTACCGGTCGCGAGGAGGCGCTAGTACACCGTTTCGGTAAGTATCAATTTCAGATAATTCCCATAAGAGCTTTTACCGATCTTTGCGGCCAAGGCCTCCAACTCACCACGCGAGATGTACCCCTGCCGAAAGGCAATCTCTTCAGGACATGCCACCTTCAGACCCTGGCGATGCTCAATCGTTTGGATGAAGTTGGAGGCTGCAAGCAGAGTCTCGTGTGTCCCAGTATCGAGCCAGGCGGTGCCGCGACCAATGATTTCGGTACGAAGCTGTTCGTGCTCCAGGTACCACCGATTCACGTCTGTGATCTCCAGCTCACCCCGCGGCGAAGGCTTTAGTCCCTCGGCGATTGAGACTACCTGGTTGTCGTAGAAGTAGATCCCGGTGACGGCGTACCGCGATTTTGGCGCAAGTGGCTTCTCCTCAAGGGAGAGCACCTTCATCTTCGCGTCAAATTCCACCACACCATAACGCTCAGGATCGTGTACTGCGTAAGCGAAGATGGTCGCTCCGCGCTGCAGGCCTGCGGCATTGCGCAACGACTTGGCGAAGTCGTGACCGAAGAAAATGTTATCTCCCAGGGCCAGGCAGCAGCTCTCCTCCCCCAGAAACTCCTTACCAATCAGGAACGCCTGCGCGAGTCCGTCCGGTGAAGGCTGGATCGCGTACTGCAGCTTTAATCCCCACTGCTCGCCGGTACCAAGCAACGCCTCAAAGCGTGGCGTGTCCTGCGGTGTGGAGATGAGTAGAATCTCCCGTATCCCGGCCAGCATGAGGGCGGAAAGCGGATAGTAGATCATCGGCTTGTCGTAAATTGGCAGCAGCTGTTTAGAAACAGCTTGCGTGACCGGGTGAAGCCTCGTACCCGAGCCGCCTGCGAGGATGATTCCCTTCACGCTTTACCCTCCGATGCGCGGTCCGCGTAGTTCGTAAGCACCCATTGCTGGTAGCTGCCGCTGGTCACGCCGTCAACCCATTCCTTGTTTGCGAGGTACCACTGGACTGTCTTGCGGAGGCCGGTTTCGAAGCTCTCCGTGGGCTTCCACTCGATCTCACGCTCGATTTTGGCCGCGTCAATCGCATAACGGCGATCATGGCCCGGTCGATCCTTGACGGAGGTAATTAGCTGCGCGTGGGGCTTGTAGGGCGAATCAGGAACGAGCTCATCGAGAAGCTCACAAAGCTTGTGCACCACCTCGCGATTGCTGCGCTGGTTGCAGCCCCCGACGTTGTAGGTTTCACCCACGCGCCCCTTTTTCAGAACCGCGGCAATCGCGCGGCAGTGATCCTCAACGAAGAGCCAGTCCCTGATCTGCAAACCATCGCCATAAATGGGAAGGGGCTTGCCACTGAGGGCATGGGTGATCATCAGGGGAATCAGCTTTTCAGGAAACTGATACGGCCCGTAGTTGTTGGAGCAGTTTGTGACCAGAACCGGCAGCTTGTAGGTGTGGAACCAGGATCGCGCCAGAAAATCAGACGAGGCCTTGGAGGCCGCATAGGGACTGTTGGGTGCATAAGGCGTCTTTTCGGAGAAGGCCGGATCGTCGGGCTCCAACGTACCGTATACCTCGTCGGTTGAGACGTGGAGGAAGCGGAAGGCAGCCTTGTCGGACTCATTTAGACCCTGCACATACTCACGGGCAGCCTCGAGCAGGGTGAAGGTGCCATCAATGTTGGTCTTGAGAAACGCTTCAGGACCCAGAATGGAACGATCCACATGGCTCTCCGCGGCGAAGTGCACGATGGCTCGCGGACGATGTTGCTGCAGAAGCGAGCGCACCAGCTCACGGTCGCAGATGTCACCCTGGATGAAGGTATGGTCAGGACGGGAGGCAACAGGGGCCAGCGTCTGCAAATTGCCTGCGTAGGTCAGCTTATCGAAATTGACGACCGGTCCGCATTCCCCAGCGAGCCACTGCAGCACAAAATTCGCTCCAATGAATCCCGCACCACCTGTTACTACGATTGCATCTGTCACCCGTATTCCAACCTCCTGACGGTTTCTGAGTTCTTCCTGACCCTGCAAGCGGCCAGATGGCGAATTGACTCCCGGTTCCAAGCAGTTCGCATCATGCGGCCATGTGCCGCGAAAAACAGCAAAAATGCAACGTCACTACAGCTTCTTATGCCACCCCGTGCCTAACCCACCAAAATGCGTCATGACGCGGGGGAGGACGGGGAAGCTTTGTCTTCATCTTATCCGAGCCCGTAGCCGGGCAGATGGACAGAACCGGACGGCCGGACGGATTTAGGATGCGACAGGATGATTCTCCGCGACGGAGATCGCGGAGACAATGGCTCGTTAGTCAAAGAACTCGGCGTCCGAAAAGGGAACACCTTTGGCATCCTTGGCGGATACGGAAGGTGTGCCGATCGCGTCCAGCGGCCATGCAATTGCAAGCGTCGGGTCGTCCCAGCGGATGGACCGTTCGCCTGCGGGATAGTAGAAGCGAGTCGTTTTGTAAGTGACGCTCGCCTCCTCGGAAAGAACGACAAACCCGTGCCCAAAGCCTTCCGGGATCCACAGATACTCGAGCGCATCACCGGTCAGATCGAAGCCGGCCCATCGACCGAAGTCCGGAGATCCGCGCCGCAGGTCAACAGCGACATCCCAGATATGCCCGGAGAGACAACGCACCAACTTGCCCTGGGGCTCCCCCAACTGATAATGAAGGCCCCGTAAGATACCCTGGCGCGAAAACGATTGATTGTCCTGCACAAAGCGGTCCGGCAGGTTGGCGTCTGCAAAGGCCTTGGCGTTGAATACTTCTGCAAACCATCCTCGCTCATCGCCGTGTTGCTTCGGCCGTACCAACTTCACGTCTCCAAGCGTTGTATCAAGAACTTCCATGCCTACAGTATGCCCTGATTCGCGGTGCTTTTCTGGCACGAAGGTACTCATCCGCCGGTGTCGCATGTACCGCTTTCGGACATTCTTCCCGGTGCTTCGTGCACCGGCCACCTGCAGGGTCCTCACCGTTTCCCGGAGAGGCGCTCCAGACGCAGCGCTGAACTGTCATAGTCACCGGCCAGGTTCAGGGCGATGCCCTGTCCCATCAGCACCGCCCCGGACACAACCTCTTCCCCGATGTACTTCCCTGCTGCAAGTGGCACGACCCTGTAGTTGGCCTTTGCGTCGAGACCCTGCAATTGCACACGAGGCTGCTCCATGCCGTACTGCTGCGAGTGAAGATAGCTGAACAGCACAGCTTGTGAGCCATCCTCGGCCACGTACTCCACCTGCACGGCTTCCCCCACTCCCGGCCGTTGCAACCGATACAGGCTGCCGTGCTGCACCGTCGACCGTACGGTTTTGTAGAAAGCGGTCAGGCGCGTCGCTTCGTCCATATCCCCGGCAGTGAACTTGTTGAGGTTGTTCCCGATGCCAAGCGCACCCTGCATCGCGGTGATGAAGCGGAACTGCAGCGGGACAGACCGGCGATCAAGGAAGTTTGGGACGTCTGTGACCCACGCAGCCATGGTTTCGGGGCTGTAGGCGTGCGTGAAGCCGTCCTGGATGCGGAGGCGGTCCAGGGCATCTGTGTTGTCGGAAGGCCACACCTCATCGGTGTAGCGGAGAATGCCGAGGTCCACACGGCCACCCCCTCCGGAACACGACTCGATCTCAACCTGCGGATGCTTTGCCCGCAATCTGGCAAGGATGTCGTACAGGTTCCGCACGTAGCTGATGTAAATCTCCTTCGCGGCCGAAGGCTCGCTGGGGTCGATTCCCGGCGCTGTCCCCCAGCCCGGCTCACTCCAGTTGCGGTTGTAATCCCATTTCAGAAAGGCGATCTCGTTTTCGGAGAGGAGTTTGTCCAGAAAGTTGAAAACATAATCTTTGACCTCCGGACGCGCAAGGTTCAACACAAGTTGTTGCCGCGCTTCTGTGCGCTCGCGCTCCGGAAAATGCATCGCCCAGTCCGGGTGCAGCCGGTACAGGTCGCTGTCCGGATTCACCATCTCCGGCTCCACCCACAACCCGAAATCCATACCAAGGCCATGCACGTGATCGATCAGGGGCTTGAGGCCGTGCGGAAATTTTCCCTGGTTGACGTACCAGTCCCCCAGGCCAGCCTTGTCTGTCTGTCGCTGCCCAAACCAACCGTCATCCATAACAAATCGCTCAACGCCCAACCTGGCAGCCTTGTCGGCGAGCGCCATTTGACCCGCTTCGGTGACGTTGAATCCGGTTGCTTCCCAGGAGTTGTAGATCACCGGCCTCGGCCGAGGAGTGGGTTGCTCAGGCAAGATCTCTGCCCTTTGAAACCGGTGCAGGATGCGCGATGCCTCGCCCTGCCCATGCGCTGTGTAGCCTGCGTAAAACTTTGGTGTCTCGAGACTGTCTCCGGGCTTCAACGTCCAGCCGAAATCGAAGGGGTTATACCCTGCCGTGACACGGACACGGTTCAGGGCTGTACGCTCCACGTTCATGCGCCAGCTGCCGCTCCAGCCAAGCTCCCCGAACCAGACAGGGCCGTTCGCTTCTGTTGTCTGGCCCTCCCGACCCAGCGCAAACCATGGGTTTGCCTGGTGCCCTGTGCTGCCGCGCCGGCTCTCCAGAACCTGCGAGCCCGGCTGCAGGGGTGCAGTATGAAGCTGCCACTCGCCTCCCCACTGCCCTGTCAAGGAGCTGAGCGCGTAATCGGATTCCGCAGGCAGGTTCCATACCGCGGACGCTACCTGTTCCAGAGCGAAGGCTTGCGTTCCCACGTTCTCGACCCTGGACCAGCGTGCAAGCACACCCTCCGGGAAGAGCTGATAGAAGAGATGGACACGCAGCGGCTGCCGCGTGTCCCGTAAAACAATCTCTAACTGCGCACCTGCAATCTTTGCCGAGTCAAACACCAGCACAAGGGTGCGGTCACCGTTTGGCGAGGTCGCCTTCAGGGCAGGCTCGGTAAACAGGCCCTCGCCCCAACCCGGGTATTCCAGAGGCGTAGTGGCGATGGATGGATCGAACGAGGCGCGTTCCGGCGCGCTGCGAGCCTGCGGCAGCTGGGCATCTCCCGGCAGACTCGGCCCCCAGTACAGCGTCTGCAACATGTGCCGCTCGTCCACGCCCACGACGTAGGTGCTCTCGCCGGTATCGAGAAACCATTGCTGCCGCGCGGGAACAGCGCGTATGTGACTCTGTGCCGAAGCGCGCGTTGCGGAGAAGGAACTGAACAGCAGGGCTGTGCAGCAGACCAGGCACAGTCGTCGACACAAGGCGGCACGGGTATAGCTGTCCATCCAGGGGCTCACTCCAGGGTGCACGTCCCGCCTGGCGGCAGCGCGTGCACCGGCTCACTATTTTCGAAACGAGATTACGACAGGAAGCAGCGTCAACTCACGTGCACAACGGGTCGTCTTTTCAGGTCTGGGACGGCGCGTCGGAGCACTTCATGGGTGATGGGGGCGGTATCCCCTTCACCAAGGAAAACGAATCGAAACACGTTCATTACAGGGTTGCCGTCTTTCCATTTGAAGTACGCGTGGGGGACGCATCCGGTGCGCTTCTCCAGGTCAATCAGCAGCGCCGCGATGGAGTTCGCCACGGCAGAACTCTTGGCATAGAGGACGGTGTGCGTGCCCACGTTACGTAGCTCGATACAGAGGCACTGGTCAAATTCCGAAGCGTCCGTTCGCTCCACCTCGAGAAAAAAGAGGGGATCCTCCTGCGGCATGCCAAATCGCGATCGAACCAGCTCATCGACCCTGTCCAGGTCCACGGGGCCTTCCTGCTGGGGACGGCGTGCGACAAGGCGAACGACATGTCCCTTCATGGGGTCCAATACATGGGCAGCTTCGGGGGAAAGGATGACGTCTGTCACCCGCAACTCGGTTGAACGCATGGCACGCGACACCAGCGACACGCTGATGATGGCCAGAATAAAGAAGGAAGAGATCTTCAGGCCCTCGGGCCGTTCCCAGATGTTGAGCCCGGTCGTGTAGACAAAAATGAACGTGACCAGCAGGTAGGCCCAGCGCATTTTGGTTTTCCACAACGAGAGAGTGACGGCGGTTGCGGCAGAGGTAATCAGAACCAGAACGCCCGTCGCATAGGCCCCGCCCTGCGCATCCACATCCGCGTGGAAGGCAAAGGTGACCAGGAAGGCCACACTCATGAAGACAAGGACCAGCGGACGCGAGGCCTGCGCCCACTCCGGGGCCATACCCAGCCTGGGCAGGTAGCGCGGGATAAGGTTCAGAAGCCCTGCCATCGCGGAAGCCCCGGCAAAGGCAAGTATCAGAATGGTGCTCAGGTCATAGACAGATCCGAATGCATTGCCAAAGTACTGGTGCGCCAGATACGCCATGGCACGCCCATTCGCGGGGCCACCTTCAGCGAAGGCCTTTGCGGGGATGAGCAGCGTGGTGACCATACTGGTCGCCAGCAGGAAGATGCTCATGATGATGGCGGCCGTGTTCAACAGCCTTCTGGTGTTGCGGATCCTGTCCTGCAGATCCGCACCCGAGATGAGCGGCATGACCGCAACGCCCGTCTCGAAACCAGAGAGGCCCAGCGCCAACCTTGGAAACAGAAGCAGGCACACACCAACCATCGCGAACCAGTTCGAGTGCTGGGCGAAAAGTGCGTTCCGCCACTGGGGCAGCAGTTGGGGATGGTGAACTACCACCTCCAATGCCTTCACCGTGACAATAGCGTTCAGCACCAGGTAGACACCAACGAGAACCACCGCGATGCCGATTGCTTCTTTAAAACCTTTCAGGAATATCGCGCTCAGAGCTACTAAAAGGAGCAGCGTGACCAAGAGTTGACTGCTGAGCCAGTGTGGCGCGTAAGGGTTGTGCACAAAGTGCGCCGCAGCGTCAGCCGCCGACAACGTCATGGTGATGATGAAGTCCGTGGACGCAAAGCCGAGCAGGACCAGAACGAAGACCTTCCCTCCCCAGTCCGGGAAGAGACGTTCCAGCATGGCGATGCTCCCTTGGCCATTGGGACTGGCAGCGGCGACACGCCGGTACAAGGGCAGCGCCGCAAACAGGGTAACTAGCACCAAAACCAGTGTGGCTAAGGGGGAAAGAATGCCCGCGGCCAGGAAGGCTATGCCCGGCTGGTAACCAAGAGTGGAAAAGTAGTCGACACCCGTGAGGCACATGACGCGCCACCATGGGTGCACGGCCTCGGGCTTGCTGTGGACGCCTTTGGGAAGACGGATATCTGAAAGGAGCCAGTCAGCGAAGGATTGCGCCGTCATCAGAGTTCTCCCTTGGGTGGCGTCTCTGCGCTGCACTCCGGTATGACGTCCGACGTTGATCCTACGGCATTCTCTCTGCGGGAGCGAACTGCTGCCAACGATGTAGAGGCGGCCTCCCCGTCTGTCACCGCCGGACGCGGTGGGTGCCCAATGAGGCTTTTCTCAGTGCTGGGGAGCTCGTGTTGACAAAACAGGTTTTTCAAAAGTAAAAATGGCGGGCGTTGGTAAACAGGGTGGGGCCTCTACGAACGGGGGCGCGTGCTGTGCGTAGTTGCCTCCAGGAGGCGGACCCGCACGGAACTCGCAAACCGGGAGAGGTCACTCTGCGTGCCTACAAATTTGCGGGTCCTGGTGGGGTTCTTTGAAGGAAGATCACACCTGGCTCGCACCGCCCATGCACCCATTTCGTTCCCTTACCGCAGCTTCGAGGCCAAACAGAATGCCCCTCCGCCGCTTCTCTCGCTTCTCTTCTTTCTCCCTGAACGCTGCTGCTGTCGTTGGTCTTGGTCTGACCGGCATCGCTGCGTTTGGGCAAACCCCTTCCTCCACGCCCTACTCTTTTGCCAACGTGCAGATCGTTGGTGGTGGTTTCGTTACAGGCATCGTCTCGGAACCGAACGATGGCAATATCCGGTATGCCCGCACCGATATCGGCGGCAGTTTTCGCTGGGAGCCAGCCACGAAGACGTGGACGCCCCTGAACGATTTCCTCAACAACAGCCAGTTCAATTACATCGGGACGGAATCCATTGGGCTTGACCCCAACGACCCCAACCGGCTGTATCTAGCCAGCGGCACCTATACGGAGAGCTTCGAGGGGAACGGCGCCATTCTGGTTTCGCAGGATCGTGGAGCCACCTTCAGCATCTCGCCGCTGCCCATCAAACTGGGTAGCAACGACGCGGGGCGCTTTGCGGGTGAGCGTCTTGTCGTGGATCCAAACAACGGCGCCAATGTCTTATTCGGCTCACGCCTGAATGGCCTGTGGATGTCCAAGGATCACGCGGCTACGTGGTCGCAGGTGTCGAGCTTTCCCGTAACCGGGCCCACAGGGACGGCTTCTGACCCTGGCGTGGGCGTCATCTTCGGCTATTTCGAAAAGGCCAGCGGCACCGCCATGAACGGCGTCACGCGCGTTGCGTACGTCGGTGTCTCCGACCCAACGGTAGGGCTGTATGTCACTAAGGACGGCGGCGTGACCTTCTCCGCTGTAGCCGGCCAGCCTACGGGGTTTTATCCCAATTCCATGGCATCCGACAAGGAAGGCAATCTCTACATCGCCTACGGCAAGAGTCTGTATGGCAACAGTGTGGGACCGTACGCCATGACCAGCGGCGCACTGTGGAAGTACACTCCTGCGAACGGCACGTGGACCAACCTCACACCGCCCAACCCGAATGGGGAGAGCTATGGCTTCGGCTCCGTGGCGGTGGATCCAACGAACTCGCGCAACATCCTGCTGAGCACTATGGACCGCTACTACCCGCCACCGCAGGATGACGTCTTCCGTTCCACCGATGGTGGGCAGACCTGGATCAGCCTGCAGACCAACTCCAACCGCGACGTGGCCAAGTCGCCCTGGGTCACCTTCGGTGCGGCCAAAGCCGGAGCGGGTAATTGGATCAATCATCTATGGATCAACCCCGATAAGCCCAACCAGGTGCTGTACGGCGACGGGCAGACCATCTGGGCGACCAATAACATCAGCAGCGGCGATTCGGTACCCACCAGCACCAGCTCCATCGCTGTGGGTGGAGGGACCAACTGGTACGTCGACGCTGTAGGTCTTGAAGAGATCGCTGCTCTGGCGTTGATCAGCCCCACGGCCGGGCCGGCTCACCTGATCAGCGGCGTGGGTGACATTGGCGGCTTCACGCATAAGGACCTTAACCGCTCCCCCGTAGATGGAGCCGATAGCAACCCGATCTTCGGCAACACGACGGGACTGGACTTCGCGGCAAAGAAGCCCCGCACGATCGTACGGGTGGGCAACACGAAGCCTTATGGAGCCTATTCGCGCGATGGCGGTCAGTCGTGGACACCCTTCAGTGCTGATCCTTCGACGGTGACGTCAGGGAACGGCTCTGTGGCGCTCTCGGCAGATGGGGCCACCCTGCTCTGGGTCCCGGGCGATGCGGGTTCGGGTGTCTTTTACTCGAACGACAATGCGCAGACCTGGACTGCCTCCACGGGCAGCCCGCAGATGACGGCGTACCAAAACCAGATCACGGTGCTGTCTGACCGGGTAGATGCGAACAGCTCCTATGTGTACAACCCGGTCACCGGGGCGCTGCTCGTGAGCAGCAACCGCGGTCAGAGCTACCGGCCGTCGAGCAATCTCGCGACGTACGGCGCCATCTATGTCTCGCCCTACGCAAAGGGTGACATCTGGTTCCGGGGTAATGGACAGCTGTCTCATTCGACTGATGGCGGCTTCAGCTTCCGGCCGCTGGCAGGCGCAGGCAACGTGGGTGGCTTTGGCTTCGGTGCGCCGCAGCGTGCGAATGGCTACCCAACGTTGTTTCTCTACGGCGCGATCAATGGATCCCCGGATGGCTACTCTGCCTTCTTCCGTTCTACCGACGTAGGTAGATCATGGGTTCGCATCAATGATGACGCCCACCAGTACGGCAACTTCACTCTGTTGACCGGCGATCCGCGTGTCTTTGGACGGGTCTACATCGGCACAAACGGACGCGGCATCATCGTGGCTGACCCCAAGTAAGCCATCTACTTCGACCACTACACCAGCAGCGAAGGCCGTGTGTGATGCGGCCTTCGCTGTTTTATTTCCATAAGGCTCAATACGCAGGTGCTGGATTTGGTATGTCCAAGGGAAAGCCTGCGGGTAGCTCGCCCAGGCGGCCTCGAACAACAACGATTGTGGCTGCGGGCACTTCGATTTCATCCCCTGCTTTAAGCGTCAGCGTCGCTTGCTTTGGTGGCCCATCGGGCTCAGCATAGCCAAGATCTGGTGAGATGACGAGTTCGCCAAGTTGCAGCGGATGAGCCATGGGCCGGACAGGGCTGGGATGCCATGCGTACTCGCCGCTGCCGAAGGCGGTGTAGTGCACCTCATCCTTCAGGGCGTTGTACTTGCCCGTCTGAGGGTCGCCGAAGACGATGCGTACCTTGTGCGCGGCGCTCTGGTCGCGATTGACCAGCAGCACCGACCATTGGTCGTCCGGCCGGTGCAGGCTGTATGCGGTGACAAGCCAGTGGTTTGCGTTGTCAGGGTAGGTGGGTGTCGAGGCATAGACCTCGTGGGTACCGCCTCCAGGCTGCACCCATTCCGTGTTAATTAACTCACTGGCGAAGAACTGGGCTAAAGGCTGCAGCTTGTCATAGCCCTTATTTACATGGAACATGCCGAAGGTACCCGGCGAATTGCCACAACCAAGATCCGAAGCGAGCGGAAGGTAGTGAAAGTAATACACACCACTGCCGCCCGCCGTAAGAAACGACCCGATATAGTCCGCAAGCCAGAGACCGGCGAAGTTGTCCATGTAGGCCTCACCCGGTGTCGCGGAAAGATTGGACTCGGTAATGAACACAGGGATATTCGATGGCAGACCATCGTTCGCCCAGGTTTGCATGATGTGGTTTACCGCGAACGGTTCGTCGTACAGCCCGGTCCAGGCAAAATGACACCCCGATAAGGGGTAATGCTCGAAGGAGAAAAAGGCCAGATCGCCCAGGCGATCATGCTGTCGGAGATAAAGAACAAAACGCCCAAGCCATGAGGTTCTGCCTTCCGCATCGGGCCACGTCACGATGTCTTCCAGTGAGCCCTGAAACGCGGGTCCACCAAGCTTCAGGGTCGAGTCTAGATGATGCAGGGCCGTGGCGAACTGCAGATAGAGCGCCGCGTAGTCCTCCGGTGCCATGTACTGGCCATCCGCCTCCTCACCCATCTCAACGTAAGAGATCGGATACTTGCGTGAGCGCAGATAGGCGATCTCCGCGACAGCATCTTCGGGGACGTTATAGATGAGAGAGACCGGCACCATCGCGGGCAGGCCATGCGTGATGCCACTGCGGTAGAACGCATCAAGGCCAGGCTGCGACTGTCGCGTATTCTCCAGGTCCTTCGCTGTATGCCAAGGATCGACTGAGGAGCAATACGTGCTGCTCTGATCCTGGTCCGGTGTGTGCCGCAGCACATCATGGAAGCCTCCATCAGCCGTGCTGGTGCCCACATACACTTCGCGCACCGCATACCCGACACAGTTCCGCCTGTCCGTCTGTGCTCCGGCGTCACAGGTTCCGGAGGACTCGGTCATAACGATGCGCAGGAACTCGATCTGCACCGGGAGCTTGGAGATGCGAACTGTCTCCTCTCCCCCTTTGCTGTCGTCCACTTCGCCAGCGGGGAGCATCTGCCAGGCCCCGACCGTTGGCTTGCCGATGGGATCTTCGCCTGTCCAGTACTGGATATGGAAGCGCTTTGCGAACGGGAGCGCCCACGCGATCTTCACGCTATCGACAAGCTCTTTTCGTTTCAGGTCGATGATGATCCACTGGGGATGCTTTGCATCCGGCTCGCCTGTGTAGGCTTCGCTCAGGTACGGGTTGCTCTTCCAGAAGGTCTTCGTGTCTCCATCGGTCAGGCGAGAAAAACCGGTGTTGCCAGTGCCATCGTTGCGCGTGAACCCACGCCGCGGCAGGGTAAAGCCAAAGGAGTTTTCAATGTCTTTGCCCGGCGTCGCAGAGCCCGTGAAGTAGCCCTTCTCGCCGGCTTCGCTCCACTTGCCTTGCGGGTTCCAATGCCAGGCCTCCACGGCGAGTTCGGTGTTGTTGCGATAGGTGATGGGTCCCCAGCCAGATGGAGCTACTGCATCCAGAACGCGCTTGCTCAGCGAGAGCGGCACCGCTTCTGTAGAGATACGATCGAGGCCGGCACCGAGAGACTGGTTCGGCACGAAACGGTTCCGCAGACCTTCGGGCGATGTATTCACAAGCACTGTCTGACAATGCAGGAGCAGAGAAGACAGGAACCACCAGAAAACAAAGAACGGCATGTGCCCCGTCGGAGCGACCGTGCCCTTTCGGGGCGTAAACAGTATGCGATTCAACATCCCTGCTCCAAAGCTGCCGTAAGGTGGCAGCATGTCTTCCGGAGACAGACTTCGACGAATCTCTGCGCAGTATCACCGAAGCATGTCAGCCTGGTTCGCGGTGCTCTTGGCTCCAGCATAGAGCGAAGCTTCGCTGTTGTCTCGCGTATCGTAACGTTTGAAATCTGGTACACTCGGCCTCCTTTGCCACTTCAGCTTCGAGGTCGCTTCCCACGAATGCCTTCTTCACCCCTCGCGCAGCTTTGCTGAAAAGCTGCTTGCACGTCCCTGGCTTGGCTCGTCCTTCACCAGTTGCACGATCAGTTTTTGAGCATGTAGACAGAACCCTGGATATAGCAAAGTCCCATCCGTGGGAGCTCCGGCGCGCTCGACGGCATGCGCACCTGCCCGGCAAAGGGAGTGGATAGCTTCGCTCGTTTCAACGGCACTGCAGGAGCTTTACCGCGCCTGGTAAGCGTTACAAAGACAATGTGGAGTCATACAGCACAACCGAACCCGGAGTGGATCTCACGGCGACCTCGTTCCTTATGTGGTCCTGGAGGTTGGGCAAGCCGACACTGTAGAGCGTCCGGCAAGACCAGTTTGTAGAGCCTTCACCCTTTACTGGCACGCCCCGGCGGAGCCGTGGAATTACGCTCTACCAGCTCCGGGGCAGCCTTGAGAAGCAGTGGCGATTCCTCTTGTCCCGCTACGATATTCTTCACGGCCTGCAGGATGTGCTTTGCCGCGTGAAGCCCCATATCCCAGAGTGGCTGGCGTATCGTGCTGATGGCGGGGGTGGTCAGCTTGGCGGGCAGCACATCATCGAAGCCCATCACCGAGCAGTCCTCCGGAACGCGCAGACCTGCCTGGAGCAGAGCGCGCATGGCACCAAGAGCCGTCAGATCATCGAAGGCCAGGACGGCGGTGAACACCTTGCCTGTTGCCAGTAACGCCTCGGTCAAGTGGCATCCACCATCAAATCCCGAGTTCGGGTCGACAAGATCCGGGAGTTGCGTCACGAGGGCCGGGTCGAGCGTGAGTCCGGCACGCTTCGCAGACCGCTGAATACCTCGCCAGCGGGGCTTGCTGTCCGCCATCTCCTGCGGACCACGTATAACGGCGATGTGCTTGTGTCCGAGCTGGATCAGATGAGACATCGCAAGCGCCCCTCCCGCCTCGTTGTCGACAAGAATGGAACTTATCCCGCGGGTGGTGAGATCGCGGCCCACGATCAGGGCTGGCACTTGGTTCTTCCGCATGTCGGCGAGCAGATTCGTCTCTTCAAAGACCCAGCTCGCGAGCACGATCACGCCTTCAACCCGCCGCTCCAGCAGCAGGTGCAGATAGCTGTCAAACAGCGTGCGCTCCGTCTGCGCATCCATGAGCAGTGACGGATACTCCGCTGAGTTCAGACCGGAGTGGATGCCGCGCATGATGGGAATGCAGAACTGATCCGAAAGATCAAAGGCCAGCACACCGATGGTCTGCGTCTGACGCGTTCGCAGGGATCGGGCGTACGCATTCGGGTGATAGCCGAGCTGCAATGCCGTGGATCGGATATGTTCCCGGGTGGCGGTCGCGACATTCTGAGACAGGGGCGCCTGGCTCAAGACAAGCGAGACAGTGGAAACAGAAAAGCCGCACGCCTTCGAGACATCCTGCAGCGTGACATGACCCGACTTACGCTGTGGCATGTAGATCACCCTTGAAGACTGGACAAATGCGTGATGTGCGAAGTTCACTAAAGGCTTACCACACGTTGGACGCCCACAAAGGCAAAAGCTGAGCCGCTGCTCGCGGTGAGCTGGCACTCGAGGCCAGTCGCGGCTTGGATACATCGTGCCCTCATGATTGTTCTTGACAAGCCGCTGCCAGCGACCTATACAAGCAATTAACCAATATTCAAACGTTCTAATCAGAGAAGTTGAGACGGTTTTGGAGGCTTGCCATGGAATTCCGTCGTCGCGCTGGTGCGTCCTTGTTTCTGCAACCGCTTCTGCTGGCAGCTTTGCCTGCCTGCAGCGTTCTCACCGCGTCGGCGCAGGCCGGCATGGGGGGCATCAGCGGCACAGTGCAGGACCGAACAGGGGCGATCGTGCCCCAGGCCTCTGTGACCGCCGAAGAGGTCAGCAAGGGCGTAAAGCTGACCACCAACACGACGGGCGCCGGCTTCTTCAGCTTCGTCTCCGTGGCACCTGGAACCTATACCGTTAGCATCGCGCGGCAGGGCTTTCAGAACACGGTCGAAAAGAACGTGATCGTCACCGTGGACCAAACCAGAAACCTGAATGTCACGCTGCAGGCCGGCGGCGGCGGGGAGACGGTCACGGTGGACGAGTCGTCTTCCCTGCTGGACGCAAGTAATTCCACGGTGGGCCAACTCATCTCCGCAGAAGCCATCGATCGCGTTCCGCTGCTGACGCGCGACGTGTATCAGCTTGTCCAGCTGAGCGCTGGCGTGTTGCCGACCAATGGCACACCGAACGCTTCCGACACCCCAGGCATCAACAACGCACGATCCCTGATTGACGTGTCCGCGTACACCATTAACGGAGCGCTGCAGGGTAACGCGTACTACATGCTGGACGGCAGCCCTATCGGTGTGGCTGAGAACAATGCAGCGACCATCATCCCCGCGTTCCAGGTGCCGGAGGATGGCGTCGAAGAGTTCAGGGTAGAGACCCAGAACACGCCGGCAACCTACGCCAGTGGCGGCGCAGGCGTGATCAGCCTGGTCACGAAGTCCGGTGCCAACGCGTTTCATGGCGACGCGTTTGGCTACTTTCGGCCGAATGCCCTGGCCGCCAACGATTACTTCTACAAGCAGTCCAATCCGGGGGCGCCCCCGCTTGACTTTCATCGCTATCAGGAAGGCGGCGCCTTCAGCGGTCCCATCATCCGGGACAAGCTCTTCTTCTTCGGAGACTACGAAGCCACGCAGCAGAAGCAGCTTGAAAACGGCTATTACACGGTGCCTACGGTAGCGGAGCGAACCGGCGACTTTTCAGCCGACAGCTTCACGATCTTCAACCCGCTTGTCGCAGACAACGCCGATGGCACACGCCAGGCCTTTGCAGGCAACATGATCCCCTCGGGAAACATCGACCCTGTGGCGATGAATTTCGCGAACAAGTTCCCTTTGCCGAACCAGGCCGGGGAAGGTCCGTACCACATCAACAACTACACCGGGTCGGGACTGGACCCACAAACCGCGCAGAAGTTCGATGTGCGTATCGACTATGCCCAGAGGGACCGTAATCGCCTCTTTGGCCGCTTCTCTTATGGTCGTATCGACTTCGGGAACGCCAACCTCTACGGGGACAGCAATGAGAACAACCCCTTCTACTACGTGAACCTCACCAACACGCGTAATTTCCTGATCGGTGACGACCTGACGCTGAACAAGACGACGGTGCTGCAGCTGCGCTACTCGTTTACAAGGCACTATGAAGACCAGACGGGCGATCCCCGCCAGGCTGGCTTCGACATCACCAGCCTGGGCTTTCCGCAGACCCTGGCAGATCAGGTGCTCTACCGTCAGATCCCCACCATCAGCTTCTCGCAGACTGCGCCGATCGGTGGCACGGGGAACTACGACACATTTCTCTTTGCAAGCGAGAACAGCGATGCCAACGCAAGCCTGACCAAAGTGCTGGGCAAGCACGAGATCAGCGTTGGATTTGAGTACCAGAAGAAGTTCATGAACATCGGGCAGCCAGGTGCACCCGCCGGGGCCTACTCCTTCGACAACACTGCGACAAGTTCAACGACCTTCGCCGGGGACGGAAGCGACTTCGCTTCCTTTCTGCTGGGCATGGGCTCCTTTCCTGGGGCCGAGGGTGCGAACTTCACCAAGGATCTCTTTGCCGCGCAGGCCAATCCTTACTATGCCGCGTTTATTCAGGACGACTATCACCCCACGCCCAAGCTGACGCTAAACCTCGGCCTTCGTTGGGATGTCTTCGGCGGCCGCACGGAGCGGCATGATCGGCAGGAGTACTTCGATCCCAACCTAGCCTTCACGTTGAACGGCGTGGCACTGAAGGGTGGTGAACGCTTTGCCGGGCCAGGAGCACGCAGTCCCTTCAGCACCAATTTCAAAAACATCGGCCCACGTGCCAGCTTTGCGTACCAGCTCGAACCGAACTTTGTGCTTCGCGGGGGAGCGGGCATCTATTACGGACCCAGCACGGAGATGGTGGCGAATCCTTCGTTGAATTCGGATGGTTTCAGTTCCTCCACGAACTGGAACGCCACGCAATACAACAGCAACGGCAATACGGTTCTGCTGAATCCGCTTAACAATCCGTTCCCCGGGGGTGTGGTGCAGCCTCTCGGCAACAGCCTAGGTGCGGGGACAAACATAGGAGCCGGTCTCAGCACGGTGCTTCATTCGCCGCGGACACTCACCACGTATAACTTCAATCTCGGCTTTGAGTATCAGCTGCCGGGCAACACCGTCTTCAGCCTGGCCTATGTGGGCAGTCGAGGACTCTTCCTTCCCCTGGCCGGCGTAGACCTGAACGTGTTGCCGTTGCAGACCATCGCCCAATACAACTCCGCCCTGTGCGTGACGGGTGAAGCCGGCTGCGTCACCGTGCCCAACCAGTGGGCGCCCATTCTGCCAACAACCAACCCTTTCTACGGGCAGAGCAGCGTTCCGCAGTGGCTTGCGTTGGAGCCGTATCCCCAGTTCAATGCGGGTGGCTTTGGTGGTGGGGTCGTGGTGAACGGCTATCCGGGCGGTGACTCGGATTACAGTTCGCTGCAGACCAAAGTGGAGCGCCATATGAGCCGTCACTTGAGCCTGCTGGGCAGCTTCACCTGGGGCAAGCTGATGACGGATGATAGCCAGCCGCCTCTGGGTTTTGTGGGCTACCACAGCGGGGCGCCGCAGGACTGGCGCAACCTGAATCTGGAGCACAGTGTGAGCGCGCAGGACGTGCGCTATCAATTCAACCTTCAGGCCTCCTACGAGCTACCTATCGGCAAGGGGCGCGCGCTGAATCTGAATGGGCTTGCGAACAATCTGCTTGGGGGATGGACGCTGAACGGGATCACCTACCTCAGTGGTGGCGTCCCTATCGCCTCGCCCACAGGTACCGGGAATCCCTACTTCAACCAGCGCGTCGACCTGGCCTGCGACCCGAGTGCCAACGCCCCGCGCACAGTGACACAGTGGTTCAACTACACCTGCTTCGCACAGCCAGCCAGTCAGTTCTTGCCCGGCACCGCACCAACATTCCTCTCCAACGTCCGTACGGATGGAGCGCATGACCTGGATGTGTCGCTCTACAAGAGTTTTACATTGGGTGGCGACCGCAGTGTTCGCTTAGAGGTCTCTTCCTATAACGTCACCAACTCCGTGCAGTTTGGCTATCCTTCCGTGTTCTGGAACCCTGCCGTTCAGACTGATCCCACCGTCCTTGCCGGCTTCGGTCAAATCTACAATGCTGCGAACCTGCCTCGTCAATTCCAGTTTGGCGGCCGGTACAGGTTCTAAGATTCAGCAAGCTGAACAGGGCGTTGACTCCGTCATTCGAGGTGATGTGAAACCCGCGTACGAGCTTTCAGGAAGTCTTCTTCTTGCCCTGGCCCTAATCTCGCCGAGGCCGCTGCGCTCGCAGCAGAGTGCGGCAAAGCAACCTATGCCCTGGCAGGACAAGACGCTCTCTGCCGATACGCGCGCCGATCTTGTGCTGAAGGCACTCACACTGGATCAGAAAATCCAACTCATGCATGGGACAGGCGATCCGTATGTGGGTGCAGCCGACCCAAGGGCCGGGGAAGGCATTGGTGGTTCAGGTTATGTGCCGGGCTTCCCGGAGCTTGGCATTCCCGGCATGCAGATGGACGACTCCGCGTATGGTGTGGCGTACTCGGCGGGAAGCGGGCGTTACTCGACTGCGCTGCCCTCCAACCTCGGCCTTGCGGCTTCGTGGGATCCCGCTCTTGCAAAGCGCTATGGCGCCCTGATCGGCAGCGAGCTACGGGATCAGGGCTTCAACATGACCCTGGGTGGAGGGGTAAACCTCACTCGTGAACCACGCAACGGTCGAACCTTCGAATATATGGGCGGCGATCCGCTGCTTGCCGGAACGATGGTCGGCAACCTTATCCAGGGAGTGCAGTCCACTCACGTTCTTGGCGATATCAAGCACTTCGCCGTGAACGATCAGGAGAGCGGCCGCCATGCGGTTTCCTCTGAGATTGATGAACGGGCGATGCGTGAGACGGACCTGCTTGCCTTCCAGATCGGCATCGAGATCGGTCAACCCGCTGCCGTGATGTGTGCGTACAACCGCGTTAACGGAGAGTACGCGTGCGAGAACGACTTTCTGCTAAAGAAGGTGCTTCGCGACGACTGGCACTTCCGCGGCTTTGTCGTCTCGGACTGGCTCGCCACGCACTCCACGGTAAAGGCGTCCCATGCAGGACTCGATCAGGAAGAGCCAGGCAACTTCTTTTTCGGGCCTGCTATGAAGGTCGCCGTGAAGAAAGGGTACGTTTCCACTGCGGAACTGAATGAACACGTGCACCGAATCTTACGATCCATGTTCGCTTCCGGTGTAGTCGACGATCCGCCGACGAAGCAGGTGCCGCGAGTCTTTGAGCATGCGGAGATCGCTCGCGAGATCGAGACAAAGAGTCTTGTCCTATTGCGCAACGAGAGCGGCTTGCTGCCACTTGACGCGGACGCGATACACACCATCGCCGTTATCGGTCGCAATGCGGATAAAGGCATGATCTCCGGTGGCGGATCGGCGCAGGTGGATCCGCCTGGTGGCAACGCGATCGGCAGTATCCCTGAGAAGGAGCGCAAGGCAGACTGGCAAAAGGCCGTCTGGTTCCCTGACGCTCCCCTCTCCGCGATCCAGGCAGCGGCACCGGGGGCGCAGGTGCTCTTCCAGGATGGCGAGAACATCGAAGCAGCCGCCGCAGTGGCCCGCAAGGCTGACGTGGTACTTCTCTTCGCATATCAATGGCAGGCCGAGGGCATTGATCTTCCAACGCTCGCCCTACCCGACGGCCAGAACGAGTTGATTCAGGCAGTGTCCAAGGGAAATCCTCATATCGTGGTGGTGCTGGAGACGGGTGGCCCTGTGCTCATGCCCTGGAAAGACCAGGTGCAGGCCGTTGTGGAGAGCTGGTACAGCGGTACCTCCGGCAACCACGCGGTAGCCGACGTCCTCTTCGGCAAAGTCGATCCTTCGGGTAAACTCCCCATCACCTTCCCGCTTGCTGACCGCGATCTGCCGCATCCGGTACTTGTGACACCACCGCCTGCGTCCGCGGAAGACTGGACAGACAGCGATGCCATGTCACGCAGGCTGCTCACAGGCCTGCCGCCGTTCAGCGTCAGCTATGACGAAGGCCTGGAGGTGGACTACAAATGGTACGAAGCGGAGCACAAGCAGGTGCTCTTTCCTTTTGGCTTCGGCCTCTCTTACACGAGCTTTACCTATACGGATGTACATGTCGATCAGCACGGGACGCTGAGTGTCCGTTTCACGCTGGAGAACACGGGAAAACGTTCAGGGGAGGAGATCGCGCAGGTGTATGCGACACTGCCGGCTTCGACCGGCGAACCTGCCAAGCGACTCGTGGGTTGGAGCAAGGTCCCTCTGCGACCGGGAGAACAAAAACAGGTCACGATTCCCATTCCGCAACGAAACCTGGCCACTTGGGACATGGGGCGCCATAGCTGGTTGGTGCCTTCAGGGGATTTCACATTGTCCGTAGGATCCAGTTCACAGGAATTGCCACTCCAGGTAAAACTCAGCCTGAGCGGGGATGCTCTGCCAGCTGCTCGGTAGGCAGCTCGGCGCTTTGCTGAAGTGCCGCAACGGATGATAAAAAGCGCAGCTCCGACAAGCCAAAGGTAAATCGGATTAGTACTTTGCTCAGCCTCAAAGGCCGGTCCTTAAGCGGGGCTGAAGGTTTGTTGTGGCAAGCTCTGTTCAGCGACCTTCTCAAAGGAGAGACGCTGCTCAGGCGAAAGCGAGCACAATAGCGCCTGCAGCAATTAGGATCCCACCCAACGCCTTCTTTACCGTGAAAGCCTCGCCCAGAATGGGAGCCGCCAGCAGAATGACAAACACAACGCTGAGCTTGTCGATGGGCGCTACCTTCGACGCTTGTCCGAGCGAGAGAGCGCGGAAGTAACAGATCCAGGAGAGACCCGTGGCTATACCGGATGCCAAAAGGAAGATCCAGCTGCGACGCTCAATGTGTGCCAGACCGCCGTGCGCCCCAAGGCTAAGGGCGATCACCCATGCAAAAAGCACAACGACTGTGGTGCGGACGGCCGTGGCAAGGTTAGGGTCCACGTTCGTTACGCCAAGTTTCGCGAGGATCGCAGTAGCGGCAGCAAAGATCGCGGAGAGAAGAGACCAGACAAACCAGGACATGCTGAACACACTCCGCTGTACATCCTACGCGGGGTTGCAGACGCCTCACGGGCAGCATGTTGGAGGTTGTTGATGCGTGTCCTGGTGGTTGAAGATGAAGTGCGGCTGGCCGAGAACATCGCAAAAGCGTTACGCGAGGGCCCAGGGTACGCCGTCGACGTTGTGCATGACGGTCAGGACGCCTTTCAGCTCTGCCAGACCGGCAGCTACGATCTCATGGTGCTCGATCTCATGCTCCCCAAGCTCCGCGGCGAGGAGGTGGTGCGACAGCTGAGAGCAGCGCACCACGCAACACCAGTGCTCATTCTCACGGCAGTGACGGAAACCGGGAAGACGATCGATCTGTTGAACAGCGGCGCGGACGATTACATGACGAAGCCTTTTGACCTTGGGGAGTTGATTGCGCGTGCTCGAGCACTGATTCGACGCGGCAAAGGCGCGAGCGCGCCGATGCTGCAATTTGGTGGCCTGCGTGTACATACCGGCGAGCAAACGGTGGACTGCGATGGCGCGGAGGTGGAGCTTTCGCCGACTGAGTACAGAATTCTTGAATACCTTATGTTCCGGCCGCGCGTTGTCGTGTCCAAGCGTGAGCTTCTGGAACATCTCTACGATTTCACCTGGGAACACCACTCCAACGTCATCGAGGCGCATGTCTCCAACCTGCGCAAGAAGCTGCGCACGACAATGGCTGGCGATATTCTCGAGACTCTCCGTGGTCGGGGATACCGACTCCTGGACTCGCAGTGAGGAAGGCGTGAAGACACGATCTCTGATCCGGAGGGCCGTCAGCATCGTCTTAGCAACTCAGGTGGTGTGCGCTGTGCTGCTGGGCGGTGCCGCACTCGTGCATGAGCGGCACACACGCTTTCGAGCCTTTGATACACGCCTTGAGGGCCGTTCCGATTCCCTGTTGGGAGCGATACAGGACGCAGAGGACCCCGAAGACAACGTCCTCATTGATCCAACCGAATTGCGTGTGCCCGACGAGGACGTGTACGCCGTCTACAACCAGGGCGGACGACTGCTTGGCACATCACCCAAGGCCCCCGCCGCACTGACGGCACCGGGAAAAGATGAGTTCCGCGACGTGCAGGTCGACGGGCGCTCCTACAGGGTCTTGCAACGAGAAGCTCTGCGTGTGATCGACCGCTCGGAGAATGGTGGTGTCGGTCTTCGCCGGCCAGTCACGATCCTTTATGCATCGCCCGAAGGACATGTCTGGCACGAGATCTTGGCGGCGGCGAGTTTCTACCTGATTGCTATCGCGCTGGCTGCCCTTCTCACCATTTTTCTGGTTTCCCTCCTCCTGCGACATACACTGCAGCCCTTATCCGATCTCGCTGTCGCGGCAGCGCAGCTGACGGCTCCAGCACTGGAGTTTGAGGCTCCCTCCTCCGCCCGGCAGGTGCGTGAACTGCGGCCCCTTGCTGATGTGCTGACGAATGCGGTAGCCCGGCTGCGTGAGTCCTTCGCGAAGGAGCACCGCTTCGTGGGCGATGCCACGCATGAGCTGAAGACGGCCATCGCCGTCGTTCGATCGTCCGTGCAGGTCCTGATGTTGAAGCCCCGCACGAACGAGGAATACACCATGGGCCTGGGACGAATTCTTGAAGACACGCAACGGATGGAAGGA
>CAXTVC010000005.1:0-23484 GCA_964247615.1 uncultured Acidobacteriaceae bacterium
GCGCGGTGCGCTTTCCAGATCTCCCACGTGGAGGCGATCATGCCGCCGTCCTTGTTGGAGTCGGAGTAGCCGAGCATGACCTCCTGCTGGCGGTTCCAGCTGTCGAGCAGCGGAGCGTATACCTCGCTGTTCCAGAGCGTGCGGCAGATCTCCGGAGCGCGCTGCAGATCTTCGATGGACTCGAACAGTGGCACGGGCTGCAGACCTGGATCGCGTTGGCCATCCTCCGTCATGCGGCCTTCGACTGCGACTGAGCTGAGGCGGGCCAGCCAGATGACGCGCAGCGCATCATCCGCCGAGCTGGCGCCGGAGATGACGTACTGCGCGATGGCCTGAGGGTCCTGTGCCTTCAGCGTTGCGATCTCGCGCAGTGTGGAGAGCACATCTTCTGTCTGTTCCGACGGTGAAGAGGGTAGCTGGAGGGCGGGCGCATCGACTTGCCAGCCCGAGATCTCATGGACCGCAGCGTCGTGCACGCGCGCGTGCTGACGAACATCGAGCGTGTGCAGGCGCATCCCGAAGATGCGGACACAGAGCAGGAAGGGGTCGATGTAGAGCTCGGCGAGTCGTTCTCCGTGGTTCTCCGCGAGGGAGGACCGCAGCATCGTGAGATCTTCGAGTAACTCGGCCGCGTTGCTGTACGGCGGCAGACGCGCACCATCGGCCAACGCGAGGTTGCGATGCATGCTCACGGGCGGCGTGCCCCCGAGGCGTAGCGTGATGCAGGCGATGGCGAGACGGACTGCCTCGAAGGGAAAGCGCTCGGCGAAGGCGGTATGGCCGGAGGCGCGTAGATGTTCGAGGTACTCCGCGAGCCGCTGTTGCAGGGCCGACGAGATGGGTGCCTGCTGCGTGGAGGACGCCAGCTGATCGAAGATGTCGTGCAGCTGCGACAGGTAGAAATGCTTCAACAAATCGCGTGCCATGCCGACTGCTTCCGCTGTCGTCTGCGCTGTAACGAACGGGTTGCCGTCGCGGTCACCGCCGATCCACGAACCGAACTGCAGCATGATGGGGAGGGCATTCAGCGGGGTCTTGCCGGTGCCGTCCGGGAATACCTCGTCCAGTGCCGCGGCGATCTCGGTATAGAGGACGGGGACGGTGCTGAAGAGCGACGCGTCGTAGTAGTCGAGCCCCATGCGGATCTCATCGCGCACAGTGGGCCTGGCGAGCCGCACATCGTCCGTTTGCCAGAGAGCAGTGATCTCGGCGGAGAGCTCGCTCTGCAGGCGGTCGAGTTCGGTTGGCGGAAGGCCGAGCGTGTCGAGGCTCTCGAGCAGCTCGGAGATGCGGCGGCGCTTGAACATGACGCTGCGTCGCGCGACCTCGGTGGGATGGGCCGTGAAGATGGGCATCACGCAGATCTGTCCCAGCAGAGCCATGACGCTTTCACGTGTGTGGCCTGCCTCGCGCAGGCGGCGGAAGGTGCCGCGCAGGCTGCCACGCTGGGCAGGCGTGGCGGTATCGAGCATGGTGGCCAGCCGGCGGCGCTTGCGATGGTTTGTCTCGGCCAGGTTGATGAGTTCGAAATAGAACGCAAAGGCACGTGCGAGCTGGTAGGCACGTTGTGGGTCGGCGGAGGCCTCGCGTGTGAGGGCCTGTGCCTGTTCCAGCTGCTTCTGTGCGGCGGTTGCGTCTCCTGCTGCCTCGGCCTCACGGCGTGCAATGGCGATGCGGCGCAGCGTTTCTACCGTGGCATACAGGTCGTCGCCGGCCTGCTCGCGCAGAACCTGCCCCAGCAAGGCGCCCAGGGAGCGGATGTCGCGGCGCAGCGGCGCCTGTTTTAACTCGGGGGTGCGTGCTTCCAGCTCGGCGAGGCGATCTGACCAGCGGACGGGCTGCCAATGGGAGGCCATACCGTTGATCATGCCACGTCCCCAGAGGAAACCCGCAGCAAACGCTTCGGCAACGCCCGGCTACTGCGTGCGGGCTCGCTCGTAGACTTTGAGCTGCACGTAGGCGGCGGTAATCAGCGGAGCGGACACGCCTTTCGCATGGTCGAGCAGATCGCCCAGAATGTGGTCTGCCTCCACCGGAGCGCCTTTCATCAGGTCGCGGTACAGCGAAGACGTCAGTGTGGAGCCGACCTCCGTCAGCCGCGCTGTGTGCTCCCCATACAGGGCCGGATTGGGTGGATAGCCGTTGGCCGTGGCGATGTCGGCGCACTCCTTGAGGATGGCCTTTGCGAGCTCCGGTCCATGGGCCACCGCGGCTGCCTGACCTACCGGTCCACGGGTCAGGACGCAGACCACGCCCATGCTGGCGAGGATCCACCACTTCTGCCACAAGGTGGCCAGGATGTCAGGACGGAGGACAGCCGTGAAGCCGGCACCCTGCATGGCGTTGTCGACGGCCAGGATGCGCTCGGTGCGTTCGCGAGAGCGTTCGCCGTAGCTCATTTCGTCGAGGGATGCCATCTGAATGATGCGTCCTTGCTCGTCTACATCCGAGACGACGCGCACGGTGCCGGCGAGGACGTGCTCGGCACCGAAGCGCGCGTCCAGTAGCCCCAACTGCGCCATGCCGTTCAGGATGGGCAGCAGCGTCGTTTGTGGCCCTACGGCCGGGGCGATGTCCTCCATCGCGCCCGCTAGCTGATAGGACTTGGTGCTGAGGATGATGAGGTCGAAGGGGGAGGGTGTCTCCTTGAGCTCTTCGGCGGAGAGGATCTTCGGTTGCAGGGTCAGGTTTTCGCCCTTGTGAGTGACGATCTGCAGGCCGTTCGCACGGATCTGGTCCGCACGGCCCTCCCGCAGCAGGAAGGTGATGTCGCGTCCGGCGTTCAGCAGATGGCCACCATAGAAGCCGCCGGTAGCCCCGGCCCCAACCATCAAAATACGCATTGCTTTGTGCTCCTTGACATCGTCAGGCAGTGGTCTGCTCTTCCAGCTGCGTGGACAGCTCTTCCCACTCGGCGGTGAGGTTTGCCTGGCGCTCCCGCATCTCGTCCAGCTCGGACGCGAGCGTCTTTGCGACACCGGCTGTCTTGAAGACACTCTGCTGTTGTTCGGCCTGCATGATGCGGGACTCCAGCTGCGGCAGCTCGTCTTCGATCGCTTCTACGCGATCCTCGATTTGCTTCAGCTTGAGAGGATTGAGGCGTTTTGCGAGCGATTTGGGCGCCGGCTTCACGGGTGCTAGCGAGCCTTCGATCTCATGGGTCGATACCACCGGCTCCATTGCAGGAGATTCAACAGAAGTCGGCTGCGGGGCCGGTGGAGGCTCGACCTTGCCCACCTGCTTGACCGGCTTGAACATCCCCGTTGCAGCGTCGATGGTGCCGCCGGTGGAGGAGTCAGTCTTCATGCGCGAGGCTGTCTCGGAGGTGTTGGTCGGCATGCCCCCGGTCTTGCGGTGCATGTAGTCCTCGTAGTTGCCAGGGTAGATGTGCACACGGCGTTCTTCGACTTCAAACACGCGCGTGGCGAGGCCATCGATGAAGTAGCGATCATGCGAGACGAAGAGCACGGTGCCGCTGAAGTTATGCACGGCTTCCAGCAGCACATCCTTGGCCCGCATGTCCAGGTGGTTGGTGGGCTCATCAAGCAGAAGGAAGTTGGCCGGTGAGACCAGCATCTTGGCCAGCGCATAGCGATTGCGTTCGCCGCCCGAGAGCACGCCGAGGCGCTTAAACACGTCGTCGCCGGTGAACATGAAGCAGCCCAGCAGGGAACGCAGCGTGACCACATCCACGCGGGGGTTGGAGCCGGTGATATCGTCCAGCATCTGCGCCTCGGGCCGCAGCACCTTGTACTGATCCTGCGCGAAGTAGTCTGCCGCGACGTTGTGGCCGAGCTTAATGGCGCCGCTGGTGGGCGCTTCCAGGCCGGCGAGCATGCGCAGCAGCGTTGATTTGCCCGCGCCGTTGACGCCGACCAGAGCGATGCGATCGCCGCGCTCAATAGTGAACTCCACGTTATCCAGCACGCGCTTGACCCCGCCGCTCGGGGAGGGGTAGTGCTTGGTCAGCCCCTTGACCTCAAGCACGGTGCGTCCGCTCGCGATGGGCTGCGGAAAGGTGAAGTGGATCGTGGCCTCCTCGTCGGGGACCTCGATGCGCTCGATTTTGTCGAGCTCCTTGATGCGCGATTGCACCTGCTTGGCCTTCGTGGCCTGGGCGCGGAAGCGATTGATAAAGGCTTCCAGATCCTCGATACGATCACGCTGATTCTTATAGGCGCTCATCAGCTGCGCGCGGCGTTCGTCCTTCAGCGTCAGGTACTTGGAGTAGTTGCCGTGATAGACGTGCATGCGCTTGTTCCAGACCTCGACGGTCTTGGCGACGGTCTGGTCCAGGAAGTAGCGGTCGTGCGAGATCAGGATGAAGGCGTTCTCGTAGGTCTGCAGGTACTCTTCGAGCCAGTTGCGCGACTCCAGATCTAGGTGATTGGTCGGCTCGTCCAGCAGCAACAGCGAAGGCTTCTGCAGTAGCAGCTTGGCCAGGGCGATGCGCATCTGCCAGCCGCCGGAGAACTCCTCGGTGCGGCGCTCCCAGTCTTCCTTGCTGAAGCCGAGTCCGCCCAGCACCGCGCCCACCTGCGCGTCGAGCGTGTAGATGTCGTGCACGTGCAGCAGCTCCGCGATCTCGGAGTAGCGGTCCGCGGCCGCAGCGTATTCCTTGCCCTTCGGGTCTTCGTCACTCATGACGTGCATGAGCTGTTCGTACTCGCGCTCGAGGGCGCGCAGGTCGTCGAAGACGGACAGGCACTCCTCAAAGACGGTGCGGCCGGAGAGCGCGAGGCCATCCTGCGGGAGGTAGCCCAGCGTCATGCCACGGGTGTGGGTTCGCTGGCCGTAGTCGAGGCCTTCCATGCCCGCCAGCACCTTCAGCAGCGTGGATTTGCCCGTGCCATTTCCGCCTACCAGGCCAGTGCGTTCGTTGGGCGTGATCAGCCAGTTGACTTCATCAAAGAGGAGCTTGTGACCAAAGCGCTTTCCAGCGCCGGAGAGTTGCAGCATCGCCTCTCTATTCTCGCAGAGGCGCCGGCTTCGCTGGGGCTTGCCCGCAACCGGCGCAGGTTTTCCCACGTCAAATGGCCGGAGAAGACGACCGTGCGCGGCGACCTGGCCCCCCATACCGCAGAACATGTGCCCCGCCTTTGGCAGGCGGTCTGGTTCCGGATGGCCGCGTCAGTTGCGGTGATGGTCTGTGCCGGCCTGCTGATCGCCGGGGAGTACATCCTGCACCATGCCGAGCCCCTCGTGCGCAAGCGCATCATCGAGACGCTCTCCGCGCGCTTCGATGCCCCCGTTGAGCTCGACAGGTTGGACATCTCGCTTTTAAAAGGCATCGAGGTCTCTGGTACAGGGCTGCGCATCCCTTTCCGTGCCGGTATGCCTGACCGTCGCGCCTACCCCATGATCTCCGTTGCGCACTTTGCCTTCCGCACATCACTTCGAGGCCTGCTGCATCAACCAACGAGAGTCAGCGATGTGCGCGTGGACGGTATGGAGCTGCATGTTCCCCCACCGGACGAGCGGAGGCGCTTGCTGAGAGGGGGAGAAGATTACGGAAATCCCGGGATGAAAGCGAAGATCGCCATCGTGGTCGACCAGCTGCATTGCCACGACGTGAAGCTGTTCCTCGAACCCGGCCAGCCCGGAAAGGATCCCCTGCTATTTGCCATCAGCACGCTGGAGCTGCAAAACGTGGGGCCGGGCCAGGCGATGCTGTATGCGGCCGAGCTCATCAATCCCAAGCCCCACGGCGCCATCCAGGTAAAAGGTCACTTCGGCCCGTGGGCTGGTGGCGCGGCTTTGGCGGCCTCACGAGATCCTGATGCGCCGGCACCCAGGCCCGGGCAGACGCCCATTGACGGCGACTACACCCTCGATGATGCCAACCTCCGCAGCATTCGCGGCGTAGGGGGCATGCTCTCTTCTGCGGGCCACTTCGCCGGTGTGCTGGACCGCATCACCGTCGAGGGGCGGGCCGATGTGCCTGACTTTTCTTTGGACATCAGCAACCGGCCCATGCCGCTGCATACGACCTTTCACGCAATCGTGGACGGGACCAGCGGAGACACCTACCTCGAGCCAGTCCACGCACGGCTGGGGGACTCCGACTTCACGACCCGCGGCAGGATCGTGAAGGTAAAGGGCAGGGGACATGACATCCAGCTTGAGATCTACATCCCGCATGGCCGCACCCAGGATTTTCTTCGCCTGGCGGTAAAGACCAGCCCGCCCCTCATGAACGGTACGCTGAACCTGCAGGCCAGGCTGCACATTCCGCCAGGACACGAGCGCGTGCCCATGAAGATGGAGATGACCGGGGCGTTCCACATCGACGGTGTGCGGTTCAACAACGCGCGCTGGGAGAGTCGGCTGCAGGGGCTGAGCGCCCGTGCCCAGCGTCGCCCGGAAGAGGACAGTATGGCCAGCCGCGACCCCAAGGCGGACGGACCCTCGGAGCTTTCCTCCCGATTCACGATAAGTGGGGGCGTCATGACGGCGAGCGACGCGCAGTACACGCTGCCCGGCGCAAGCGCTCAGATGAGCGGCGTTTATTCCATGGACGGCAACCTCTTCGAGTTCAAAGGCCATGTGCGCACGCAGGCTACCGCCTCGCAAATGGTGGGAGGATGGAAAGGCCTTCTGTTGCAGCCCCTGGATCACTACCTGCAAAGAAACGGGGCGGGCGTCGAGCTGCCGATCGAGGTCTCCGGAACGGAGGGGGACATCCACTTCGGTCTCGCGCTGCAGGGCGTGGACGAAACTCCACAACAGATGCTCACCGAAGTGAAGGCCAAAGACCAGGGCAAGCGGCAGATGTCCGAGGCGCGCCGGCTGGCAGCGGAGGCCGATGCCGAAGACAAACGCGCCGCAAGCGCGCCCACTCTGGAGACTGCCGCCGAAGCGCATCGGGCCGCCGTCCGTCTGCGCGCCCAGGCAAACCAGACGGTTGCCAACCAGGGCGCGACCCGCACTCACCCCTGATGAGTGCGATCAAACGCCAGACCTCACCCGGAAGACGGGAAGCGTAGCCCCCTGTTACCGTTAAAAGATGCTGACACCCGGCCAAGGTGAGCTTTTTCCGGAGACCCCGCCTGCGTCCGCGTCGGCCGGGAAGCACACGGATCTGGCCCCTGTCTGGCTGCAACGTCTCAGTCTGATCATCCTGGTCATCTTCTGCTTCTACATCGGTGGTCTGATGACGCTGCTGCCGTGGTCCCCGCGCTACTGGAGCGGCAATGCCTGGATCATGAGCCATCCTGCGGCCGCCGGCCTGCTGCTGCAGGGCTGGGTGCGCGGACTGGTGAGTGGCATCGGGCTGCTGGATCTGTGGATCGGCGTCAGTGAGCTGCTGCACTACCGCGACATCCGGCGGTAAGTCTGTTCGGCGCTTCTGGGCCGGGGCCCGTTTCTCTGTGCAACAGGCCGGGCGTATTCTCGTCCGATGGCAATTTCGGACATAGCTCCCCTTTCAGCCGTTACAGACATTTCCGAGCCGGACGCTTTACCTGCTGCTCCCCTCGCCTATCGGAACCAGGACTTCTTGAACTCGCCAGACGGACGCCTGCTGCGCATCATGGCCGAGTATTCAGAGCCGATGGCGCGCTTCCGCCGCGAGCGCATTCAGGACACGGTTGTTTTCTTCGGCTCGGCCCGCTTCCACGCGCTCGACGAGGCGCATGCCCAGTTGCAGCTCCTTGCGAACACGGGATCGCAGGAGCTTGCTCCGTCCGAAGAGCAGCCCGCGCGGCCGGAGCAGTTCGGCGAGGGCAACTCCACCCAACTCCAGCGGAAGCGCGCCGAGGCTGCGGTAGAGATGGCGCACTATTACGAAGACGCCCGCAGCCTGGCCCATATGCTGGCCACCTGGGCCAAGAAGCTGCCCGGGCGGCGGCACCGCTTTGTGGTCACCTCTGGTGGCGGTCCCGGCATCATGGAGGCAGCCAATCGCGGCGCCTGGGAGGCCGGAGCCAAGACGATCGGCCTAAATATCGTTCTGCCCTTCGAGCAGGTGCCCAACCGCTACATCACGCCGGAGCTGAACTTCAATTTTCACTACTTCTTCATGCGTAAGTACTGGTTCGCCTACCTGGCCAAGGCGCTGATTGTTTTCCCTGGAGGCTTCGGCACGCTGGACGAGATGTTTGAACTGCTTACGTTGGACCAGACGGGCAAGCTGGCGAAGAAGATCACGGTTGTCCTGTATGGCTCGGAGTATTGGAAGAGCGTGATCAACATGGATCTGCTCGCGGAAAAAGGCGCCATCTCGCCCAAGGATTGTGATCTGTTCCAGTTTGCCGACACGCCGGACGAGGCCTTTCGCCTGCTCACGGAAGGCCTGGCGCAACACCATCTGGGTGAAGAGCCGGACACGGAGACCGGCGAGGTTCCCAGCGAACCAGCGGCGAGCGCCCAGGAACAACTCGGGCCGGATATCGCCAGGACCCGTCCCTGATTACGGACCGAACGGGCTCACCGGAGGTGCGATGATGGAGTCCCACAGTCATTGCGGAGGTGCAATGAAAGAGCCCGTTCGTCGCTCGTTCCGGTCGCTTGCAGGCTCCATCGCGTGGCATGGGCTGGCGCTGGCGCTCCTTGTCGTTCTGACACAACGCCGACCGGAGGTGCTGTCGCCGTTGCGCCTGCCGGGTACGCCGCAGGGACAACATGTGCTGCTCACGTACAGCCTGGGCGGCACTGCCGAGGTGCGTCAGAGCAGCCCGTTGCCGCACAGTGTGCAAAGGGTGCCGTCGTTGCCAAAGCTCCTGCATCCCAGCGCTGCGCCGACTCCCGTAGCATCCTCCCCGGCGACCAGTGAGGCAGGATCGGGCATTACCGGCGACAGCGCCAAGGGGGATGACAACGTGCGGGTCGCGCTGCCGCAGGTGCATCCCCGCCCACAGCCGGATTTATCCGTGTTGCCCCATGGCACGGCGGGTGACGTGGTCGTGGACGTTGTCATCGACGACGCTGGCAAGGTGACCTCCACCACGCTGGTCAAGGGGCTCGGCGGTCCCATCGACAAGACAGTCATGCAGGCTCTGAGCGACTGGGTGTTTACGCCCGCAACCCGCAACGGCCTGAACATCGCCAGCGAGCAGGAGATCCTGATTCACTACGAACGCGGATGATGTGCCTCTCTGCCCCCGGCATCATTGCCGGGTCCCGGGGATGTCCTGCCCGTTCTGGTGCAGGATAAGGGAGTTGACCTTGCCGCCCGCGTCCGGGATGAACTCCACCGTTGCATCAACGACCTTGAGGAAGAACTGTGGGTGTCCTTTCAGCTCGCCTGCGTAAAAGACCGGGAACTTGGGCTGGCCGGTGGCCTGCGTCATCAGTTGATCCCCCTCGACCGTGAAGGTGATCGCAAAAGTAGGCGCCAGCTGGTAAGTCCCCGCAAATCTGTCCAGGTCTGCCTTTGCGATCGGCACCTCTTTGCGTTCGTTGGCAAGCGTCACGGCTTCACCAAGCATCGTCTTCACCAGCATGCCGCCCATGTCGCCCGGGGCGCCCCCATTCACGTTGCCAAGCACGATGACGGTGATCTTCTTCTCCGGCACATAGCTCATATCGCTGTTGAAGCCCTCGATACCGCCACCGTGATTTACCACGGTGACGCCACCCTCCGGATGGACAAAGAGCCCCAGGGCATAGCCGCCTTTGCCCGGTGTGGTCATCTGTTTCAGTGAGGCCGCATTCAGCACCTTGCCCCCAAACAGCCCTTGCTCCCAGAGCAGCAGATCTCCGGTTGTCGAGTACACGGAGCCAGCCGCCCAGGGTACGGTCATGGACTCCGAAACGGCATGAATCAGGCCTTTGGGTGAGTTCGTATACCCTTGTGCCCTCTTGGGCAGTACCAGCTCATCGGTATCCAGCCCTGAGTTATGCATGCCAAGCGGCTCAAAGATCCGCTCCTTCAGCATCGCGCCGTAGGTCGTACCGGAGACCTTCTCGATCACCGCTCCTAACACCTCGTAGTTCGAATTGCTGTAGGCGAACTTCGTGCCGGGTTCAGACTCCAGGGGTCGATCCCGAAAAAAGGCCAGCTCCTCCTCAACCGTGTGTGGGTTCATGCGCCAGGTCATGAACTCGTGCTCGCTCGTGAAGTTGGGTATGCCGGTGGTGTGCCCCAGCAGCTCGGCCAGCGTGATCTTCTCCCAGGCTTTCGGCGTGTCCGGAAGGTATTTGCTCACCGGGTCTTCGATCTTCAACTTGCCATCCTGCTGCAGAAGCAGGATCAGCGTCGCGGTGAATTGCTTCGTGATCGAGCCCAGCCGGAACTTCACCTCCGGCGTGTTGGGGATGTTCCACTCCAGGTCAGCCTGTCCGTAGCCCTTGTTCAGCAGCACCGTGTCGCCCTGCATCACCAGCACGGTGCCCATGAATGCGTTGTCCTTCGTATAGGACGAGGCAATCGCCCCGAGCCGGTTCCGCAAGGTGACGTCATCGCCGTTCTGTCCAAGGCAGCACGGAGCACAAGCCAGGCAGAAGGGGAGGATTCGGGCAAAGAATCTCAAGGGGCACAAACTCCTCAACGAAAGTTGCGCTCAGCATACCCTCTCGGGGCGGCGCGGCACAGCACGAATCCTTCGCCGCGCCCGTTTCCCCGTCTTCCCGCTACCATAAGCTCGGCCATGCCACGTATCGCGTTTTTTCCGGACAGCTTCGACGAGGTTAACGGGGTCGCCCACACCGCGCGCAACTTCGCCGCGTTCGCCGAGCGCCGCAGCGTCCCCATGCTCTGCGTCCGTGCCGGCGGCCCGGAAGCCAAGCTGGTACAGCGGGGCAATGTCGAGACACTCCAGCTCAAGCGAGGCCCCTGGTCTGTGCGCATGGAGCAGGATCTCTCCTTCGACCCCTTCTTCTTTCGTCATGCGCGTTCTATCGGCAAAGCGTTGAAGAACTTTAAGCCTGACGTGATCCACATCACCGGTCCCAGCGAGCTCGGCATCTTTGGCGCCTACTTCGCCTGGCGACTCGGCATCCCGCTCGCGGCAAGCTGGCATACCAATGTGCATGAATATGCAGGGCGTCGCATTGAGGCCAGGACGAAACGACTGGGGCGCCTTGGCACAGGATTGAGTCGAGCTGCCGAAGCCGGATCTCTTGCCGTCTCTGCCCGCTTTTACCGGCTCGCCAGGGTGCTCTACGCACCCAATCCCCAGTTGTGCGATTTGCTGCTGAAGAAAACAGGCCGGCCCTGCTTTCTCATGCAGCGTGGTGTCGATACGACCCTGTTCTCCCCGAAGAGGCGCACCCGCACGGGCGTGGCACGGCTGACCCTGGGCTTCGTCGGCCGTCTGTCCGTCGAGAAAAATGTCGCTCTTCTGCCGGTCATTGATGCAAACCTGCGCGCCCGCGGTCTGGATCCCCACTGGGTCGTCATCGGCCACGGTGCCGAGGAGCGTTCGCTTCGACAGGGACTCGGCGCCCACGCCACCTTCACTGGCGTGCTGCGCGGCGAGGCCCTCGCCGCTGCCTACGCGAACATGGACCTGCTGGTCTTTCCGTCGCACACCGACACGTTCGGCAACGTGGTGCTCGAAGCGCTTGCGTCGGGTGTGCCGGCGATTGTCACCCCGGACGGTGGTCCGGCCCACATCGTGAGCGATGCTGTGACCGGGTGCATCTGCCGCGATGAGGACTTCGGTGAGGCCATCGCCGGCCTGATTGCCGCCCCGGAGCGCCTCGCCCGCATGGGCCGGGCAGCTCGCGAGTATGCCTTGACCTGTTCCTGGGACGCGGTCTTTGAACGCGTCCTAGCGGCGTACCCGACGGCCTGAGCGACGCCCGCTGTGCCGTGCCCGCGACGCAGGTTCTCCCAGGCTGCCGGCATGGTAGATTTCGCCCAACAGGACGGCATGGGGCGGCAAGATCAACCGCCCTGTGGTCTCCCCAGTAGTCGCCTGGGGTGCTGAGGAGAAGAGCGGCCGCAGCGCTCCCGGCCGCATCCGAAGTTCGGCCAGATCGTCATCAATCGCCAGGGTGACAGGGTGGTCTGACAGGTTCACCGCCCCCACCACGTTGGCGGCAGTCCGCGAGCCCGCCGGGGCGCGCCGCACCCAGATCAACGCGTTCTGGGAGTCCCTGTTCAGTACATACTGCGTTCCGTTGCGCAACGTGGGATTGCCATGGTGCAGGGCAATCAATTGCCGATAGGCGTTCAGCAGCGATTTTGGATCGCGATCCTGCGTCGTCACGTTCCGCGTCGCACCCTCGACAGGGGTCGCAGGCAGGGCACCCCTGGTGAAGCCGGGCAGGGTATTCGGTTCCGGGAGCGTCTCCGGAACGTTGAGGTCCGCTGTGACCTTCGCAGTCCCGGATGCCGGTCCGCCTATGCCTCGTGGCGGCGGGAGATAAGGATGGTAGGCGCCAAACTCCGGCTCGGACGTTGCGGCCGGACTGGCAACCTCTTCCTGTTTTTGAGCTGCAGTCTCGTTTGAGGGCGTCCACTGCATAACGGGCAGCGCTGCATACGTTCCTGCCGGGCCAAGGGCGGGCGCCGGGTACATGTTTAACCCGATCTCCTCGCCGAAATCCAGCACGACTGCACCGCGCGACCCAAGCAGGGAGGCCGCATCACCAACCAGGTCGGGCGCGTTCGTGGCAGGCGGCTGCACAAATCGGAGCAGCCCATTCGTGTTCGGGGACGTTTCCTCACCCGCCGCACCCAGGCTGGCTCGCAGGTGAGCGACCTCGGGAGGCGAGACAGGAAGCAGTGCTGTGGTAACCAGTTGGCCGCCACGCGCCGGCTGAAAGCTTCCCGGATCGATCCGACGGTGGACCCGGACCGGTCGGGGGGCCAGGCTGAGCGACATCGGGGCCGGATCGGTAATCAGAACCCGTTCTCCCGGGAAGCTCTGCACCAGCCCGCGCAAGGAGCCGATCAGAGCCGCATAACCCGCATCCGCTAACTTCGCGTCAGTCGCTTTGGGCACCCATACCCCGGCGGCTCCGGCGCCCAGCCAACCGCGAACGGCGATCAACACGGCTTCCCTGGGGCCTCTTACTGCCTCCGGTTCGGCGGTCACAAGCACCCGCAACTGGTGCCGGCTCGCCTCACGAATCAGGTCGCCCAGGGCATCTAGGTCGCCGGCTTCCAGTTTGCCGTCGAGCAGCAGCGCATCAACGCCCAGTGATTGAAGGTAGTCCAACCGCTGGGCCACGCCCCGGAGATCACCTCGTCCATCTCCATCGGAGTCCTGGTAGCGGGCCGGATCCAGACGGTAGAACACCGCGCGCTGCCACCAGGGTTCCGTCACGACGCCAGAGCCTGCCCAGCCCGGACGTGCGAGAACCTGCGCTTTCATCAAGCCATCAGAGAAACTCAGGCCCAGGCCGAAACCCAGACCGACAGCGATCGTACTTGCCCAACGAAATCCCAGGTTTCTGTCCCGTCCTGCTCTGGTGTAAGTCCAAGGTGTAACGAGGGTCTCTTACATTCCAAGGAAGCCACGGTAGCGACCCTGCAGCACACCCGTACTCCGCGCCAGACCTACCTTTGCGACGTTGAACTGGTACAGGGCACTTACCAGCTGCGCCTGTGTTCCGGTCACCGCCGACTCCGCATTTACCACTTCGAGGTTGTCCGTCACGCCTGCGGTGAAGCGGTCACGGGCATCGGCCAGCTCCTGAACCGAGAGATCGGCGTTGCTCTGGGCCACTTTGACCAGCTGCGCAGAGGTGTCAACGTCCAGCATGCTGGTCCGGATCTGTGCCTCGATGGTGCCCCGCAGATTGTCTTCCTGATCGCGCAACTGCTGCAGCTGCGCGTCAACCGTCTGCTGTTCCCCGCGTTGCCCCGCTTCACGGAAGACCGGGACCTTGATACTGCCCTCGGCGGTAAAGACGCCGTGGTAGGAGCCGGTGGTCTCACCAAGCAGGCCATAAAAACCATTCACCGCAAGCGTGGGCAGCCTTTGATACCGGACCGCCTTGGCTTCATGGCTGGCCACGATGATGCTCTGCTGCAGCGAAAGCAGATCGCTGCGACGGCTGAAGGCCGTTTGCCGGGCCTGGTTCAGGTCCAGATCGCCAAGCTCCTGGAACGGTGCCGTCTCTGTCAGGTCAAGCTGCTGCCCGGCAGGCAGGCCCATCACCCGATTCAACTGGATACCATCCTTATCCAGTTGCGCCTCGGCCGACGTATGCGCCTGCTGGCGCTGCTGGTATTCCACCTGGGCGCGCAGCACGTCCAGCCGGATACCGACGCCGGCCTGGTCGAGCTGCGTCGCCTGATCCAGCGAAACCTGCGCGGAGGTCTCTTGTGCGATCGTATTGCGAAGATTTGCCTGGTCCGCGAGCACCTTGAGATACGCCGTGATGACCGCCTGCACAAGTTGCTCATTCGAATCGGCGACGTTCAGGTCTACTGACTTGAACTCGGGCTTGATAGCGCGGTACAGCTCGAAATCCGGCATGTTGAACAACTGCTGATCGAGGCTGATCTGCACCGACGTCGTGTTCACCTTGACGATGGTCTGCAGCGTGCTGGGATCAATGCCGAATTGAGCCAGCAAGGGGCCGATCTTGCTGGGATTGAAGCCCAATGCTGCAAGGTTTAGCTGCTGCGCCGTGCTCGAGGCCTTGAATTGCAGGTTGGGCACAAGCGCGTTCGTGATCTGCCCCTGGTAGCCACGTACGGTGCGCTGATTGGCATGCTGGAACTTCAAACGGAGGTTCCGCTCAAGCCCAAGGGAAATGGCATCATCCAGCGACAGCGAAAGGGGACCGTCGACTGGCTTTTCAACGGCGAAGCCACCCGGACCGGAGACGGTTGCCGGCGAAGAGAACGTGATGCCGGAGCCAGCCGGGCGTACCTTCCCGGTGTCCTGGGCGGCGAGCAGCGTGCTCGGAGCCTGCGGCAAAGGCGATGCAGTGACTGCGACGGGCGTTCCGGCATCCGGCACCGTTGCCGGTGTCTGGGCCCCGGTCAATGCAGCCGGCGCGAAAAGGACCGCTGCCGCTGCCCCAAAAAGTTTCAAACGGAAATCCACGCTCATTTAGAGTGCCACGCTCCAGCCCGGGATGCGACTTCTTTCAAAGAAGCAGAGACGGGCGTCCCCATCCGTCATTTCTCGATCTGCGCCAGGGCCGTCGGGAGGTCGGGAGCCGTTGACGGGTGCCAGTCGGTCTTGACCTCATCCTCCTGCTGCCCGATGGTCTTGAAGAGCAGCGCCCGCCCGCCAATGTGGACGTGCGTTTCCGTGATCTGCCAATGCCCCGGGGCCAGCTCACGGCGTTCCACGTTGAATGTGCCACCCTTGTCGATTTTTCCCAGAAACCCAAAGCCGAACTTCACATCATCCGTCAGGGTGCCGCGCAGGGATTGAATCCGGTTTGCCCCGCGCGCAATCACCATTTGACCGGCCATCACACCCAGAACGCGGGACTGGGTGTCGGGTGGGGTGAAAGCAGGGTTCGGCCGAAAGGCTAACGTGAGAGTTTGAGCGTTTTCGCTCACGTTCGTCCAGACAAACGCCGTCGGCAGCATGCCGAGGAACTCGCGGGCCTGCTTGTCATCGGCTTCGGCGAGCTTTTTCTTGCGCGCCTGCTCCTCCGGGCTGTCCACGAAATCCCGTAGCCGCTGCAGCTCCTTTGCCTGTGCGGCATCGGCCAGGGGAGCGCCGTCTAGCTGCAGCAGGCGTTTCAGGTCGCCGCGTGGTGTCTCGATGACCTGGGAAACGGTGTCCTTGCCGGGCTGGATATCGTGGTCGCGATAGCGCCATGGCGCCAGGTCGGTCTTGCTGGCATGCAGCTCCGCCGCAACTGCGAGCTTTAGGGCGGCCAGGGCCCCGGGTGCCGAAGTCTGCGCCCCTACGGGCAAGGCCGGCCCGGGGAATGCCAGGCTGGCAATGCAGGCCCAAACGGCTCGCCTATGCGTGCCGTCCCCGCGGTCTTTTCCCCCGGATCGTACTTTGGGTCTGGCCTTCATAAGCTTTCTTATCGGCTACTCCGGAACAATCTTTACAAAGGAGTTCTCCGGGAGGCTGCCGCCCCCCAGCAGGTGAATGACGCCATCCCGTACAAAGCCGCGCAGCATCGTTCTGGGCTGCTCCGCGGGCTTGGGAGGCGGCTCCATGTTTTTGGGAACGGGCGGCGCGGTGGCCCGCTGGGGATAGGGTGTTGCGCGGGGAGCCTGGGCTTCGCCCCCCGGGGTGGCCGATTTGCCCATCCCGCGATCCATCGCGTCATTTGCCAGGCCGTCTGCCACCTTATTCTTATGGCGAAGGGCATGGTGAATCTCAAACTTCTCCATCTGCCCGATGCGGCGGCGCGCTTCCTCGAACAAGGGACGCAGATCCGGCGAATTGACCTTGTACTTGCCCTGGATCTGCTTCACCATCAACTCGGAGTCTGAGATGACCCGCATTTTGCCGTGCCCGTGCTCCAGCGCCCAGGCCAGCGAAGCGAGCAGGCCGGAATATTCGGCATAGTTGTTGGTCTTGAAACCCAGGAACTCGCTGAGCTCAGCCAGTGGCTGACCAGCGGCGTCCACCAGGACAGCACCAAAGCCCGCCGGGCCGGGATTGCCGCGCGAGCCTCCGTCGCAGTGCGCCAGTACCCAGCCCTCAGCCAGGGGCGCCAACTCCGTTTCGACCGCCTTGGGCCGTGGAGGGAACTTCCGGAAAGGCGCCCGGGTGCCGGGGGACTTGCGATCATCAGGAAACAATGAAGCCATCGCGCTTAGTGTAGCTGGCGACCGCAGGACGTCCTACGGCAACCCTGTTGATTTCGGGCCCCCTACGCGGTCCCACGCGGTTTCAGTAATGTGACCCTGCCGTCAGGGGTTTTTCGGAAAGCGTGCAGCTCCTGCCCTGACACGTCGATATGTCGCAGCACGACGGCACCGTCGACGATCTCCAGGTCGGAAAAGCCCAGAACCTTGGAACCGAAGGGGCCTCGCTTGTCCGGGGGGGTGGTCCAGTCCACAAGCTCCGCCCCACCGCCGCCGGATATGACGAAGCTGGTGGGGTGCCCGGCAAACTCGATGTGCTGCAGATCGTGGTCATGACCGGTGATCCAGAAATCCACCTTGGCTTGCCGCACCATGGGCTCCCATCGTTTGATCAACAGGGAATTGTCTTTGTGAATGCCATTCGTGAACAGGGGATGGTGGCACACAACGGCAACAAACGGCGTCGTGCGCGGCTTGGCCAGCTCTCCCCGAAACCACTCCTCTTGCTCCTCGGCGTGCTTGTGCGACATGGTCGAACTCCACGGAAAGGGGTCATCCTTAGTTCCCGGAAGGTTTGAGTCGAGGCAGATGAAGGTGATCACCGGCTTGGCTTGCGGCCACGCAAAGGTGTACCAACGAGCAGGCATCGTCCACCGGGTCTTTACGTGTTGCGGATAGGCAAGCTGCAACTCCGCCTTGCTATCGACCCGGTGTTCGTAATCGTGATTTCCCAACACGGCGTAGAACGGGCAGTTCATGTGCGAGGTCGGGTACATCTGCTCGAAGTCAGTCTGCCACCGCGAACAGCTCAGGCCGCCGATCATGTTGCCGTACCAGTTATCGCCGAGCAGAAAAACCGCCTGGGGATGTACCTGCCGCGTGTCCACGTAGCGCTTCATCTGGTCGGCGACGGCCCGCTGCTGCTGCGGATAGTGCTCCGCGCCCCAGTCTCCCAGCAGCAGCATATGCGGGTTGGCCGAACCGGGAACAGGAGAATCGTCCCCGAAGCCGCCCGTTGTTTCCCCAAACAGGGCTCCCGGCCGCGCAAAGCCGAGGGCAGAAAAAGCGACGGTTTGCCTCAGGAAGCTGCGGCGATCCAGGGTCTGTAGAATTTCAGACAAACTTTGGCCTCACAGAGCGCACAAGAACGTGGCTCAAGGAATATGACGCATGCCGTGGCTCTGTTGACTCGGCAGCGTTGCGGTTCCTTTTCATCTGGCGGCGACGGCGAACCGCTTGCACGCCCTGCGCTCCTGCGGGAGATAAAAACCCACCCGGGACAATGCATCTGCCTGGCTGGAGGGGCCTCTCGATAATGATTCTCTTAGCTGGCCGGCGCCCCTGCAAGGGTTCGGGGTGGGCGCACGAAGAACGGCAGAATGGCCGAGAAAAGCAACACAAAAGCGAGGATGTGCAAACCGCTGAGGTAGTGGCCGGTAGAGCGCCGCGTGTGGGCAATCAACAGCGGACCGAAGGCGCTCGCGAAGCCCCATGCCGTCAGCATTAGGCCATAGATCGCGCCAACGAACTTGGGTCCGAAATAGTCAGCGGCAAAGGCGGGCATGGTGCCAAAACCGCCTCCATAGCAGAGCAGGATGACGAAGGTCACCGCCGTCAAAGAGCCCTTGGAGTTCATGCCCGGTAGTACCCAGAACAACACGGCCTGCAGCAGAAACATGATCAGAAAGACGAAGCGTCGGGGCATCAGATCGGAAACCCAGGCCCAGAAGATGCGCCCGGCGCCGTTGCCGAAGCTCACAATGCCGACCATACCCGCGGCGGCGATTGCCGTCACGCCGGCCAGCTCCCGAAATATGGGTGCCTCCTGCGAAATGACCGAGATGCCAGCGGAGGTGTTCAGGAACAGCAGCAGCCACAGGGCCCACCATTGCCATGTATGCAAGGCCTCACCCAGGGTGAAGTCCCGCGCACCTTCCGTCTTCTGCAGCGCAGCCGAGGGTGCCCAGCCCTCGGGCTTGTAGCCCTCCGGCGGGTTCTGCATGAAATAACCGCAGAAAACCGTTACCACCAGGAACACGATGCCCAGGTACAGAAAGGTCGTAAGCACGCCGACGCTGGCGATCAACCTGGTAGCGATGGGCGCGGTAATTAAAGCGCCGGCACCAAAGCCTCCTACCGCAATGCCCGTCATTAAGCCACGCTTGTCCGGAAACCACTTCACCAGCACCGCGACGGGGATAATGTAAGCAAAACCAACGCCGATGCCGCCGATCACCCCGTAGGTAAGGTACAACCACCACAGGCCATGATTGGACTGGCTCGCCAAGGCAACGCCCAGCCCGTACAGCAGGCCGCCCGTCATGGCGACGACGCGCGGGCCACTGCGGGTACTCCACTGCCCGCCGAAATAGGCGGCAAAGCCGAGCACAAAGATTGCAATCGTAAAGGCCAGCGTCACCTGGTCGATATTCCATTTAAAGGTTGTCATCAGCGGCGTGCGAAAGATGCTCCACGCGTATTCGGCGCCTAAGGCGATCTGCAAAATGACCGCTGCAAGGGCGATCCCCCAACGCTTTCCCGACATGCCGAACAACCCTTCGATCCCCCGTGGCCGCCTGGGCGGTGGGCATACGTAGCTTGAGATGCGAAAACGGCACGGCCATGCCGGCAGTCCCCGCAATCGCGGTCTACCTTGCCCCATGCGGCCTGAAGTACGCAACGGTACGCCGGTTACTACCCGCCCTGGACCTGCCGGTCGCCTGCTCACCCCTGCACGGTCGCTTCGTCCATACGGGTGTAGGGACACCCTGACTCCGGAGTCAGCTAACGCATGAGCCTATCCCCCGCTATTGTTCTTCCCGGCGATATCAGTCGTCGGCGTGTCAGCCCCTTTGCGCTTGGGCTGGAGGAAACCCTTGCGGCCAGTCCCATGGCCGTCGCAGTAGAATCACCGGCAGCCAGCATGCCCAAGGTTGCCGCCCAGTCCGGGAATGCCCGCGTGAAGCTCTCGCAAAAGGAGCTGGACGCCCGGGCTTTGCAGCGCGCCGAAGACGACGACCTGATCCGTGCCGCGCAGAAGGGCGAACGCACCGCTTTTGATTCGCTGGTGCGTCGTTATGACCGCAGCGTGCTGCGGCTTGCGCTGCATATGCTCGGCAACGAGGAGGATGCGCAGGACGTGCATCAGGAGGCTTTCATCAAGGCCTACCGCCACCTCTCGAACTTCCGGTTTGAGTGCTCTTTCTACACCTGGCTCTACCGCATCGTCACCAATCTCTGCCTTGATCAGCTCCGCCGCCGCAAGAGCCGCCGTGAGGATCCGGGGACCGTGCTCGACTCCGCTGGCGAGGAGATGGATTTGATGGCCAACGTGGCGGATGATCGTGCCGGTGCCGACCCGGATCGCGAGCTCGTCCGCAAACATCAGCACGCGGCCATCCAGAGCGCCCTGGGTGAGCTGACCCCGCGGGAGCGCACCGTTTTTGAGTTGAAGCACTACCAGGGCCTGAAGCTCCGCACCATCGGCGAAATGTTGTCCACAACCGAAGAGACGGCCAAGAACACCCTGTTCCGCGCTACCCGCAAGCTCCGCGCCAGATTGGCGGAGGTGAGGTGAGGAGTGAGGGTAAGGAAGTGAGTAGTGAAATGTGAATACGAGCGATCCCCAAAAGGGCAGTCGCTCTCACCTAGAACCAAACACCGCAGCATCCAGAGTCACCCAAGCGGGCATGCAGCATACCGACCCGCACCGCAGCACCTTATATGAGGCCACACGAGGACCGCACCCATGCGATGCCAGGACACGCAAGAAAGCATAGTTTTAGCTCAATACGGCGAACTGCCCGATGAGCTGCTGCTGCCGTTGGAACAGCACCTGAATACCTGTGACGAGTGCCGCCGCGAGTGGAACGCGCAGCTTGCCCTGCACGAAACACTTGAGCTTGACCCCGTTCTTGAACCCACCCCTAACCTGCTTGCGGCCTCCCGCATGCGGCTGGACGAGGCGCTCGACGCGATCCCTCCCAGCTCTGTTGCCCATCGTTTTGCCGCAAATGCATACCGTTGGCTTGGTTTCGTGACCGGGGCCCCGGCGCTGGCCACCCTTCTGCTCGGCGTGGGATTTCTGGGCGGCAACACACTCACACGCTTCCAGGTGAGCCACGCGCCGATCAAGCCCACACCGGTAGTAATCTCCAGGCCGGGGCAGGGTGACGTCGCCAGCGTCTCCGGCATACGCCAGACGCCGAACTCCGATCTCGTCCAGGTGGACTACAACCGAGTGATTCCGGAGACGGTACAGGGCTCGATGAACAGCCCCGAGATCCGCAATCTGCTGCTGCTTGGCACCAAGCTGGCCGCCAACAAGGAAGCCCGCGAGGCTGCTGTAACCATGGTCGCCGATGAGTGCCGGACCGGCCACGCGTGCAGCTCCGGGGAGAACGCCGAGGCCGACAACGGCTCCGGGGAGCTTCGCCTCGCGCTCGTCAACAGCCTGCGCTTTGATAAGAGCTCCACCGTAAGGCTTCAGGCTCTCAATGGCCTGCAGCCCTACGTCGCCGAAGACATCCACGTGCGTGACGCGGTGCTGGAGGCGCTCATGCACGATCGCAATGAGGCTGTCCGCACAGAGGCTATTTCCATGCTCTCGCCTGTGGGGGCTGACTCCAGTGTGCGGCAGGCGCTCCGTACGGCCTCCACCGAGGACATCAATCCAGCTGTTCGCAATGCCTCCTTCCAGGTGCTGCAACACGCCTCGGATATCGAGTAGGCGCTATGGCGAGGCATTTCGCATCTGGGGCCGCGCGTGTGCGGCTCAATCCCGGCATCTTGTTCGGCGCAGTCGCGATGGCACTCACACCGGCGGCGTGGCCCGTCGCGGGCCCGTCGCAGCCGGCACACGCTGCTCTACATGGCGGAGTTAACGGGCGGTCGCAGGGGTACCTCGGCATCGAGTTCCACGACGTCCCTGAAGAACAGCTGAAGAACGCCCACGCCGCGAACACTCACGGTGTCGAGGTCGTCATGGTGGATCATGATGGACCCGCAGGCAAAGCCGGTCTGCGTGCCCACGACATCATCGTCAGCCTGAATGGCCAGGCAGTGGCCGGGGCCGAGGCCCTGCGCCGCATGATTCACGACGCCGGGGCGGGTATGCAGATCGCTCTCACGGTATTTCGCGGGGGGCATACGCTCAACATCACCGCCATGCTTGCAGACCGCGACGAGGTGACGCGTGCCGCCATGGCGCACCTCTACAGCTCTGCCGTCCCGCCTGCCCCCCCGGCGACAGATACCACCGCGCCGGCGTTCGGGTTTTCCGACAGTGCGGGCGAAGCTTCCCCTCCGCCGCCGACTGCCCCGGCTACACCGCCGCCCGGCTCCGGTTTCATCGGCCATATAGTGCATGGCGGCATCTATACGGGTGCCGTGCTGGATACCATGGAGCCGCAACTGGCAGGTTTCTTCGGCGCGCCAGTCGGCACCGGCCTCCTGGTTCACTCGGTTGTGCCGAACAGCCCCGCCGCGGATGCAGGCCTACGTGCGGGCGATGTAGTGGTGCGGGCCGACCTCTACACCCTGCGCAACACCGCGGACTGGACCAAACGGCTGCACGTCGCCAAAGGCCGGCCGATCACACTGTCCGTAATGCGCGCCCGCCACGAGCTGACCCTCACGCTGCAGCAGGATTTCAAGCACCACTCGATGCTGGAATTTCCGAGTCTCTTTTAGCTGCACAGGCGGCAGGGAGGCCAAGCACCTATTTGGGGGTGGCCGGCTTGCCTTCCTGCACGTAGTTCTTGTTCCAGCTGGGGATTTCCACGATGTAGCTGCCGGGCTTCTCGACCACAGCCTGGCAGCCCAGCCGTGAGTTCAGCTGCAGACCGGGCGCGAGATCCAGGCGATCCAGCTCCTTCTCCTCTGCCTCGGACAGGTTCTTCACACCGTCCAGCACATGGATATGGCACGTGGTGCAGGCGCACACGCCACCGCAGGCATGATCCATAAAGACGCCGTAGTTCTCCGCCACGTCCAGGAAGCTCATTGGCTCGCCATGGCCGTCATAGGGCAGCGAACCGAAGGGGAACTCGACGGTCTTGTTCTCAGGCTTGAAGGTCACGCGCACCATGTTCGGGGCGGGCGGAAAGGACAGGTCGACTTCGGGCAACGGCTTCGCTTCGTGTTCAGACATAACCTATCCAGTGTAGAGCCTAGTCCTCCGTAGATTCGCCGGCACTCTGTGGGTTCGCCTCACCCTCGGCCACGATTCCTGCATCATCCCCGCGACTCGAGTCGATCTGTGCCGCGGCAAATGGATGTGGCGCGGTTGGCCCTTCGCCCAAACTCTCCCCGGCCGCCTGCATCGTCTTGCCGCCGATGGCCCCTGTTACGGCGGAGTCCATCATCAGCTCGGCCAGCCGGCGTGTCTTCTTGTCCAACTGTTCAATGGAGTTGCGGATCACGCGATAGTCGTCGCCTGCCATCGACGCCTTTAGATCCAGCATCGCGGCCTTGATGCCCTCGTGCTCCACCGAGGTCAGCTGCTGCCACACGGGTTGCGTCTGGGCCTTTTCCACGGCCTCGTTGATCGTGCTGGCCTCGTTCTTCGCTTCGATCACCTGGCGCTCGTGCAGGTCCTGCTCGGCCATATCAAAACTCTCCAAAATCATGGATTCCACCTGCTCATCGGTGAGGCCGTAGGTGGGTTTCACCTCCACCTGGGCTTCCTGTCCGCTGCGTTGCTCGCGCGCGCTGACGTTAAGAATGCCGTTCGCGTCGATCAGCAGCTTGACCTCGATGCGCGGCAGGCCGGCCACCATCGGCGGTATGTTTTTGAGGTCAAACCGTGCCAGGGACCGGCAGTCTTTCGCCAGCTCCCGCTCGCCCTGCAG
>CAXTVC010000005.1:23584-32936 GCA_964247615.1 uncultured Acidobacteriaceae bacterium
TGCTTGCCCTCCGGCAACTCCAACTGCAGCCGCACGCTGTCCTGTGAGGAGAGCGCGATCTTGGCGTCGATCACGGCCTTGCGCAGCGCCTGGATCGTCTCCGGCTGACCGCTCACATCGATCCCCAGGTCGCCCTTGATATCGTCCAGCGCCACCGTCAGCAGCAGGTTGTCGATGTCGTCACCGCCCAGATGCGTGTCGCCGCCGGTCGAGATGACCTCGAAGATGCCCTCATGCAGCTTCAGAATGGAGATGTCGAACGTGCCACCGCCAAAGTCGTACACGGCGATGATGCCGTCGGTTCCACCATGCAACTTGTCCAGGCCATAGGCCAGCGCGGCCGCGGTCGGCTCATTCACCAGGCGCAGCACCTCCAGCCCGGCGATGCGGCCTGCATCCTTCGTCGCCTGTCGCTGCGCATCGTTGAAATAGGCCGGAACGGTGATGACCGCCTTGGTCACCGGGGCGCCGAAGAAACGCTCGGCGTTGCGCTTCAGCTGCAGCAGAACGTAGGCCGAGATCTCCGGCGGCGTCAGCGTCAGACCGCCCACATTCAGCCGCAGAACCTCACCCGGCTTCAACCCGTCCGCCAGCTTGAACGGGAACAGCTTCAACTCCGGCTCCACGTCGGCGAGGTCGCGCCCCATCAGCCGTTTCACGGAATACACAGCGTTTTCGGCGTGCTCCAGCAGCACGTCCCGCGCCGCATTCCCCACGGACCAGCCGTGGTCGTTGCCCTCGGCAACGTCATAGCGGAATGCCACCACACTAGGCACGATCGCCGACCCATCCTCGCCCGGAATCACGGCCGGCTGATCGCCCTGCATATAGGCCACCAGCGAATTTGTCGTACCCAGGTCGATGCCAACCACGCGTTCCAGATCTGCCACTGCCACTCCCTTGCCCGGTACACACGCGGGCCGCTTCCTATTGTCGCCGGTAAGCCGAATTCTCTATACAGATGCCACCGGCGGCGACGATGATACGGCCCGGAGGTCCGTACGCCATGCCCGACCGCTCATCGCAAACTGGTGCGACCCTGATTCCCAGCCTTCGCTACAAGGACGCCTACGCCGCAATCGAGTGGCTGGAGACGGTGCTCGGCTTCGTGCGGCATGCCATCTACCCCGGCGAAAACAACACGGTGGGGCACGCTGAACTGCGCCACGGCACGGGCATGATCATGCTGGGTTCGGCCACAAATCCCAGCCCTCTTCCGCAATTTCAGGCCATTCCCTCTGATATCGAGGGTCGAATTACCTCACCGTTCTACCTGGTCGTCGCAGATTGCGATCCCTTATGGGCTTCCGCGCAGGCAGCTGGTGCGAAGGTCCTGATGGAGTTGAAGACGATGGATTACGGCGGTCGCTCCTTTGCAGTCTCCGATCCCGAGGGCTATCACTGGTCGGTGGGCGAATACGATCCGTGGACCGCCCGCGAAGCGGCAACGCCGGACGAATCCGCATCAGAAGGGTCATGAGCGAAGAGCAAACAATCGCCCGGCCCTACGTCCACCTGCTGGAAGGGCGTGATCCCCTTGAGGTATTACGTTCGATCCCGGCACGACTCACCAAGGCTCTCAGTTCCATGACGCCAGAGCAGATCGATTTCAAGCCTTCCCCGCACAAATGGTCTACCCGCGAGATCCTGTGTCACATGGCCGATTGCGAGATCGTATGGGCCTGGCGCTTCCGCGACATCTACGGTTCGAATAGCCCAATTCTGCAGCCATTTGAGCAGGACGACTGGGCCAGGGCCTATGAGGGCCCCGGCTACACGGCAGAGGCTGCCCGGGCTACCTGGAGTGCCACCCGCCGCTGGAATCTCGCTCTCCTGGAGAGTCTCACCGAGGAACAAAAGCATCGGCCGGCAACCCACCCCGAGATGGGCCAGATTACCCTCTGGACCGTCGTCGAGATCGCCGCCGGGCATGACGTGCACCATGTAGCGCAACTCGAGAAGGTCAGTGCCAAGGTCACCAACGAGTAGTTCCTGGTCCTTAAAGAGCCGGGTCAATCCGTGCTTGCAGTTCCGGCGCAGTCCTGAAACTCACGTTCCGGCGTCGATCCCGTAGACGCAGGAACGGGCGCTCCACACCGAAATACAGCGTCCCGGCTAATGCAAGGCATACGCCGAAGTACAACGGTTGGACGCGGTAGGTGTTATCCGGCAGTCCTGGAAACAGCTGCAGGAGAACATGCACCGCTTCTTTATGGGTGAGATACAGGCCAAACGCAAGGAGTGCAATCAGTTTTGCGCCTGGGACTTGCCAACGCGCTAAGAGCCCGTTCTCGCTTAAAGCCGAGGCGGTTAGCAGGGCAAAACCCACGCCAAGCAGGGGATAGCTGAAGAGATCGGCAAAGACAGCCAGCCCGGTAACGGACTGGAACCGCGTAGGGGCGCACCATCCTACGAAGGCTACGATGGCGATTCCGGCAGCGGCCAGTGTGTGGCCGCGCTGCATAAGGGCCGACCACCAGCGAGGCCGAAAGGTGCGCATGCAGGCCAGCGCGACACCTGCCAGCAGCCCGTCCAGCCGCACGTAGGTGGGGTAATACATCGCCTCGATAAACGTTGTGCCAAACCGGTCGCTGTCCGGTCCCAGCGGTCGTAATACATGGATCAGCACATACGCCCGCATGCCTACACCTGCAAGAAGGACAAGCGTCAACAGCGTGTACACCTTCCATGCCGCCGGCTTCCGCATCAAGGGCAAAACCAGTAGCGGCAGCACCAGGTAGAAATGCTCTTCTACGCAGAGTGACCAAGCGTGCGAGAACGCCTGGTTCTTGCCGTAATCGATCAACAGGTTCTCCGTGAAGGTGGCGAACTGCCACGGGGCTTGCAGGCCCGGCGCCTCGCGCCAGATAGGAACGAACACATACAGCAGAAGCACGACAAAGAATGCGGGCAAAATGCGGTAAGCCCGGCGCGCGTAGAACTCCCCTACAGGCAGCCTGCCTTGCTTCTGGACAGATCGAAACATCCCGGAGGCGATCAGAAAGCCACTCAGGACAAAGAACAGGTCCACCCCCATCCATCCGTAGTGGGACGCTGCCTGCAGCGCCAGGGGGAAGTGCCCGTTCAGGTGGTACGGCATCACCCACAGGATGGCGAACGCGCGCAGCGTGTCCAGACCGTGGAGCCGCCCTTCGTTGCGGGTCGCGCCGTTATCCCTCTCCGAGTCGCTCACCTCGGCCCGCGTTCCGCTGCGAGCGATTGCCGCTGGTACGCCGCCTCAAACGCATGCTGCGCCCTGGCCAGTGCCTCCTTGTAGCCCACCGGGTCGATCCATACCCGGTCACCTTCTGCTGGCATGCGCCGGAGCTTCGGCAGCATGTCGAACGTGCTGCCGTGGGAGGCCAGAAAGACGTCGCAAGGCAGGGCAGAAAGCATGGCGAAGGTCGTCGTGAAATCCCCTGCAATTCCCGGGTACGACGCCGGCTGGCCGCCGTGCACACTCAGGAGCCGGTACTCTTCGAGCACGCTCCAGCTTCCCACGATGACCACGTTCCGCAGCTCACCCGCAGGCTCGCCGGGCACATGCGCCCGCATCGTCCAGGTCGTCGTGCCCCTGGTGTGGCCAGCCGTTCGGTGGGCGGTGAGCGTCACGCCGCCGAGAGTTACCTGATCTCCGTCATGCAGGGTGCGATCCACATGCGCCGGCGGAAACTGCAGCGCCTTTCTGGGGCCGCCAAAGGCAAAGTCCGTCTTGCCGCCACTCTCCATCACGTCGACATCGCCGTCCATCACGTCGAACTTGGCACCCGTCTCGCGCAGGATCTGTGCGGCTCCCCCGGCATGGTCCACGTGGGCATGGCTGACCAGCAGGATCTTTATGTCGCGCCAGCGAAAGCCAAGCTGCTCCACGCTATGCCGAATCTGCGGCGGCGAACTCGTGTAGTTGGCATTCAGCAGCACATCGCCTTGCGGGGTCGTGATCAGGTACGCTGCGAGGTCCCGGCTGCCAACGTAATACAGGTTGTCCGCGATCCGGAATGGTGGGATAGGCGTCGTCCAGTCCCGGTTCACGGCAGCGCCTCCTGGAACAGGCACGGATAGGACAAAACATACACAAAGCAGGAAACGAAGCAGGCCAGCGCGCGACACCATACCTCTGCTTACCAGAGACAGGCCTGCGGGAACCGCCCCTGAACCTACCTTGTCACTACAGGTACCCCATCGGCGACTACATCAGGCGGAAACGTTCCCGCATGAGGCGCTGAAACCGTGGTCGCCAGATAAGGTCATAGGCGAGCTCCTTGCCAGGAAACATCGCCAGCGCGGCAGTGCGCGCATCGGTGACCATCGTGGCGGCGTCGTCGTAGCTGAGCGTGTTGTCCTGCGCGATCACGCCCATGACCATGTTCATCATGATCTGCAGCCGCCGGATCAGCTTGGCTTCTTCCTGCCGGGCCGCCGCACTCAGCGTATCGGGCGCCACGGGTGCGTCAGGCAGGTTTTCCGAAGGTCCGTTCGTAACGTCCTGCTCGTTTTCGCTCTCCTTTTGCGGCTCGCTCACCTAACCCCCCTGGCCCGGATAGCTCCGGCGTAGCTCATTTATACGCCGCCTCCTCCGTGACTTTCCCCTCTGCGCTAAGCAGAAACGTTTGCGCTCCTTCACGGTCCGTGCGGAAGGTTTTGACGTGACTTGCCTCCAGCCGCTCCAGGACCTCCCATCGCGGATGCCCGAACGTATTGTGCTGCCCGACGCTGATGACTGCGTCCTTCGGTGCGACTGCTGCAAGAAACTCGGGGCTGGTCGAGGTGCGGCTCCCATGGTGCCCTACCTTCAGCAGCGTCACCGGACGCAGACGTCCACGCGCCACCATCGCGGCCTCGCTCTGGGCCTCCGCATCACCTTCCAGCAAAACACTTGCCCGCTGCCAGTCGAGCCGCATCACCAGGGAATCATCATTGCGCGCCTCGCCATAGTTGGAGTAGCTCCGCTCCGGCGAGAGCACCGTCGCCTTTACTCCTCCCCAGTCAAAGCCATCACCCGCCGCCAGCCAACGTACGCGAATCCCCAGCTGGTCAGCTTCTTTCAGCAGGTCCCGGATCGCTAAGGACTGTCCTGGTTGAAGGCTCAGCCATAACTCCCGCGGACGCAGGTCACGTAACACGGCGGGCATCCCGCCGATGTGATCGCTGTGTCCGTGGGTGATGACGACGACATCCAGCCTGCGCAGATGCCGTGACCAGAGGTACGGTGCCACGACCTGCTCGCCGACGTCCCACTTCGCGGCCACGCGCCCTACCGGACCACCTGCATCCACCAGCATCGTCCGGCCCTCCGGCGAGACCACCAGCAGAGAGTCCCCCTGCCCCACATCGATGGCCGTCACCTCCAGACTTCCTGCGTGCCTCAGGAGCGCAGCCGGCCATAGTGCCGCGACGGGCAGCGCAAGCGCGGCAGCGGCCCCAATCCATGCCAGCCTCGGCCGCCGTGCCCGGAGCGCCCAAAGCGCGAACCCCGCCAACGCCAGGCACAGCGCGACGGCAACAGCGGACGGGGACGGCGTTCGAAGATCCCCCAGCCGTGCCCGCCCCAGCGCGTCTACAACGGCCCGTACCAGATGCAGCAGACCCGCCGTGATCATTGCAGGAAAGACCGCGACCCACGGGCTCACCAGTCCCAGGGTGAAAGTCAGCACCGCGCTGCCGGCCAGCGCCATTGCCAAAGGCGCCACGAACAGGTTGCCGGGCAGCGCCGCCGGCACCAGGCGGTGGAAGTACACCGCCATGGGCAAGGCCATGCAAAGCTCGATGGCGACCGAAAACAGCAGAGCTTCCGCGATCACCAGCAGCCCGCGTAGAACCGTCACCGGCACCTTCCGCGTCCACGCTTGCCCCGTAAGACCCCGAAGCAGGCCGCCCCACACCCGCAACCAGACACGTCGGCCCGCAACCGTCGGCGGCAGAAAGGCGTCAACCTCAAGCACATCCAGCTGCCACACGGCGGCCCGCCACGATCCCAGCAGGCGTTCCCCCAGCGGCACGGCCAAGCCCGCCACGGCGACAATCACCAGGGCCGTCATTTGGAAGCTGGCCTCGTACAACGCCCTTGGGTCGGCGACCAGAATAAGCAGCGCCGCAACTCCCAACGCATTCAGCCCCGACTTCTGGCGATCCAGCGCCCTCGCGACCAGGTACAGCGAACTCATCGCCAGTGCGCGCTGCACCGGCACACCAAACCCCGTCATCAGCGCATAGGACAGCGCCAGGGCAATAGTTAGGCCTACGGCAGGGAACTCCGGCACGCGAAACCGTCGTAAGAGCCAGAAGATGGCTCCGGTGACTATCGCCACATGGAATCCGGAGACCACAAACAGGTGAAACGTGCCGGTGCGCTCGAAGCCCGCCCGCTGCGCCTCGCTCAGCTGCGTCTTGTCGCCGAACAGCATCGCCGCCAGCATGCCTGCGTCCTCTTTCGTCAGGCGCAGCGGCCCGGGCAGGAACCGTATGGGCCGAGCGTATGGCAGCAACTCCAGCCGCCTGGAGGCCCCGTGCTGTACTTCGGCCAGCCAGCAGCGCGCTCCAGGTGTCCCGGCGCCCAGCACCTTCACCTGGTGCTCCCTGGCCGTCCCAAGGGCCGCTACACCCTGGCTCAACAGCCAGTCTGCATAGGAGAACGCCCCGGGATCGCGATAAACCTCCGGCTCACGCAGCCTGACAGGGACTTCGATCTCCTCGCCGCACCGAAGCGGCACCACGCCGCCCGTCACGGTGAGCCGCAGTCCGGCGGCAATCGGCTGCATCGTGGAGACGTCCGGGGTGACCTGCTCGACGGCATCCAGCGCCAGGTCGACGCCCTGGATCTCCGGGCCGCTCTCCGGGTCCCAGCCTCCGGGCTCCACCAGCCACGGCTGGATGGGCGCGACAGGCGTTCCCTGGATCGGCGTGGCCTCCCGCAGCGAACGCACCGCCACCACACGCCCCCGCACCGTCCGGCTCAGCCCATCGGCGTAGGGGTGCAACGGCGTCGGTCGGTAGACGGGCGCCTGCACCTGCGCGCACCAGCAACCCACGGCCATCCACACACCAAGCACAGGCAGCCACCCAACGCGCGATGCCCAGCGCAGGCTGGTCCACGCCAGGCCAAACAGCAGCGCCGTGCTCAACACGAGGGTAAGCGGGGGATGCCACTGCCGCGCCGCCAGCAGGCCCGCGATAAATGCCAGTGCGGCCAGCAGCATGGGAACGCTCCTGGGCCGGAGCGGCTCCACGGGCGGACGCCCGTTCATCCAGAATGTGGCAGCACCAGAGCTCGGCATAGGGTGCGCTGCCGCCCATCGTGTGGGCGAAACCTCTCAGCTACCGCTAGCCTCCCACAGTTCGCTTCTTCAGCACCATCACCGTTTCGAGGTGGTACGTCTGGGGAAACAGGTCGATCATGTGCACTTCTGAGACACCGTACCCAGCGGTTAAAATCTGCAGGTCCCGTGCCAGCGTTGTGGGATCGCAGGACACATATACGATCTGCTCCGGTTTGAGGCGTAAAAGCAGCTCGCAGACCGCTTCGCCCGCACCCGCCCGGGGAGGGTCCAGCACGGCAAGCTCTGGGCGCTCACGCTGCAGAACAGCCCCGCGCAAAAAGCCCAGCGTGGTCTCCGCCACCGCTTGATCTCCCGGCCGCCCCAAACCCCTTCGCAGTTCAGAAACGGCCAGCGGATTGGCCTCGACCGCCGTCACCGCCCCAAACTGTCGCGCGAGCCGACGCGAAAACAGCCCCACCCCCGCATACAAATCCCACGCCAGCGCACCCCGGCGCTCCGGGCATACCAGGTCTACCATCGTCGGCACAAGGAAGCGGTTTACCTGGAAGAAGCTGCCCTGCCCCAGCCAGAAACGGTCCTCGCCTACCCCGTAAGCCAGTCCCTTCGTTCCCCATGCAGCAAGCTCCTCCGTGGCCCGGCCGGATGCCACATGCAGGTGCGAGACCCCCATCGACACCAGGGGTATGCCGAGGGCCTGCAACTTCTGTGCCATCCGTTCAAAGCCGCCCTTCCGCCCCGGCACGGCCCCCGGGCACAGCAGTTGCACCTGGAGTTTGTCAGCTCTCTCGTTGCAGGCGAACTCCACCTCAGTTGTTGCCCGTAACCACTCCGCGGCGTCGCGATCTTCCTCCGCAACCCGCATCAGTGCGGCTGCAGCGGTCCACAGGGGAAGGGCGGCGATGGGGCACATCCGGATCGGGAGAAAATCGTTCGTGCCGCGTACGCTGTAGCCCAGCCGCACCGCCCCATCCACGTCGCGCACGCGCAGCCGGATACGGTTGCGGTAGCCCCACGGCTCCGGCGATCCCCAGACCCGGATCGCCGGCAGATCGGCAACGCCCGCACGTTCCAGCGTCTCCCTGAGGATGGCCTGCTTGAGGCGCAGTTGCTCGCCGTAGGTCGCCATCTGGTACTGGCATCCGCCGCATACGCCAAAGTGCACGCATGGGGGTGCGACGCGCTCCGGTGAAGGCTGCAGCACCTGCAGTTTATTATCTGGGCTGATCCGCTCGACGAGCTCCCCGGGCAGCGCGAACGGCACGAAGACTACCTCGCCAGCTTCAGTCCGCGCCAGCCCATCGCCGCCGTAGATGGCCTTCTCTACGCGCAGCGACTCGTTACTCATAGGGTGGAATCCTGGGCGGTGGCCCCGTCATCCAGTGGCATATAGAACAGGCTTAAGCGCGGCAACCGTCGCGCCTCAAACAGCCGCTTGTGCACGAACTGTTCACGCACCTGCCGCATCTGCACCGCACCCAGCTTGCCCCGGTAGGGTGCCAGCTCCCGCTCGGCGGCCTCACGCACTGCCAGCAGCTCCGCTTCCGGAACACTCGCCAGCAGGGAGGCCTGCAGCCGCTCCTCCAGCACCGTCAGGGTGCGATCCAAGTCGTCCAACGCGGGGTGCCCGCCGGCACGTACCTCCCCGGCAAGCTCCCCCAGTCGCGTGGCCGTGGTGTTCAGGATCTCCTCAGCCCCAGCCTTGCCGAGAAGGCTTGCGTTAGCCAGGAGAAAGCGTGCCACGCGCTCAGTTTCAAAGCCGGTCTCCCGTTCTGTCTTCGGTTCGACGGGCCGGCCCCCGATCGACGCTTCGGCCATCTCGGCGGCCGCCTCCATCACCGCCTGCGCGCACCAGGCAAGGCCGTTCACCTTGGCGAGCCGTCCTTTGGAAGTTGCCTTGCGAGCGTCGAACTTATCGAATGCGGTGTCGATACCCCGCAGCACCGCGGCGAGCGGAATCTCCGCCTCGCGCCACGTCTCAATCAACGCCCAGTCCAAGGTCGACAGCAGAAGCAACGATCCCCGGCGCGCCGTAAACCGTTCCTCAATCTCGCTGAAATATTCGAAGTAGTTCATAG
>CAXTVC010000005.1:33036-37692 GCA_964247615.1 uncultured Acidobacteriaceae bacterium
TAACTATTCACTCCCTTACTTCTTCCCCGATTCCGCTCCCAGATCAGCCGCAGCCCATGCAGCGTCAGCATCGGTTCCACGCGCTGCACATATTTACAGTCAGGGGCGATCAGCCCGGCAAGCCCGCCGGTTGCCACCGTCTTTGTGTCAGGGCCAAGCTCCGCGAGCATACGTTCCAGGATGCCGTCCACCAGGCCGATGTAGCCGTAATACAACCCGATCTGGATGTTGTCCGTCGTGTTGGTGCCGATGACTTTGGCTGGCTTCTTTACCTCGACGCGCGTCAGTCGCGCTGCACGGGAGAACAGCGCCTCGGCCGAGATGCCCAGACCGGGAGCGATCGCACCGCCCAGAAACTCGCCCTTGCGCGAGACCACGTCGAAGGTCGTCGCGGTGCCCAGATCCACCACGATCGCCGGGCCGCCCAACAGCTCATAAGCTGCTACGCAGTTCACGATGCGATCCGCGCCGGCTTCGTTCGGGTTGTCGGTCAGCACCGGCACCCCGGTCTTCACGCCGGGTTCGACAAACATCGCGCGCACGTTAAACGTCGTCTCGCAGATGCGCCGCAGCGTGGGATCCAGCGGCGGCACCACAGAGGAGATCGCCACGCCTGTCACGTCGCTCGTCTTCAGCCCGCGCATCCGGAACAGCGCTTCCAGCAGCACGGCGATCTCATCGGCAGTCTGGCGGTTGGGCGTTGTGATGCGCCAATCGGCGACCACCTTCCCCGGGGTCTCGCCATCCGGATCGGCAAACAGGCCCATCACTGTGTTTGAATTGCCAACGTCCAGGGTCAACAGCATTCCGCTACATCCATTCTGCTTCCGAGGTCTGGTTCCGAGATGGAGGGTCAAACCTCGCGCACACCGCCGGAGCGCACAACTCGCCGGGCACCATCGTCGCCATGCACAAGCAGAAAGCCACTCGCGTCCAGCCCGGCCGTCACGCCAGTATAGCCGCCATCTTCCGGCACATGGACGCGCTTGCCGTGCAGCCACGTCGAGGCTCCCTCCAGCCTCGCCAACACGCCCGGGCCATGCGGCACGCCGGCGTAGGCGTCCTCCAGGCTGCGCACATTGCGGCACAGGTGCCCGAGCAGCGAGACCAGCAGCGGTTGCCGGTCCGGCACCTGCCAACCTTCCAGGAACAGCGATGTGGCCGCCGCGGCCAGCTCCGGCGGAAACCCCCGGTGCGCCACGTTTAAGCCAATGCCAATCACGGCATAACGGAGCATTGCGGGCGGCCGGACCTTTGGATCTCCCGTCGCTACACTCACGGCAGACTCCACCAGTACGCCCCCCAGCTTGCGGCTGCCCCCCGCCTCACGCGTCACCAGGTCGTTGGGCCAGCGGATGTCTGCAACGATCCCCGTGACCTCCCGTATTGCATCCCACGCAGCCAGGCCCGCTGCCAGCGATAGATGGAAGGCCGTAGCGGGCAAACGCGGGGAGAACAATGCGCTGACATACAGGCCATCCCCCGGGGGGGAGAGCCACGTGTGACCGCCGCGTCCACGGCCGGCGGTCTGGGCATCGGCCACCCACACCCCGTAAGGCACGCCAGCCTGCGCTGCCTCCAGCGCCAGGTCATTGGTTGAGTGAACCTCGGCCAGGTGCTGCACGGAGCCCGCCAGCACCGTGTCCGCAAGCGCCGCATTCACCTCCGCGGCCTCGATCGTATTTCCCTGGCGTAAACTCCGCGACATAACGGCTTATCCTAGCGTGCCCGCGGGCGCATTGCCGCGCATCTTACTCCCGTACGTATGCCGACCCCGCTCGCCAGCCCGCTCACACACCAGACGGCCATGCTGTTGCTTCTTGCGCTGCCTGTGGCCTGTGCTGCATGGACCGTCACCCACGAAGAGGTCTTCCGTGAGCCACGCGACTTCTGCAAAGAGAAGAGCCAGACCTGTAAAGCGCTGCCCAAACGCAAGTTCTTCTACCTCTTTACCTGCGAGTACTGCTTCTCGCACTACGTCTCCGCGCTCGCGTTACTCCTTTTTGGATTTCAACTGCTGTACACGGGATGGCGTGGCTACCTTGTCGCCTGGTTCGCCCTGGTCTGGGTCGCTAACTTTTACATGAACCTCTACAACCGCCTGCGTCTCGAGATCAAACACGAAAACGTGACTATCGCGGTAGAACAAGAGGCCTTGTCCTCTGAAACACCCCAGGCCGTCCAGAAATAGCTTCGTCGCCCTGCGCAGGACGGACAGCTAACGTCAATCGCTGCGGCACCATCTGATGAGGGGATCGTAAGCGAACCACCGAGACACCAAGCACAAGGAGCAACAATGGCAAACGAGCACGCAAGCAAAGAATCCGTAGAAGCAATGCACGAGAACGACGCGCACAGCACAGGACAAAATGACGCGGTTCCCGGCGGCGCGCATGCCCATTCACCCGCTGCCCATGAATCCGGTCCAAAAGCGCACACCAAGGCCGTTGGCGATCAACGTGCGCTTGCCGACAAGGAAGAGAGCACCCGCAAAGACGGTCGCGCGACCGAGACCTACCGTAACGCCTAAGAAGGTCTACGTAAAAGGATGGGGTGCCGAAATACGGCACCCCATCCTTTTTGCCTTTGTTAGATTGTTAGCTGTTAATGACCTTCTCCTGGGTCGCCCGTTCCTTGCTGCCAGCGCTGTTTGTCACACCCTGTGATTCACCCTGCGGCAACGTCGGCCCACCCGGCGGCGTGTTGGCCGTGCCCTCGTCCAGCGACTTAGGCTGATTGTCCCGGCCTGCCGTCGAGTGAAACGATCGATTACCCGCCGTCTGCGCGCCGTCGCTGTTGTCGTACAACGCAGGGTCGCTGCGGTACGAATCTTCCGGATTCATATTCGGCTCAAGATCCATCTCTGCCGAGTTCACATCCTGCTCCGTATTCGTGTGTGGGGTCTTCTGGATTGCCATGGGCTTCAGTCCTCGTTTGTTCAGACGTTGGCTGCCGCACCGGAAGCTGCCCGCATACCCAGCACCCATTTCAGTCCTGTCGCAACACCGCCAGCGCCGCTTCAGTCTTTTCCTTCAGCGCCTTCGTCTCCGCGGCCTGCTTCTTCAGGCCGTCCACGATATGCGCTGGTGCCCTGGCCAGAAAGCTTTCGCTGCCCAGCTGTTTTTCCGCCGCCTGCAGCCCCTTGTCGAACTTCGCCAGGTCCTTGGTCAGCCGCTCCCGCTCGGCAACGACGTCCACCTGTCGCTCATACACCACGGCCACATCGAACAGCGTCGTGGAGCGTGCATTGGTGCTGCTGAGCGGTGCGCTTACCAGCTCCACGGCACTCACCCGGGCAAGCTTTGCCAGCAGATCCGCATGCGCATCGGCCAGCGCCGCAACCCGGTTGGTCGCATGCACCTGGATGGGCGCCGCTTCCTTCTCCGGCACACCCAGCTCCTTGCGCAGACCACGCACGGTGACCACAAGCTCCTGCAGCGTGTTCATCGCCTCCGTGCTGGCCACATCAGGGGGGAAGTCTCCGGGCTGCGGGTAGCGCGTCAGCGCAACCGACTTCGCCGGCGCGGGTATGCCTACCTGATCATGCAGCGCATGCCATAGCTCCTCTGTGAGGAACGGCATGAACGGCGACAGCAGCCGCAGTGCCGCTTCAAACACGCTCACCAGCGCCCCCAGCGTAAGGGCCGTAGCCTCGTTGCGCTCCGCCGTGAAGTCTAGTCGCAGCTTGGAAAGCTCAAGATACCAGTCGCAGAACTCGCCCCAGAAAAACTGGTACACCGCCTGCGCGGCTTCATCGAAGCGGTAATCCGTAAGCGACTTCTCGACCTCAGCACTCACAGCATGCAGCTGCGCAAAGATCCAGCGCGTCTCGAGCGGTGTTGCATCCGGCAGCTCCCTTGCGCCGCCATCGGCGCCGGCCAGTGGGGATTGCAGACTCACACGGTAGCCCGCCTCCCGTCCACGCTCTATCTGCATCGCCAGAAAGCGCGCCGCGTTCCAAATCTTGTTGGCAAACGCACGATAGCCCTCGGTGCGCGCCTCGCTGAATGCAATGTCCGTTCCCGGTGACGCCTGCGAGGCCAACGTGAAGCGCACCGCATCTGTGCCGTACTGCGTGATGATCGAGATCGGATCGATGACGTTGCCCTTGGTCTTCGACATCTTCTCGCGATTCGCATCGCGAATCAGCCCATGGATGTACACGTCGCGAAACGGCACCGTGTCTTTCAGTGCCCGTTTCGACCCATCCGGCATTGGCACATCCGTCATCAGGTGACAGCCGAGCATCACCATGCGCGCTACCCAGAAGAACAGGATGTCGAACCCCGTCACCAGCAGATCAGTTGGGTAAAACGCGGCAAGGTCCGGCGTAAGCGCATCGCTGCCATCCCATCCAAACACCGTGAAGGGCAGCAGCCCCGAGCTGAACCACGTGTCCAGCACATCGGTCTCCTGCTTGATGTCCGTGATCCCGCAGCCGGCGCAGGAATGCGGCGTCACCACCGCAACCGTCATCTTGTCGCAGGCACCGCAGTACCAGGCCGGTATGCGGTGACCCCACCATAGCTGCCGCGACAGGCACCAGTCGTGCAGGTTGTTCATCCATTCGAAGTAGGTCTTGGAGTAGTTCTCCGGCGTGAACCTGACGTGGCCGTCACGCACCGCCGCGATGGCCTTGGCCCCGATGCTTTCGCC
>CAXTVC010000005.1:37792-58047 GCA_964247615.1 uncultured Acidobacteriaceae bacterium
GCGGCTGCTTGTTCACCGCAAGAAACCATTGCATGGAAAGCCGCGGCTCAATCGTGGCACCGGTGCGCTGGCTCGTGGCGACAGCCATCGCATGATCCCTAATTGCAACCAAAGATCCCTGCGCCTCGAGATCGGCAAGCATCCGTTCGCGCGCCTCGTAGCGGTCCAGCCCGTCATACGGCGAGCCCGCCAGCTTGATGCGTGCGCCTTCATCCATGATGTTCAGCTGCGGCAGGTTATGCCGCTGCCCGATGGCAAAGTCGTTCGGATCATGCGCCGGCGTCACCTTCACCGCACCGGTGCCGAACTCCGGGTTCGCCCAGTCGTCAGCGATCACCGGGATCTCACGGCCAACCAGAGGCAGCACCAGCATCTTGCCAATCATCCCCGCATAACGCTCGTCCGAGGCATTCACCGCAACGGCGACATCGCCCAGCATCGTCTCCGGCCGCGTAGTCGCAATGGTGATCGATCCAGACCCATCGGCCAGAGGATAGCGAATCTCATACAGCTTTCCCGCACGCTCCTCGTGCACCACCTCAAGATCGCTCACAGCGCTCTGCAGCTGCGGATCCCAGTTCACGATGTACGCGCCGCGGTAGATCAGTCCCTGCTCCCACAGGCGAACAAAGGCCTCGCGCACAGCCACATTCAGGCGGTCGTCCATGGTGAAGTATTCGCGGGTCCAGTCCACGCTGTCGCCAAGCCGGGTCATCTGCTCCGCGATAGCGCCGCCATACTCGCGTTTCCATGCCCACACGCGCTCCGTAAAGGCCTCCCGACCCAGGTCCTGCCGCGTGGGCCCACCTTCGGCTTTTAGCTGCCGCTCCACCATCATCTGCGTGGCAATGCCCGCATGGTCGGTGCCCGGCACCCAGACCACGCGCTCGCCGCGCATGCGGTGCCAGCGGGCCAGGATGTCCATCTCCGTGTGGTTGAGCATGTGGCCCATGTGCAGGCGGCCCGTCACATTTGGCGGCGGTACCAGCTGCACGAAGCTCTTCGCCGCGGCCTCACCGGCACCCGGCGCCTCGATCGCAAACAGCTTCTCGTCAATCCAGTACCGCGCCCACTTCTCTTCGATCGCTTGCGGATCGTACGCCTTTGGCAGCTCAGAACTCATAACCCTCCAAGCCTAGCAGGACGCACGAATCATCGAGCGCCCTGCCTCCTGCTGGGCCTGCTCTCGTCAGCCGCGGATCAGAAGCTGTAACGCAGTCCCGCCTCTACCCGCCGACCATTATCGGCCGCGTAGCCAACCCCAAACAGAGGCGATCCCAGCACACCACCCACGGAGGTGATGTTGGTGTGGTTCAGCACATTGGACGATCGCAGATTCACCGTCAGTGTCTGCTGGTGCTCCGCCTTCGCGTCGTGCGTCAGCACAAAAGCACGCTGAACGTTGGTATCCAGGTGTACCGTCCACGGCATGATGCCCACATTCCGTTGCACCGGGGCAGTCCCTCCGCTGCTTGTGAGCAGGCCATACCTTGTCTGCACGGCTCCGGGTGTGCCTCCGGGTGCAACATTCGGCCGGTCATTGAAGTTGCCATCGCCGTTGTTGTCGAATCCCGTCGTGATGTTGAAGTGCTGATCCCCCATCGCTTGCAGATCACCGCTGAGTACGATCTTTTTCGGGAACGTAAAGCTGCCGTTCCCGAAGACCTGCCACACGCCCTGCTGTGTGCGTCTGGCAAACTCCCCTGCGTTGCTCGTGCTGCTTTGCGGAGAGCTGAGCTCGTCGTCATTGGTATCGTCGATCAGGTCAATGTGCACTCCGCCCACAAACAGCTGCACATTCTTTAGCGTGTGCTGTTCCAGGCCAAGGAACTCCACGTACAGGTGTCCCTGGCCGCTATTGTCCATCCTCAGCACGTTCAGGTTGGGTATGCCCATCTGTCGCGGTCCAGTGGCAATCCCATCGAGCGGTGAGTTTACATTCGGCGAACGCAGCGCATTCCAGAGCCGTCCGTACACCAGATCGGTTGAAAGGTTGAAGCCAAATGGCAGTTGCCGCGAGCCTCCGATGTCCGCAGCGCTCCAGCTTTCCTGGTTGATGTGTGGTGAAAAGCTGCGTACGCTTTGGATCGGCACCGCGCCGGCGGCAAATGGATTGCCAAAGACCGGGTTATAGACCGTGTTTGAGATGCGATGCACGCCATCCTGGCGCTGCACCTCGGCGTAGTCGTCGCTGCTGATCCGCGTTGCAAAGATGCCGGCGTGCGCGTAAGCGGTCCATTTCGGCTTGCTCCCCGGTGCCCATAAAATGGACGCCCGCGGTGTAGCCGAACTCAGCGTCACAGGGTCATTCTGAAGAAAATACCGCAGACCGCCTGATACCTTGACGCCGTGGCTCAGCGTCCAGTCATCTTGGATAAATAGCGCAGCGCGGGTCTGCGTGAACTGCACATGAGGGTCGCCGGTGACGTTGAAAAACGCAGTCGGCGTGCCACCCGCCAACCCCAGCAGCGCCCGGCGGTACTGCTCAACCCCGGAGATGACCGCGGTCTGTCCAGCAATCGGCTGATTGTTCGCGTCGAGCACGGGCGCACTGCCGCCCCCGAAGGTGTACGTTCCATTGAACGTCTGCGTTGACCGGTTATGGATGTCGTATGTGTTGAGCTGCACCCCGAACTTCAGCGTGTTCTTCTTCAGGGTCAGAATCGCGTCGTCGTCAAACTCGGTACGAAACCCCAGCTGCCTTTGCTGCCCTATGTTGGCGCCACCCGCGCTGAAAGCCCCGGCAACCTGCACCTGCGGCGCCAGCGACGTCGGCCTGTCATCTTCAAGATCCCAGCGCAGGGAAGCACGCGCTTCCTGTACCAGCTTCGGCGATACAGCCGTGAAGTTCGTGAAGCGAAGTACATGCTGCGCCTGCTCGCTGCCGTAGCCATTCTCCGCGAGGCTTGTGCCTCCTACGCCGACATTCTGCAACTGGTTTACGTTGGCGCTATACGTTGCCGTAAAGCTATTCTTCGCCCCAAGCTGCCAGTCCAGTCGCGCCTCGCCTACCCACAAACGCTGCGGGCTGGGCACCGTGTCCAGGACAGGAACCTCGTCACCGTTCGCGTCCAGCGACACTGCATTCACAACACTGACGTTATCAATCGCGCGGTGCTCCAGTTCAAGCGAAAAGTCTGATCCCTGCTTGCGGATCGGCCCGGTAAGCTCAAAGCCATAACGCTGCTTGCCGATCGCTCCCTTGCTGACCGAGAACGGATCCCGCGCGTTCTCCCAGGGACTGCCGTTGGTCGTGAACAGGGCTCCGTGATAGGCGCTCTTTCCAGCCTTTGTGTAGACATTGACGCGCCCGCCGCCGCCAAACGGCGGCTCGCGGTATTCGGCAGAGAACAGATCCGGGTTGACTTCTACGTAAGCAATCGAACTCTTCGGTGGCAGTTTGCTGGACTCCTGAAATCCGTCCACCGAGATAGTCACATTGGCTGGGTTGCCCCCGGTGACTGCTGCCAACTGCTGCAGTTCACGCAACAGGTCATCCGGATCGTCCGCCAGAGCCTGCAGCTGCTTGCCTGAGATCCTTTGCGAAGCACCTGTGGACTGCGTGTCAGGGACCGTCGGATCGTCTGCAGTCACGTCCACCCCTATCTGTACCGTATCCGGCTGCAGCACCAGCAGAAGGTCCCCTGCGTGAGGTAGCCGCACGGGAACAGAGGTTTCCGCGAAACCCTCTGCCTTAACCTTCAAATGGTGTGCGCCTGGAGTCACACATCCAAAGCGGAACCGACCATCAGGGCCGCTCGTCAAAGGAGCGCCATCATCCAACGTCAGCGTCGCTCCGGGTACCAGCGCCTGGGTCGTATCGCGTACAGAACCAGCCAGCGCCGTCGCCTGTGTACCGGTGCAGGCAGTCTCCAATTGCTGAACTTCAACTGCCGCGAGAACACGGGGCAACGCAAGCGTCGCGAGAGCGACTGCTGAAACAAGGCTGGGCATGACGGGTCCTCAAAGCATCGGCGAAGATCGGTGCAGCTCGCAAAACACGAAGGCGGCCCGTCTCAGCTCGGATAGTCTGCAGATCCTTACGCGCAACCGCGCTTCGAGGTTCCAGGCGCGCGCGCAGAAATATCTACTGCAGCGGCTGCCTCTGCTCACGCGCCAGTACATCACTGCCCTTGCGCAGCAGGATGCGGTAGGCCGGCTCGTTGTTATGGCCGAAATGCCGCTCGACTACGGGCACGTAGTTGGCTCGCAAGAAGTCTGCATACGCCGGCCAGGTGTCGATCTTGTCGAAGCTGGTTTTCGCCTGGTGATAATACTCGTTGCCCAGAACAATCACCGTGGGCGAATGCAGGGGTTCACGCGCTGCGAACCACCCGCGATAGAAGTCCACTGCGGGCCCGGGTTTGGGAGAGAACAGCAGCAGGTCGCCGGTGGTCCCTGTGCTCTGCTCGATGCGCAGCCGATACAGCGCGTTCAGGCATCCATTCACCAGGTCGAAACACTGCACTTGCCGCTGCAGTGAAGCGCCACCCAGGTCCTGCAGGTCTTGCAGATCGTTCTCCAGGCCAAGCGCCAGGTTCTGCGGCGGCGGCGTGACCAGGGGATACATATACATCTTGTGCGCGAACTTGGGGGCCGCCCACAGCAGGATGTAGGCAGTCGCGGCTACCTCCAGCACGCGCGGGATCCACCGACGGCTGGCCTCTGAGTTGGTCAGCTCCCAGCAGGCCCAGAGCATCAGGAACACCGTGAACATGTACCGGTGATACAAGTATCCCTTGCGCTGGATCCAGTACGAAGCCAGGCCGCTGAAGACGCCAAGCAGAAGCGCCGTTCGCTCCCAGCTCCAGGCCCGCCGCTGAAGGACAGCAGAGACAATCGCCATCCCCAACACGGGAAGCAGGAGCGGCGAGAGCAGGTTCTTCACCAGATACACAGGCCCCTGGTTCTTCTCGCGCACGTAATACGGCATGACGTTGCGCGCGATAAAGAGCAGGCTGTCCAGGGCATGGTAGCGGAAGATAAATCCCACCATCACGATCAGGATGGCAGCGTTTCCCGCCAACCCCCACAGCAGGTAGCGCTGCACCCGTTCACCACGGCGGGCCGCAGTTATCGCAGCCAGCACGAGCAACGAAGCATCCAGCAGAACGGCACCAGGTTTAAGCCCCGCGGCCAGCCCGGCCAGCAAGCCAAAGGGCAGCAGAAATCGCGGATCACGTCGCCGCACAGCCACGAAAAAGAACGCCATGCCGGCAACCAGCAGCACTGTCATGACCTCGTCCCGCTCCACCGCCATCATGGGCCCTTCGGTCCCATGCATCAGCGTGAACAGCAGGGCAGCATAGACGCCCGCGAGCCAGTACCGCCGCCCACCGATGACCATGCCACTCACGGCAAGCACCGCCATCAGGAAGTATTCATAGACGCGCCACGACAGGTCACCCCATCCAAAGAGCGACATCGCCCATCCCTCGGTCAGGTAGCAACCGGGAAGGTTCATGTCGGTAATGTCGACATAGGGGCGAAAACCCCGGGTGATGAGGAAGTGGATGTAGTGCATCACCGCCCCGTCCCACATCACGATCCAGTGGAGCGAAGCCTGGATATAAAAGCAGAAGAAGCCAAGCGACAGAAGGCAGGCAAGCCAGCGTAATCGCCTCAGCCAGAGATCCGCCAGATCCGCCGTCGTTTCGTTCAGCATGTGTCTTACGGAACTCTCAAGCCCGGGGGCCCGCTCTTTCGAGTCTTGTCTGCCATACGCTCAGTGGTCTGCAAAAGCGTGCCAGAGTGCCAAAGTCATCCTAGCAGGATGGCTTGCTTCTGCCTTGGGCTCGGACTCGGCCGTGCTCTTCGATCTGCCCATCCCAGGTTGATGCCGGCATGGACAAAGGGAAAGGGCAGCCGTAGAGGCTGCCCCTTCGCCCGCTTGGCAGGAGATCGATCCCTTAGAAAGGATTGATCTTGTCTGCACCCTTCTTCTTCTTGTGCTTGCTGGAGCTTTCATCGTTCTTGTCATAATCCGGCTTCGGATTCTTCTTCTTGTTGGGATCCTTCGCCTCGGCTGCAGGCTGCGGATGTCCCTGTACTTCGTTCACCGTGTCCGGAGCCGCGGCTGGTGCCTCGGCGGCAGGCAGTGGCGCGACATCGCCGCGCGCCGGGGCCACGATGCCGTAGTTCGCATCCGGCTTGCCTGTCGCGGCATTGCGGTCACTGGCCCTGTTTCCGATGGCGTCGCCGGTCATCGTACCGGGTGTCAGCACATCCACACCCAGCGAAGCGCCGCTGCCGCCCACACGAGGACCGCTCCCGCCCGTAGTGGCAGGACTTGTTTCAGTCACAGTACCCGTTGTGCGCTCGCCCTCCGTGGTGCCGTTCCCTACATCGGAAAGCGTAAGCGGCGCCGCGGCGGCGGGTGCCGTCGGCGTCGGTTGCGCCGGTGCGGGCTCATTGCTCGCCGCGGCTGCCGCAGCTTCCTTGGCGGGCTGCGCTGCACCGCCAGGATTGAACGCTGACACGTAATCTGCTTCAATTTGGTGCACGATGGTCGGCGCTACCGTCGGCTTTGCATCCTCCAGCGGAGGCGCGCCAAGCTGGGCCGCGGTCACCGTGTCCGGCTTGCGCACCATCAGTAGCTCAAGCCGCTTGCGCATCGTGTACTGCGCGCGGCTGCCTTCCAGGGCATCGCTGGCAGCTACCTGTTCGGCCGTTGGCTGCGGAATGGGCAGGTTCATCGCCGCCAGCCGCTCCTTCGCATCCTCGGCGTGCAGCGCCGCAGCATGTTCCATTACCACTGCGCGATACGCCGCGGCGGCCTTGCCGTCATATTCCTCTTCCAGCCTTGCCCGTGGTCCTTCCGGCATCTGGATCTGCGCACGCACCACCTTGGCCTCAGCCTCATACGCATCGCCAATACCGATCAGCGTGTCATCCATGTGGCTGAACAACGGGTAGGTGTCCACCACCGTCTGGTACCGGGCAATGGCCGCCGGGTAGTTGGCGTGGGTGCCATAAAACTGCCCCAGATCGAATTCGCGCTGCGCCAGCACCTCCTGCACATCGCGCAGCTTCTGCGTGGCCTCCGTCAACACCGTCTTCGGCGCATCCGGGTAGGTCTTCAGCATCGTGCGGTACTGATCTTCGGCCTTGATCGCTTTCGAGTAATCACGGTCCGGCACATCCATCTGCTTGAGATAGATATCGCCCATGCGCATCTGCGCTTCGGCGGCCTCCGGAGCGTTCGGGAAGAACGTGATGAAGTCGCCGTACTCCTGCTCGGCCTGCGCCATCGCCGCCGACCCGCCTTCCTTGAACCAGCAATCAGCGACCGCCAGTTTGGAGCGCATCAGGTACTGCGAGTCCGGATAGGTGTTCAGCAGCGTCTGCAAATCCAGGCGCGCGACATCAAAGTGACCCTTCTTCTGCTGATCCAGGGCCTTGTCATAGAGCTGCTTGTCGGGCAGGCTTGCGTCCTTGCCGATCAGCGGGTTGTACTTCTGTACCCGGCGCACCTCGGCCTTGGTGTCCTTGCTCTGCACCGTGCGGTCGTCCTTGGCCACATGCTCTTTGGGCTTCTTGGCCGCTGCTTCCTTTACCGGAGCTTTCACCTTCTTCGGAGCGGCGGTCGCGCTGCTCGACTCCGTGGGCTCGTCCTTCTGGATCCATTTGTGTTTCTTGGGCGCGGGAGCGGGCGTGTCGTCCGTCTGACCCGCGGCACTCGGAGTCTGTCCTGCGGGGGTGCTGTCCGTCGCAGGCGTCTGTCCCGCGAGAAGGGAAGGCCCGGAGAGCAGCAGCAGCAGCGCAGCCCCGGCTGCCCAGCCAGATCGGCGGTGAGGAAAAAAGTTCGGCGTACCAGCGTGCATCCAAAGCTCCTGCCACCGGCCAGACAGGCTGGTGTTCCCAATATTCTAGGCGTCGCACGGCACTTCCGACTACTCCGTGGCGCTGTTCCTGTCTGTTCGACGATTACGAAGAGAAATCGCTACCCGGATCCGGGAAACAGGCCCCCCTGGATCCAGCTCTATAGATTGCTCTTAGATCGTGACGTCCAGCGCTCGCCGGGCCGTCTTCAACAGCTCCCGAGCATTCTTTTCGGTCTCCCCGGGCTGAAATACTGCCGAGCCGGCCACCAGCATATCCGCGCCCGCCCGCACCACAGACTCAACCGTCTCCTGCCCGATGCCGCCGTCGACTTCGATCCGGAAGTTCAGCCCCATCTCCCGTCGCAACCGGCTCAGGTGCGCGATGCGTTCCACTGACCGCGGCAGAAACTTCTGCCCCCCAAAACCCGGATTCACACTCATCACCAGCACGTGATGCACCATCGGTAACACCTCGATCAGGTGCTCTACCGGCGTGTGCGGGTTGATCACCACCGCCGGTTGCATACCGTGGTCGGCAATCAGCTGCAGCGTCCGGTTCAGGTGCCGGCACGCCTCCCAATGCACCCCGATCATGTCCGCTCCGGCGTCGGCAAAGTCCGGGATGAACTTGTCCGGGTCCTCAATCATCAGGTGACAATCCAGCGGTAGCTTCGTGATCGGCCGAATCGCCTTCACGACCGGTGGCCCAAACGTAATATTTGGCACAAAGTGCCCGTCCATCACATCCACATGGACAATGGTCCCGCCCCCACGCTCTGCGGTCGCGATCTCCTCGGCCAGGTGGGCAAAGTCTGCTGCAAGTATCGAAAACGCCAGCTCAATCAACCGCGTACTCCCCCGAAAACGTCCAGACCGCAGAATAGCAGCGCGCCTCCTTGGGGGCAGGTCCACACCTGAACGCCCGAACGTCCAGCGCTTGCTTACTCCGCCGGTGAACGGGGCATTCATCTAATATTCATTGCCTCGCAATGCACCCTTCGTGGGATTGGAAGACAGTCTGGCTCTGAGGGGATTTATGAACAAAGCTACTGTTCTCGCCACGCTTGCGGGTGTCTGTTCCTTAGGCACTGCTGTTGCTCAAACCAGCTCCAACACCACCGCAGCGGGCACCGCGGGCGTGAAGCGCGTCCTGCTGATCAGCATCGATGGCATGCACGCAATCGACTTCAAGAACTGCACCGAGGGCACAAGCACCATCAACAACGGCGAGGCCTACTGCCCGGCCCTCGCCACGCTGAAGCACACCGGTCTGAACTACGTGGCGGCCAGCACCCCAAAGCCTTCTGACTCCTTTCCCGGTCTGACGTCGATCGTCACCGGCGGCAGCCCCGCCTTGACGGGCATTTACTACGACGTTGCTTACTCCCGGAACTACGACGCCCCGGCCAGGACCACCGGCAACGGCGTTGCTGCCGGTCCCTGCACACCCAACGCTGCTCCGACCGGGACGACCACGGAGTACGAAGAAGGCATCGACATCGATCAAACCAAGTTGAACGGCGGCGCCCCGGGTGCCTCGTTGACCGATGGCGGCCTGAAGTCGATCGATCCCGCAAAGCTCGTGCGCAACCCCGCTACCGGCTGCAGCCCCGTATACCCTTGGGATTTCGTACGCGCCAACAGCATCTTCACGGTCATTCATCAGGCTGGCGGCTATACCGCATGGGCCGATAAGCATCCCGCCTACGCCTCCGTCTCCAGCGGCATTCTAGGGGCCAACAGCCTGGATGATTTCTACTCGCCGGAGATCAACTCCAACGTCGTTGCGCTGCCCAACGTCGAAACACCCACCCGCATCTCCTGCGCAAAGATCCTGGATACGGGTAATGTAAGCGCCTGGACAAACAGCTTCCAGAACATCCAGTGCTACGACACCCTCAAGGTCAACGCCATCCTCAACCAGATCGACGGCAAAGACCACCTCGGTCTCCGGACCACAAAGGTTCCTACCCTCTTCGGTATGAACTTCCAGGCGGTCAGCGTCGGTCAGAAGCTGAATGAAAAGAGCAACAGCACCAAGGGTGGCTATCTGGACGCTGCGGGTACCCCGTCAGCCGCTCTTCTGGACGAGATCAAGTTCGTCGATACCTCCATCGGACGCCTCGTCCAGGAACTGCGCGACCGTGGCCTCTATGAATCCACGCTGCTCGTGATCACGTCCAAGCACGGCCAATCGCCCGTTGACCCGAACCGTTACGTTTCGAACCTGATCAACGGCTCCTCCCCGGCAACGCTGCTGTCAAACGCTGGCTACCTCCCCACCTCCGAATCCACGAACAACCCCACGGGCATTGGCCCCACAGAAGACGACATCTCGCTGATCTGGCTCAAGAACTCCTCCGACACGCTGGCCAGCGTTAAGCTCCTGGAAGACAACGCCGCCCAGATCGGCCTCGGACAGATCTTCTACGGCCCGACCGTTGCGCTCAACTACCATTCGCCAACCCAGGATCCCCGCACCCCGGACATCATCGTCACGCCCAACGTCGGTGTGACCTACTCCGGTAGCACCTCCAAACAGGAGGAGCACGGCGGCTTCTCTCACGACGACACCAACGTGATGCTGCTGCTCTCCAACCCCAACGTCGGCGGCAAAACCATTTACGCCGAGGTCGGTACCGCGCAGGTCGCTCCCACCATCCTCAAAGCACTGGACCTCGATCCCGCCCAGCTGGATGCGGTCCGCGAAGAGGGAACCGCCGTCCTTCCGAACTGGTAGGTCCCGGCAGCAAGCATCACCCTCCGTATCAATCAGCAAGCGGACGTCCTTCCAAGGCGTCCGCTTGCTTTTGCGGGCTCTCCCCAGGCAAACCGGCGCGAAACGCTGAACTAGACCACGACCTCCCCGGGTAAAACAGCCTTGCCTCGCCGCTTGCGCTTCGGCAACACCGCCACAACACGCTCCACGCCCTCGCGACCCGGATGCAGGACGCGAGTTCTGACTTCATCATCGGCAGCTTGCGCTGAAACTTTAGCCCCGTCTGCCAGAACCTTTGCCGCCTCGCGATCCACCGGGGCCAGCTCTGCCGGAGGTCCCAGCACCACCCGTGCCGCCGCATTCAGCAGCCGCCGCACCGGCCAGCTCCCATCGGCGTTCGGCAGCAGCACCTCGCCTACCCGCTGTTTCTCCGGACGGTAGTACCAGCGCTTGAACAACGACAAGGCATCGCCGCGCAGCGAGGGCTCAGGCTCCCCCATCTGCTCAATCTCCCCCTCCAGCCTATGCAGCACGCCCCGCGCGCGATCCTCCGGAGACATCGTCGCCGCGCCCTCGCCCCCTCCCTCCGGCACGGCACTCAGCATCAGCGGCTGCGCAAACAGGGAGGAGCCCACGGCCGTCTGCTCCCGCACAGCCCTCACCCCCAGCGTCGAAAGCCGTACCGGGCCTACCAGCCGCCCACTATCCAGCAAAAACACAGAGGCTTCCCCCGCTGCCTCGCCCTCTGAAGTCACATCCGGCGCTGCAGCCTGCACCACCAGCGCACGCACCTCATTGGCCGCCCGTACCAGCGGGTCGGCGCCCTGCGCCACGGCCTTCACCTTCTCCCACTGCCGGTGCAGCGCCGCCGCACCCTCAAAGTCCATGGCCTCACTGGCCCCGTCGCGCCGTGTCGCGATCTCCGCCAGCAGCGACTCACCCCTCGTTCTCAGGTAGGCAAATACTCGCTCTGCCTCGGAGCGGTACGCCGCTCCATCGACTGCAGCTTTACAGGGTGCCAGGCACCGTCCCATCTCGCCGTACACGCACCCTGGATGCTCTGTATGGACCTGCAGATCCTCATGGCAGCGCCGCACCTTGAACTGCTCACCCAATGCCTCGGCCACGCGCTCCGCCGCGCCGCGCGAGGCAAACGGCCCAAAACTTTCCCGCAAAGCCCGCCGGCTCAGCTTGTTCGACACGTACACCCGGGGGTGCTCGTGGTCCATCGTGACGCGTAGAAAATACGGGCAATGCAGCCGTAACCGTTTGCGCGCCTCTGCCTCACCGAACAGCGCATGCGTCGCGCGATACAGCGCCAGAACGGACTCAAACTCCGATCCCGTTACCGTCCATTCGATCCAACGAACCCGGTCACGCAGGTTCAGCCGCTTGGAAAGCACCGGCTTGCCCTCGGCATCTACGGTCTCCGGCGGCAGCAGCAACCGTCGCAGCCGTCGGCGCACATCGGCCGCGCGCATCAGGTAGGGCTGGTCCGTCTCCCGTTCGCCGCGCAGGGCAAAGATGCCTGCCCGCGCCGGCACGCCCCGCAGAATGGTCTCGGCATCGTCCGGGACAAAGGCCACGCGCGCGGCGAAGGTAAACCCCTCCACCGCGAAGTCCTCTGCCGCTGGATTCTCTGCCATAGCTGGATTCTAGACTTCGCCCCAATGCGGAATCCATGTCCCGAAAGTGGAGCAGCGCGAGGGCGACTGTGCCGGGTTGAGCCATTTCTCCTCCGAAAGGTCGAAGACAACAACCGCGCGGTCCAGTAGCGTGGGCCCACTCAAGCAATCGGGCCCCAGGCCGCTGCCAGCGCACACCGCCGGAGGCCTTTCAGGAGATCTCATGTTCACTGCCTCTATTTCGCGCCTCGTATCGTCCCTCTTTGCTGCCGGCACGCTCGCCCTTGCGGCACATGGGGCTTCCGCGCAAGGCTGTGTTGCCGCCCACACCAATCAGCGTGCGCTCAGTCAGCTCGTTACCCCGGACACCGGCCACACCGGCGATCGTTTCTCCCTTCACAACCTCACAGTAAACATCGGCTATCGCGTTTTTAATTCCAACAAGTACTTCCAGGGCAGCGAAGAGATCGCCCGCCCCACCGCCGTCGAAAATCACCAGAATATCTTCGACGTTGGCGTCGAGTACCGGCTCTCGCCGCGCTGGAGCCTGCTCGCCGACGTCCCCGTCTTCAACGGCACACGCAACCAGATCTACGCGCCCGTCGGCGTCTTTCAGGTCAGCGGCCTCGGCGACATGCTCGTCGGCGCGCAGTCCTGGATCTTCCGCCCACCCACAGAAGGCGGCGGCGACGTGGCGGTCAGCCTGGAGCTCAAAATCCCCACCGGGGTCAACAACGCTACCGGCTCCGCCCTGTACAAGGGCCAGATCGTCAAAGCCACCGCCGATCAATCGCTGCAACCGGGCGACGGCGGATGGGGCTTTGCTCTCGGCACGCAGGGGTACCAGCGCCTCTGGCACGGCGCCTCCGCCTATGGCCAGGCCAGCTATCTCTTCAACCCGCTCGACACCAACGGCGTGCAGACCTTCCGCTCGCAACCCGGCCAGGGTGTGATGTCCGTGACCGACCAGTACCTCTACCGTGCCGGCGTCTCGCAGGCCGTACCGCGTTTGCGCGCCGTCGCGCTCTCGCTGGGCGTTCGCGGCGAAGGTGTCCCCGTCCGCGACCTGCTGGGCGACAGCAACGGCTTTCGGCGCCCCGGAAACATCGTCTCGCTCGACCCCGGCCTCATGGTCAACTACAAGCGGGATACGCTTTCCGTCAACGGTCCCTGGGCGCTCTACCGCAACCGACCGTCAAGCGTGCCCGAACTTCAAAATCACACGATCAACGGCGATGCGTTCTTCGCGGACTACACGGTGATTGCAAGCCTTACGCATCGGTTCTAGGAGCTGTTGCAGGTCGGACTCCTGCCCAGGATGGAAGGTCCCATTCATTTCAATGATTTTCAAGACAGAAACGGAACCGCCGTAGAATGCCGGGCGTATAACCATCCGTACATTCACGTCCACGTTCAGGAGATGTTATGCGCTCTGCTACTCTCGGTTGCTCCCTTGTGCTGTTCGCCGTCTCGACCTATGCCGGTGCGCAGAACTTCAGCACCTCACCCTGCAACGAGAATGGCGGTGGTGGCTCCAGCTGGTGGAGTCATGACGAGCATGCCTGCGAGATCCGGCGCGCCACGTTTCCTCTCAACGGCAGCAACCTGGGCGTGACAGGCAAGAACGGCAACATTGAAGTGATTGGCGAGGATCGCTCCGACATTGCTCTCGAGGCCAAAGTCACAGCCCAGGGCTCGTCACGAGGTGAGGCGGAGTCCCTCCTGCACGAAATCAAGGTAGTGACCGGGAACGACATCCACGCCGAAGGCCCGAACCAGACCGGCTGGTCCCACCGTGGGTGGTCTGTGGATTTCAAGCTGCGTGTGCCGCATCGCGTGGAAGCAGAGCTCCGGACCAGCAACGGCAACATCAACGCCGCCAACCTCCAGGGTCACCTGAACGCAAGCTCTTCCAATGGCAATATCACCCTGGATCACATCGGGGGTGAGGTCCGTGCGACGTCCACCAACGGAGGCCTTAGATTGCAGGATCTCGCGGGCGGTGTGCATGCCGAAACAACGAACGGCGGGGTCGACATATCGCTGGCGTCAAACCAGTGGCGGGGCAACGGCCTGTTCGCGAAGTCCACCAACGGTGGCGTCAGTCTCAAAGCTCCTGACCACTTCGCAGCCCACCTCGTCGCCCAGACCACCAACGGCGGGATCTCGGTAGGCTTTCCCATCTCCGTACAGGGGAAAATCGGCCGCAGTATCGATACCGAACTGAACGGCGGTGGTCCTCCCGTTCACCTGGAAACCACCAATGGCGGTATATCCATAAACCGGATGTAGTCGAAGCGCTTCCGCTAAGCCGTAGCAGCCAATGCCGCAACAACTCTCTGGAACCAGACGCGGGGAGCTAGCTAGCTCCCCGCCACCGTCATACCTTCAATTCGCACCGTAGGCACCGCACCCGATCCCCGAAACTGCAGATCATTCCCAATCGCACTGACGTTGCGGAACATATCCTTCAGGTTCCCGGCGATGGTGATTTCCTCCACAGGAAAGCTCACCTCGCCGTTCTCGATCCACAGCCCACTCGCACCCTGCGAGTAGTCGCCCGTCACCAGGTTCACGCCAAAACCCATCGTGCTCAGCACCAGCAAGCCGTTCTTCACGTCGCCGACGATCTCGTCATGCGTCAGCGTGCCTGGCTCAAGAAAGTAGTTTCCCCCGCCAATACCCGGGGCCCCCGCCAGACCGCGTGAAGCCTTCGCATTGGAAGCCATATTGAGTTTGCGGCCGGTGTAGGTGTTCAGCAGCAGCTCTTTCAGCACACCCCGCTCAATCACCACGGTCCGCCGCGTCGGCAGTCCATCGCCGTCAAACGGCGACGTGCCAAAACCGCCGACCTGGATCGTCGTTCCATCGGCAAGTGTATGGTCAAACACCATCGTGCCGTCATCGACCATGGTGATGTTCTCGCCCGCAACCTGTTCGCCCAGCTTGCCGGAGAACATGCTCGCATTGCGGTAAATCGCATCGCCGTTCGCCGCACTGAGCAGGTTGCCCATCAACCCGCGAGCGCTCTCGGCCGGAAACACAACAGAGCACTCCTGCGTGGGAACACGTCGCGCTCCCAGCAACCGCAACGCCCGCCGCGCCGCTTCGCGCCCCACACTTTCAGGGTCCTCCAGCAGCTGCGCCGTGCGTGCCGTGGAGTACCAATACCCGCCCTGCATTCCACTCGCATCCTGTGCAATGGGGGAGGCGGAGAACCCGACATAGGATCGCTGATACTCGCCATGGAAGCCACGCGAGTTCACCATCACGCGCCGCGTGGACGAGCAATCGAAGCTCCCACCCTTGGAGTTCTGAATGCGCGTATCGAAACCCATCGCGGCGGCCTCGCAACGCCGCGCAATCTCGATGCGCTCCGGTGGAGGAATGCTGTTGGCATCCTCGAAGTACAGTGCCTGGGCCTCGGGATCGTGTTTGCCGAAAGCCTCACGTTCCGGCAGCCCTGCAAAGGGATCCACGCCGGTCACCTTCGCCAGCGCGACGGCGCTTTCCACGATGCGCGCCAGGCCCGCCTCGCTGAGGTCAGAGGTGGACGTAGACGCCGTGCGCTGTCCGCCCTCTGTCCCGCAAAACACACGCAGACCGATCGCCCGTGAACCGGCCTCGGTGAGTTGTTCCACCTCACCCAGACGTACGTGAACGTTGAACTCGTCGCCCTCGTAGGCCACGACCTCGGCATCCGTGGCCCCCGCCCGCAGCGCACGCTCGACAGCTTGCCCGGCGAGCGCGGCCAGAGGCGAGGGAGCTACGTCCTTCACGGGGCAGGGCTCTCCGAGTAACGGGAGACACGCCCGTCCTTTGCCTGCTGAAAGTGAATTCCGGACGTGCAGTATTCAGAGTCCGGACGGCTCAGGTGTTCCGCATGCGAAGCGAGGCCATTCACCGCCTTGCGCCGATGCAGCTTCATCACGCCGTGGCATTCCTTGCAACGGAATTCCGTGTCGTTATCGTCCACGGCTTCCTGCACGGACTTCAGCTTCCAGAAAGGCTCATACCCCGATCCGCTTGCGCGCAACTTGCGCCGTTTGACTTCACACTCGTAGATCTTTTCGCGTTCTTTAATGGCCAATCGGCCTCCTTGTGATGTCAACGACTAACGTCCGGTACCGCCTACCGTCATGCGGTCGAGCTTGATTGTCGGCATCCCTACACCGACTGGCACACTCTGACCCGCTTTACCGCAAGTGCCAATGCCTTCATCAAGTGCCAGGTCATTTCCAACCATCGATACGTGCTTCAGCGACTCCGGCCCATTGCCGACCAGCGTCGCACCCTTCACCGGCGCAGTCACCTTGCCGTCCTCAATCAGGTAGGCCTCGCTGGCCGTAAACACAAACTTGCCCGTGGTGATATCGACCTGCCCGCCACCGAAGTTCACGGCGTAAAGCCCACGCTTCACGCTGCGCAGGATGTCCGCTGGGTCGTCTTCGCCGTTCAGCATGTAGGTGTTCGTCATGCGCGGCATCGGGATCGCCTGGTAGCTCTCGCGGCGGCCGCTGCCGGTATTCGGCATGCCCATCAGCCGCGAGCTCAGCTTGTCGCTCAGATAGGTGCGCAGAATGCCGTTCTCGATCAGCACCGTCTCCTGCGTCTGGTTGCCTTCGTCATCCACGTTCAGCGATCCGCGTCGTCCCGGCATCGTGCCGTTATCGACTACCGTGACCTTGCTCGAAGCAACCTGCTGGCCTATCAATCCGGCAAAGGCAGACGTCTTCTTGCGATTGAAATCAGCCTCCAGACCATGGCCGACCGCCTCATGCAACAGCACGCCGGGCCAGCCTGGGCCGAGCACCACTTCCATCTCGCCTGCCGGGGCGGCTTTGGCTCCGAGCTGCAGAATGGCCGTGCGGGCCGCTTCATGCGCAAAGTGCTCCGGGCTCTTGTCGCCGCTGAAGAAGTCCAGGGTGACACGGCCACCGCCGCCTGAAGATCCCCGCGACACCTCGCCGTTCCCATCCTTGGCGATCACGGCAACATTGAAGCGGGCAAGCGGCTGCGTGTCGCTGGCGAACGTGCCATCCGAGGCCGCAATCAGGATGCGTCGCAGCTCATCGTTCAATCCGGCACGAACCTGCACTATGCGCGGATCAAAGGCACGCGCGGCTTGGTCGGCCCGGGCAATCAGCGCCAGCTTGGCAGCGATCTCGGCGTCCACCGTGGCGCCGGCAACCGGGTAAAGCTGCGGCACAGCCTGCTCGGTAAAGCCCTGCACACGCTCGGTCTGTGGCCCGCTGGCGATCAAAGCGGCGGTGCGCGCGGCTTTCAGAAGCCGTTCCGGGGAAAGATCGTCTGTATACGCAAAGCCCGTCCGCTCGCCCGAGAGCACGCGAATGCCGCAGCCGACGCTGATGCCTTCCGACGCCGTTTTGACGATGCCCTCGTCCATGCCAAGGGAGCTGGACGTCACGGCCTCGAAGTAAAGATCGGCAAATTCGCCGCCGGCGCTCAGTGCCTCCCCAAGGCAACGCTCCAGCAGACGCGCACTCAGGCCGAGTGTGTCGAAAAAATAGCGCTTGTGATCATACGCAGGCTGCAAAAACGGAGAAGGGAGGGCGGCCATATTTCAATTGTACGGTGCTTCCGCTCCCCTGACAGGTACCGCACTATCGCCCGTTGGAAGGATCGGGGCTGCCGGCCACGTTCATATCGAGGAAAACCGTCGGCGATCCCGGCGCATAACAGTTCCCATCAGGGGCATAGGTTGCGCTGCAACTCCTGGTGATCTCGGGTCTCCGGGGCGACTGCGCGTACTGCCAGACGGTGATCTGAGGATCAGGAGTCACGCTCAAAGGCTTGGGGTGCACCGTGCAGCCAGGCGATGGCGGGCATTGATCCAGGGCGTCAAAGATCGCCACCTCGTGCAGATGACCGGCTTTGACGCGCGCCTGGATATCTTCCACCGTGTCGATCTTTTGTCCGGGGCTGTCTTCCACCTGCTGGCCGCTGGCATACACCCCGGCACGAAACCCTGAGGTGGCAACCGCCTCCGTCCAGCCCAGCAAATAACCCGCCTGCTCCTCCAGCAGGCGGCCACCCTCTTCCTGGTCAAGGAAAATCACCGTACCGTGCGGGAAGCCTTCTTCCTGCGCCCGGGCAAGGGCGCTTGCCGCGTCCTTGCGGCCCAGCGCCGCGGGGGAAGTGCCCGCCTTCTGCGACTTCAGGATCTCCGCATCCAAACGCCCGTTTGCCAGAACAAGAAAGCCCCACCCCGCATCCTTCAGGACACCCCTCTTGCCCACCCAGGAGTTTTCCTGCTCGCCGGGGGGATTCGTCAGCCAGAAACCCGTAAAGGCAAACGTTTTGCGCAGCGTTGCCATCGCCGCGTCGCCGGGGTAGTCGTTTCGGTCAAAGCCCAGCCATTCGTTTGGCGCAGCCGGTGCAGTCTGCCCCGCCGCCACAGTCTGCTTTCCACCTGCCTGGCGTGAAGCGTCCTGGGTCGTCAGCCTCTCCACCGCAACCGTCTCCGGCGGCCGGCTGCGCGCGCAACCAGGGCTCGCCAGCAGCAATCCGCCCAGCAACCATCTCCATCCACACATCACTGAGCCGCCTCCGAGGGTAGACTACAGCCCACGGCGTCTCCGCCGCGCCCACTCCTCTACCCGATGAGATCCAAGGAGATCTATGTCCGCCGCCGCCGATCCCTCCACGCCTGATCCCCGGTATCCTCTCGGCCGGTTCTCTTCGCCCAACATCATCCTGCCCGAGGATCGTTCCGACGCTATCTCGGTTCTCGCGGAGACCCCGGAACAGCTCCGCGAGGCGGTACGGTCCCTCGACGACGAGCAGCTGAACACGCCCTATCGCGAGGGTGGCTGGACCGTGCGCCAGGTGGTCCATCACCTGGCCGACTCCCACAGCATCGCCTTCACCCGGGTGCGCCGCGCGCTCACAGAAGACTGGCCCGAAGTCCACGGCTACGACGAAAAGGCCTTTGCCGCGCTGCCGGACACAATGGCGCCCATAGAGTGGTCGCTCGAGATCGTGGAAAGCGTGCACGCGCGCTGGGGCATGCTGCTGCAGAGTCTCACCGACGAGCAATGGCTGCGCGGCTTTCGGCACGCCGAGCGCGGTCCGATGGCGCTCGACCTCGTCACCCTGAACTACGCCTGGCACGCGCGTCACCACGTCGCGCACATCCTCCATCTCCGCGCGCAGCACGGCTGGTAGCGAACGATCTGACCCGGAAGCTAGAAGAAAGCCTCCCTCGGACGACAGCAGTAATGGTCAGGGCGGGGGAGTGTGTCGCGTCCGGCCGGCTGGTAGCTTTCAGCCATGCCGACGCCCAGCGCCGTCCGCGCGGAGATGCCCGATGCGCCCCCTCTGGCGCAGTCGCCGGAGTACCTCGCCGTCACGCTACAGCGATTCCTGACCCAGCATCCGGAAGGCGCCGTTCTGGAAGACGGCAAGCCCCTGTTCGAGCTGGCGCAAACGCAACACCGCATTGTCGCTGAGCACGAGCGCTGCACCATGCAGCTATGGAGTGGCGAGCGCAACCTTGTGCGCACCGTGGTCTCCGCCTCGGTGCGCGGCGACACACTGCGCCTCAGCACCAAGCGCTTCGGGCATGCCCCGGCCAAGACCCTGGTTTTAGCCCCCACCCTGGACCGGCGCGAACCGAACCGCAGGGAACCGGCCCGCCAGACCTACCTGCGCCTGCTGCAACGCGTTCTGGCGCGTGAGTTCACTGACTGGCAGCCCGACGGCTTCCGTGCCGCGATGGACCTCGAGCGTTCCTTCGGTCCGGCCTATACACGCGGCTCTCTCGTCCGCGGCAACGAGGCCTGGGCCGTTATTGGCGTCGGCGCGTCGGAGTCCCAGGTCGTCATCGACGGCATCCTCACGCTCGGCGTGCTCTGGCTGCACCATTGCCGGGAACGCGGTGACGGGCGGCGGCTCTACAAAGGCCTGCGCCTGGTCGTACCCCGAGGCATGGCGACGCTGACGTTGGCGCGACTCCCCTGGATGAACGCGGCAGCCGCAGGATGGGAACTCTTCGAACTCGACGAGCGTTCTGAGGAGCTCACCGAGCGCGACCCCGCCGACCAGGGCAATCTGCGCACACGTCTC
>CAXTVC010000005.1:58147-64669 GCA_964247615.1 uncultured Acidobacteriaceae bacterium
CATGTGGCCGAGCTCTTCGCACGCCGGGACGCCGGGGCCTTCTCTGGTGGCAGAAGCCTGAGACCCCACGCCCCGGGACGAAGCATCGGTGCCTTCACAGGACGGCCCGCTCACACCAGGACGGGCGGAACGTCTCCGGAAGGCGCTTCCATTGGCCGCTCCTTCGATCGCCTGGAAGCCCGCGAGCGCGCTCTGGCGGCGCAGGTGGATCCGCTCTTTCGTGCCGCACCCGAGCGCTGGCTGGAATCGGTGCTCAGGGAAAATCTGGCCCCGCTTACAAGGTCCCTCGCACCCCAGCCGCAGGAACGTTCCCCGGGACGGGAAAGCTTTGCCAACGACGGAGACCCGGACACACGCGGCAATCGAGCGACTCCGGACGAAAGGCCCCAGCCCGGCCCCAGCGGATGGCATGGGCATGCCGAGCCTCCCAGCCGCGCGGGAGACCGGCTGATCCCTCGTTTTGACCCCCGCTTCGTGTACGCGCAGGTGCCGGCCATCGCAGGGGCAGGCGATCGGGGCATGCTGGATCTGCTGGGCATGACGGAGGACGGTCGGCTGGCGGTGATCGAACTCAAGGCGGCCGATGATTTGCAGCTTGCCATGCAGGGACTGGACTACTGGATCCGCGTGCGTCATCATCACGCCGCGATCTCTGAAGCGGCAAGTGGCCATGCCGACGAGCGCAACGACCTGCAGCGCCACGGGTATTTCCGGGGCGTGGAGCTTTCGCCCCAGCCGCCCCGCCTCTACCTCGTCGCGCCGGCCCTGCACATCCATCCGGCCACTGAGACCATCCTGCGCTATTTCTCACCCCGGGTGGAGTGGAGCCTGCTGGCCCTGGACGAGCGATGGCGTCAGGAGGTCCGCGTCGTCTGGCGCAAAAGCGGCGGTCACCCGGCGCGATAACTCCCGCCCAGGTTCAGGGCTGAAGAATGCGAACGACTTGCGCGTCCGCCGGACCCTGCAAACGGTACGCGGTAGCAGTTGAGGGCAACACCAGGGCCTGCGCCCGCTGCACGGGTACCGCCTCACCCTCCGCAGCCTGCACGCTGCAGCCGTTGTCCAGAGCGATCAAAATCTGCAGCTTGCCCGCCTCCCCAAGCTCCGTGGCTGGAGCGCCGCCCAGTACAAAGCGGTCGACCACGAAATACTGGCTCGCTATCAGCCGGGTGAAGCCGTCCATAGGCTGAGGCGCAACCAGCCCCGCAGCCGTCTCGGAGCGCGTCACCGCGGTGCCGGCATCGACGTGCAGCTCGCGTGGCCTCCCGTAATCCCACAGCCGGTAGGTCGTATCGCTGTACTGCTGGGTCTCCAGCACCACCATGCCCGGCCCAATCGCGTGAATCGTGCCAGCATCCACGAACACCATGTCGCCGGGTTTCACGGTCAGCGTGCGGAGCTTGGATTCAAGAGTGCCATCCTCAATAGCCTCCTTCATCTGCTGCTTCGATATCGGCTCTTTGAAGCCGAGATAGAGCTGTGCACCCGGCTCGGCAGAGACCACATACCAGCACTCAGTCTTGCCCCGTGGCATGCCCAAAGCTTGTGCCTCGGCGTCGTTTGGGTGCACCTGCACGGAAAGCTTTTCGCGCGGAAACAGCAGCTTGATCAGCAGAGGGAAGCCATTGTGGCCCGGGTCGCCCAGAAGCTCCGGAGATGCCTTCGTGAGCGCGGCAAGCGTCGTTCCTGCGGAGGAGCCACTGGCTACCTTGCAGCTTTCGTCCGTTAGCCAGATCTCGCCAATCGCGTTGCCGGAGGTTGGGTTCGGATGCCAGGGAGAGAGGTCATGCGTGCCCCAGATCCGCTCCGAAAGCGTCGGCTGGAGGGTGAAGGGCTGCATCGTTGCGGTCGTTTGCGTTTGCTTTTCTGCGCTGTCAATCATGGCCATTTCTTCAAAGAAGTGTACCCGGAGGCCGCGGTGCGCTGCATAAAGTCACCGCCACTTGAATGGCGAGAGACGTAGATTCCAAGGTGACGAGGAAAGTTCCGGGATGCTATCGTCGGCACGGGAGCGCGTCCCGCCAAACGCTTCTGCTGACGCAATACCTGATCCACAGACGTTGCACCGTTGCACTCCAGGAGTTCCAGCTTTGAAGCGATTCGCCCTCTGCGTTGTCCTCGCTCTGCCTGCCGTTGCCTCTGCGGAGATACGCCTTCCGCATATGCTTTCCGATCACGCGGTGTTGCAGCGGGAGCGGCCGATCCATCTATGGGGTTGGTCGACGCCCGGCGCTCATCTGTCGGCTCATTTCCACAACCAAACCGTGCCGGCGGTGACAGATGACGTGGGCAGATGGACCCTTTGGCTCGCACCCGAAAAAGCCGGCGGGCCTTATACCCTCACCATCTCCGGGGATGGTCCTGACAAAACAGCCTCGGACCTCCTGGTCGGTGATGTGTGGTTCGCCTCCGGGCAGAGCAATATGGAGATGCCCCTTGCCGGCTTCGGTCCTACCACGCCAGTAAAGAACGGGGAAGCAGAGATCGCCGCCGCGACCAACCCCAAACTGCGACTGCTGCTCGTCGAACACAAGACCTCGGACTTCCCGCTACAGGACATCACCACTGGCTGGACGGACTGCACGCCGGAGACCGCGCGCCACTTCTCGGCGGTGGCGTACTTCTATGGGCGCGAGCTCGCCGCGAAAGAGAACGTTCCGATCGGCCTCGTCGATTCCACCTGGGGCGGCACGCCCGCCGACGCATGGGTCTCCATGGACACGTTAGGGTCCGACCCGGCGCTGCTGCCGGCCTTCAGCAGCCGTGCAAAGTTCACTTCGCACCTCGCCGAGACCGACGCGTTGGTCGCTGCCGAGAAGCGTGAAGATGCCGCTGCCAAGGCAGCCGGCAAGCCCGCGCCCTCCCACCCTTGGCATCCGTTTGAGACCTCATGGGCCCCGGCCGAACTCTACAACGGCATGATCGCGCCCTTCACCCCCATGTCGATCAAGGGCTGGATCTGGTACCAGGGCGAGACCAACTCAGGCCATGACCGCGCTCCCTATTACGCCACCCTGTTTCCGGCCCTGATCAACGACTGGCGTGCGCGCTTCGCCCAGGGCGACCTGCCGTTCTTTTACGTGCAGATCTCGTCCTTCACCTCCCCTGGGGAGGACTGGGGGCAGGTGCGCGATGCGCAGCGTCGGACCTTGCGGGTCGCCAATACCGCAATGGCTGTCACGCTCGATATCGGCACGCCGGGCAACGTGCACCCGCCCGACAAGCAGACCGTGGGCAACCGTCTTGCGCTGGCAGCGCGCGCGCTCACCTACGGCGAGCACGTCCCCTACTCCTCGCCGGTCTACCGTCAGACCACGCAAGAACTGCAAGGGGATGGCAACGTTGCCCTGCGCGTCTGGTTCGATCACGCCGAGGGTCTCACCTATCGCGACAAACCCGCAACCGGCTTCGAGATCGCCGGGTCTGATGGCAAATTCGTTCCCGCTCAGGCCCACGTCGAAGGTGAGACCGTGCTGGTCAACGCTCCGTCTGTGGCCCAGCCCCTGTATGTCCGTTACGGGTGGATGAGCGTGGTGGAAAACAACCTCTTTAACGCCGAGGGCCTCCCGGCATCCACGTTCACCTCCGAACCCGGGACGTCGAACTAGATTCCTCCCTGTCGATTCCGAAACCTTCAACAGTTGCTTCCCATGCCGTGAGGTCTCATGCGCCACCTGCGTTCTTTTCTACGTCTTCGCCGTGCGGTACCGCTCGCTTGCCTGGGCCTGGCTCTGGGCGCCTTCGCCCAGGACAAGCCGATCCCCGATCCCCACGCACAGGTCGCTGCAGGGCTTGCCATGACGCCGCCCATGGGATGGAACAGCTGGAACCACTTTGGCTGCAACGTGAGCGAGCAGCTGATTCGCGACACGGCGGATTCGCTGGTATCGAGCGGTATGCGCGACGCGGGCTACAACTTTCTGGTCATCGATGATTGCTGGCACGGCGAACGCGACAGCCACGGCGACATCCAGCCGGATACCAAGCGCTTCCCCTCCGGCATCAAGGCGCTGGCCGACTACGTCCACAGCAAGGGGCTGAAGTTCGGCATCTACTCCGACGCTGGCGTAAAGACCTGTGCCAGCCGCCCCGGCTCGCGAGGCTACGAGTTCCAGGATGCCGCGCAGTATGCCGCCTGGGGCGTGGACTACCTGAAATATGACTGGTGCAACACCAGCACGCAGAACGCCCAGGCCTCCTACGCGATCATGCGCCAGGCGCTGAACCATACAGGCCGGCCCATCGTCTTCAGCATGTGTGAATGGGGTACCGCGAAGCCGTGGCTCTGGGCTGGCAATGGCACGGGTAATCTGTGGCGCACCACGGGCGACATCACCGACAAGTGGGAAGGCCCGCACGGCTACTCGCTGGGCGTGATGACCATTGTTGACCTCAACGAATCGCTCTACAGCTACGCCGGGCCAGGCCACTGGAACGACCCGGACATGCTGGAGGTGGGCAACGGCGGCATGACTGCGGATGAGTACCGTGCACACTTCAGCCTGTGGGCGATGATGGCCGCGCCCTTGATCGCCGGCAACGACATCGCGCACATGTCAGCTGATACCCGCTCCATTCTCACCAACAAGGACGTCGTGGCCATCGATCAGGACCTTCTGGGGCGGGCAGGGCACCGTGTGCGTAAGGACGGTGGGCTGGAGGTGTGGTCCCGGGACCTGGCAGATGGCAGCCGTGCTGTTTTGCTGCTGAATCGCAATGCGAAACCTGAGCCGATCCGCTTCTCGCTGGCCGAAGTCGGATACCCGAATGCGCTCACCCTGCACGCTCGCGATGTATGGACGGGTCACGACGTGGGCGCGGTACACGAAGGCTTTACCGCGCAGGCCGTGCCATCGCATGGGGTTACCTTGCTTCTGCTCAGGCCGTGAAGTGTTCTGTCTAAGCAATGGCCCGAGTGGAGAAAGCAATCCCCCAAAAGGGGAGTAATGTTACCAAAAGTTCGCACTTTCGTGCGTTGCAATTCCACTTTCCGGTGGTATGTTTCAGGAGTTCCTGATCTCCAAGTTCCGCTGAGGCTCGATTGAAATTCTCTCGTGCTGTACTTTCCGCACTCGCAGTGACAGCGTTTGGTGTCGCCGCCGCTCACGCAGACACCTTCTCCTTCTCTTTCGGCACCACGTCCGATACCTTCAACGGCAACGGAATCCTGACGGGAACGCTGGTGAGCCCGGGTGAGTACCTGATCACCGCTGTCAGCGGCACCACCGATACGGGAAATGGCGTAGACCGTCCCATTGCGGGCATCCTGGCACCTGGCGCCTTCGACTTGAACGATAACCAGCTCTTCGTCGATGGGAACGGCACCTTCTCGTTTGACGGTGGCGGGCTTGCTTACACCCTGAAGAACGGCGCAAACATCAGCATCTTTACCGACCTTTTGGGTGACAGCGAGATCCTGGAACGCGTTGGCGGCAACTTGGTGCAGCAGCGTGTGAGCTACACCGTCTCTGCCACGCCGGAGCCGGGCAGCCTGGTCCTGCTGGGCACGGGATTGCTGGGTGTCGTAGGTGCCGCGCGCCGTCGCTTCACGGCTTAAGACTTACAGCTTCTGTTGCAGAGAAGAGCCACCCAATCCTAGGTGGCTCTTCCTTTTGCGTCCGTTTGCGTCGCCGCTTCGCGAGTTGCCATCCAATCGCTCGAGGAGAATTTATGCCGAACGCAACAGCAGTCAGTCCTACCTTCAAGCTCGGTGGCACGCTCCAGATCCACCGCCTTGGTTACGGGGCCATGCGCCTTACCGGCGACGGCGTCTGGGGAGAGCCCAAGGATCGTGAGGGAGCCAAGCAGGTGTTGCGCCGCGCCGTGGAGCTCGGTGTGGACTTCATCGACACCGCGGATAGCTACGGCCCTGACGTCAGTGAGCTTCTGATCGGCGAGGCGCTCGCACCCTACAAGCAGGGCCTGGTGATTGCGACCAAGGCGGGGCTGGTGCGGACGGGGCCGAACCGGTGGCCGGTGATGGGGCGTCCGGAGTACCTGCAGCAACAGGTGGAGATGAGTCTGCGGCACCTGAAGAAGGACAAGTTGGACCTCTGGCAGCTGCACCGCATCGATCCGAAGGTGCCGGTCGAGGAGTCGCTGGCGCCGATCAAGAAACTGCAAACGCAGGGCAAGATCGGTCTCGTAGGCCTGAGCGAGGTTTCGGTGGCGGAGATCGAGCAGGTTCGCAAGTTCATCGCTGTAGCCAGCGTGCAGAACGAGTACAACATCACCACGCGCAAGAGCGAAGCGGTCCTGAACTACTGCGAGCAGCACAACATCGGATTCATCCCCTGGTACCCGGTGGCCGCGGGCAAGCTGGCGCAGCCCGGCGGCAAGCTGGACCAGTTTGCACAGAAGCACGGCGCTACGGTGGCTCAGCTTTCGCTGGCGTGGCTGCTGCACCGCTCGCCGGTGATGCTGCCCATCCCTGGGACCAGCTCGGTGCAGCACCTTGAAGAGAACATGAAGGCGGCTGATCTGCAGCTGAGCGAGAGCGACATGCAGGAGCTCGAGGCAGCT
>CAXTVC010000005.1:64769-74574 GCA_964247615.1 uncultured Acidobacteriaceae bacterium
GGAGATGAGTCTTACGTTGATTGCGAAGGAAACGGCACTGGTTCTGATTGATCTCGAGCACGGCATCGTGGCGAGGGACCTGGCGCCGTACAAGTCTGCGGATGTGGTTTCACGCAGTGCGCGCCTGGCGGAGGCCGTCCGCAAAGCAGGTGGAACGGCCGTGTATGTGCATGTGCTGCTGAGCGAGATTGTGCGCTTGCCGTCTGATGTCCCGCCGGCGGGTGCAGGGCAGACACCGCCACCAAACGCCTCCGAGCTGGTGCCAGAGGCAGGCTACCAGCCCGGGACGGACGTGCTGATCGCCAAGCGGCAATGGGGCGCGTTTCACGCCACGAACCTAGACCAGGCGCTGCGCCGGCGGGGCATCAAGACCATCATTCTGGCCGGGATCGCGACCAATATGGGAGTCGAGTCGACTGCACGCGCCGCGCAGGAGCATGGCTACGCCCTGGTGTTTGCCGAGGACGCCATGTCGAGCATGAAGACGGAGATGCACGAGTTTTCCGTCAAAACCATGTTTCCGCTTATGGGGCACGTGCGCAGCACAGACGAGATCGTGGCGGCACTGGGTGTGGCCTGAAGGAGGTCGCGCCCGTGATGGTGCAAGAGAAAAGGCCTTCACTCGATGAGTGAAGGCCTTTTCCTGCCAGCAGCGGATTAAAAGATGATCTTCGCACCGAACTGGGTGTTGAAAGGCTCGCCGGCACCAATGCCGGGAGCGCCGTTGTAGTCCCCGATGGTGTCGTTGAGCGTTGCACTGCCGTTGTTCGGATCGAAGAAGCCGGGGGAACAGGTGCCTCCATTGGAGACGCCCGAGGCGGGGCAGGTGGCAAAGGTGATGGAGGGTGGCGCGTAGTTTATGCGGTTGAAGACGTTGAACATTTCCGCACGCAGCTGGATGGTGAGACGCTCGCCAACCTTGGTGTTCTTGAACACCGAGAGGTCGACATCACTATAGCCAGGGCCGTAATAGTTGTTGCGGCGTGAGGTGCCGAAGGAACCGAGAGCGGGATCCTGAAAAGCGTTGAGGTTGATCCAAGTGGCCCCTGGATGCTGCCCATTGGCACCAACCTGCGGGTCGCCGATCTGGTTCACGCGATCGTTGCCTTCATTGGTGCCGCTGATGTCGCCTGAGGCATGGACCGTGAAGGGTTGACCGCCGTGGAAGCTGAACAAGCCGTTCGCCTGCCACCCGTTGGTGAGGCCCTTGAGATGCGCGCTCCCTGGAACGGCATAGGAAACGAAGCTGGTAAAGGTGTTGCGAACGTCGAACTCGGAGTTGCCGTAGTCGCCTTTGAAGTTGCGGCTGTCCTGCGGCAGCGTGCCACGGTAGTCCGAGACCTCGTCCATGTTGTGCGACCAGGTGTATACAGTGGAGCTGGAAAAGCCATGCAGGTTGGCGATGCGCAGCGTTGCCTGCAGCGAGTTGTAGTTGGCCGTGCCGATACTTTCGATCTGGTTGATGTTGCCGTATTGCTGATATTGGCTGAAGTAGGGACGGGTGACCTGCCGCTGTGAATCGGTTGCGTAGCTGCCGGGGGCCGACTGGTTGATGTCCAGCAGGCTTAGCAGGTGGCGCGCTTCCGAGCCGACATACCCCAGTTGAAAGACGACGTTGGGCGCGACGGCCTGCTCGAGCTGGAAGTTGTAGTTTTCGTTATAGGAAGGCCGGAAGTTTGCGTTGACCGAGAAGACACCGCAGGGTGACGTCGCGGAGCATGGATAGCTGGTGGCAGACGGGAAGATCTGCTCCCCGGCGGTGATGCCGATCTGCGCTGCCGCTGTGGCTCCGATGTTGTACACGGGGTCCGGCCCACCAGGGTTGCCCTCCACGCCGTTGGGGGCCTGGTTGCCGGGACGGTTGTCCAGGAACGGGTTCAGGTTTGGCGTGTCGAAGTAGAAGCCATAGCCGGCGCGGAGGACGGTCTTGCTGCTGGCCGCGTAACTCACGCCCACGCGAGGGCTGACCTCCTTGAAGTAGCGCTGGTAGAGATCCGGAATGTCCTTGCCCTGAAAGGCGAGGCCATTGGTTGCGGTCAGCTCCGGACGGAAGACGGAGATGTTCTGGAAGGGCTCGTGGAGGGGACCTTCGTAGTCGTAACGAACGCCGTAGTTCACGTTGAGCTTTGGCGTGACCTGCCACGCATCTCCCGCGCTGAGGAACCAGGTGTTGACGAAGACCTGGCGCTCCGGATCGCCAATGGCGATGGTCGCGGCAGAGAACTGGCCGGCGAGGAAGTCAGCCAGGGCACCCGCATAGCCTGTGCCGCCCACGCGTGTGCCGTCAAAGGTGAATGAACCGACAGAGTGCCGCTTGTAGAACTCATCGAGCTGGGCCTGGCGGAACTCGCCGCCGAAGCGGAACTCATGTTTGCCCTTCACCCAGGAGAGCTGGTCGGTGATGTGGCCCGTGATGTCGTTGCGGCCCTCGGGGGGCGTAAGGCCGACGGGATCAAAGGCGGTGCTGACGGTCGTTGTGCCGCCGCCGCTGCTGCTGCTGTTGCCGATGGTGATGTTTGGGGCGTTGCCCGCGGGCGCACCTGTCAGGAAGCCAAGACTGCCGACGTCAAAGGTAGAGTTGAAGTCCGAGAAGACCTGGTTGAAGTAGTTGACGCCCACGAGGACCTGGTTGGAGATCGTGGAGCTGAGCAGGCGGTTGTAGACGAGGGCAATGTTCTGCACATGGATCGGCGCAACCTCGTAGTAGGAGAGCAGCTGCGAACCCACGGGCGCGACCTGATTGCCCTGGCCGACGAACCAGTGAGCGCTGATCGAGTCCTTCTCGGTGGGGTGGTAGTCGACCTTGGCAAGGCCATTCCAGCTGTAGCCGTACTCGGGGTCGTTGGAGTGAAAGTTCTGGGGAACACCGACGGTATCCTGCGCGAGGGTGCTTTGGCCCCACAGGGTGTTGAGTACGTTCACCATCACCGGATTGACGGCGACGCCCTTGCTGGCGAGGATGGCCTGGGCCTTGCCCTGCCAGCCGACGGAGGGCTCGGTGGCCGTACCGGACTCGCCGATAACGAAGCGCTGGTGTTCAAAGGTCAGGAAGCCGAAGAGCTTGTCTTTCAGAAAGGGACCGCCAACGGAGAAGCCGGTGTTGTAGTTGCGGACCTTCTGCTTGGTGGCGGAGAAGGGGCTCTTGGCACCGAACAGCTCATTGCGATTGAAGTAGTAGACCGTTCCGTGGAGTTGATTGGTGCCGGACTTCAGGCTGAGATTGATGGTGCCGCCGGGATTGCGACCGGCTTCCGGACCGGACTGCGTCTGCGCGGAGAACTGATCGATGGCATCGATGGGCATGATGATGCCCGCAATACCGGAGACGCCACCCTGGTTCACCGCAGGGATGTTATGCCAAAGATCGTTATTATCCACCCCATCGATCTGCCAGTTCATCTGGTTGGCGCGTGTGCCGTTCAGCGAGCCGTAGCCGCCGGAGCCGGAGCCGGCATAGCCAGGGGTGAGATTCACCATTTGGGTGAAATCGCGGCCGTTCAGAGGTATATCTGCTACGGTTTTGGCGTTGAGCACAGCCGTCTGGGTAGTGGTTGTCGTATTCAGGGTGAGGCTTGCGGCGCTGACCTCGACGACCTCGTTGTTGCTGGAGACGAGGAGGTTGACGGGCAGGGTATAGATCTGGCCTGCGGAGACGTTGATGTGGTCGACCTTGGTATTCGCAAAGCCCTGCGAGCTGACCGTGATCGTGTACTCGCCCAGAGGCAGGTCTTCGAACAAAAAGACGCCGCTTGAGGAGCTGACACCGGCGGTCTTGACCCCGGTGCCTACGTTGGTGGCAGTCACGGCCGCGCCGGAGACGGCGGCGCCTGTGCTGTCGGTTACGGAGCCGTTGATGCCGCCTCGAAAGGTTTGGGCCCCCAAAGAAGCGGCACTGAGCGACACGGACATGGCAAGTACGGCGGGACTGTAACGTCGGAAAACTGGGTGCATCTGGACCTCCAAGGCATAGGGGGCTAGTACCCCTCAGGTGAGGGGTTCGCGGGGACGATCTCTGGACGCATGAGGGACCATGCGCCCCAAAGAGGGCTCGGGCCGTTACCAGCGACTACCGAAGACAAACGGGAAATTGCTTGCTCTGTTACCGATCTGGTTTGCTGAAGTTTTGAGGTGTTATGACCCTAAATGTGTAGGCGGCTGACGCCGATGTGTATGGCTTCTGCTTATACCCGATATAGGCTGAGCGCAAGACGGAGCAAACGAAAGCGGCGGCCAGATTGGCCGCCGCTTTCATCCCCGTAAAGGAGTTATCGTCCCTGTTCTTCGAGGTAGCGCTCCACTTCGAGCGCCGCCATGCAGCCCGTGCCCGCGGCCGTGATGGCCTGGCGGTAACGACGGTCCTGGATGTCGCCACAGGCATAGATGCCCTGCAGTGGGATGCCCATGCGGGTGGTAAAGACGTTGCGTTCCGTCTTGATGTAGCCGTCAGAGTCAAGGTCGAGCTGGCCTTCGAAGCCCTTGGCATTGGGCTCGTGGCCGATGCCGAGAAACATGAAGCTTACGGGCAGCGTCCAGTGCTCGCCGGTCTTGCGGTTGTGCAGCTTCAGGCCTTTGACGTCCTTCTCTTCCACGCCGAGCACCTCCTCCACCATGGTGTTGTGGAGGAACTCGATCTGGGGGTGGGCCTGGGCACGCTCCAGCATGATGCGCGAGGCGCGAAAGGCCTCCGAGCGGTTGATGACGTGTACCTTGCTGGCGAAGCGCGTGAGGAAGAGAGCCTCTTCCATGGCGGAGTCACCACCGCCGATGACGGCGATCTCCTTGCCGGAGGCGAAGAAGCCGTCGCAGGTGGCGCAGGAGGACACGCCGTAGCCGATCAGCGCCTGCTCCGAGGGCAGGTTCAGCCAGCGCGCCGAGGCACCGGAGGCGATGATCAGGGTGCGGGTCTTGATGATTTCTCCGCCGAGGTTCAGCTCGTACGGGGACTTGGTCAGGTCCATGGAGGCGAGGTGGCCGTTGCGGATCTCCGCGCCGAAGCGTCCGGCCTGCTCCTTCATATTGTCGATCAGCTGCGGGCCCTGGATGCCCTCCGGCCAACCGGGGAAGTTCTCCACCAGGGTCGTCATGGAAAGCTGACCGCCCGGCTCATGCCCTTCGATGACAAGAGGCTTCAGGTTGGCGCGCGCGGCATAGATGGCGGCAGTTAGGCCCGAGCACCCGGAGCCCAGGATCACGAGGTCGCGAATTACAGTCTCTTCTGACATAGCTTGCTTTTGATTGTAGCGAGAGGGCTCGGGATGCAACTCTGGATAGCCCCCGCATTCGCACCATCACTGTAAAGCAGTCTGCCCCCTTGCCGGGGGGACTGTAGGATTCCCCTATGGCGAATCTTGTTTTGGTATACGGCATGCGTCTGCTGCCGGCAGAGGAAGTGGCCGGGGTGCAGGCGGCCCCCGTGCAGTTAAAGAACGGCAATGACGCGCAGGTGACCATGCACATCCTGGAGGGAAGCCGTGAACAGATCGAGGCCCAGCTGAAGCTTTCCGTGGACGCGTTCTTCGACTTCTACCCGGAGATCTAGGCCGCCGCCATCCAGCGGGCGCACAGATTTCTGGCCCAAATGTTGTATAGAGCGTCACTTGTCTGCGTCGTGTTCGCACACCCCTGCACCTTTTTCCGTTTCGGACGAAGAGAGGGGTGGAGGCGAATGACGCGATGTTCGACAAACACCGAATTCTCTGGAGGCGCACACTCCTTGGGGTGGCCCTGCTCTGTTGCGGGGGGCCGGCAGGGGCGCAAGCGCCCATCCCGGATGGGGCGATCGTCGGAGAGCTGCGGACGCTTGCCAGCCATGCCGGTTCCATCTTTGTTGGCCGGATTACGTCCATCCAGCGGCGAACGGGCTGCGTCGAGGTAACGTTTCAGGTAGAGCAACCGGTCAGCGGGGCGACCGGCTCTACGTTTGTTCTACGGGAGTGGGCCGGCCTCTGGGCCCCTGGACAGGGTCGCTACGCCATCGGCCAGCGCGTTCTGGCCTTTGTCCATGGGGCGGGCGCGGCGGGATTCAGCTCGCCCGTGCACGGGCCGGAGGGCCTGGTGCCCGTGCTGGTGCAGGGTGCCAACGCGCCGGAGCTGCTGGACATTCGCCGGGTTGCGGCATCCGTGTTGCGCTCTTCCGGAACGCCCCTGCCGACCGAGCGTGACGGGGCGATCCCGCTGACGGAAGCGCTTGCGTCCTTGACGCAGGCCGGGCTTCCAAACAGCTCAAAGGTGAGCCGCCAGTCGCTGCCGCTGCGCGCGCATCCGCCCGCTGCCATGCAGCCGGGGCATGGTGCGCCCGGCCTTGTCTTCAGGCCGGTGGGCGTTGCCGAGACTCCGACGCGCGTGACGTTCAGCACGGGGAGGCAGACCGATGCAAAGCGCTAAGGCATGGTTTCGTACATTGGGTACCTATCTCAAAGTGCTGGGGCTGGTGCTTTCCCTCGGCGCGTGGACGCCCGCGGCACAGGCAGGTAGCGCACGTTTCGTGGCCGGGCAGGGATGGGGTTCCTACGCCGGGGCCGGCGTGGTTTGGGCCACATCTTCGCTGGTGTATTACACCGATCAGGGACCTTTGAGCGAAACGGTCTCGCATGCGCAGGCTGACGCCATGGTGGCTGCCGCGGCTGCCGTCTGGTCCGTGCCAACATCGAGCATCTCGTATACACAGGGCGGTACGCTGGCCGAAGACGTCAGCCCCTCCAACGTCTCGTTTGACGGTCAGCAGTTTAATTTTCCTGCCGATGTGCAGGCGGCCAACGAGAGCAATATCCCCGTCGCGGTAATTTACGACCAGGACGGCAGCCTCATCGATCTGCTGCTGGGGCAGGGAGCCAGCGAGCCGGACGGCTGCATGCAGAATGCTGTTCTCGGGGACATCGATGACATCCACCAGGACGACGTGACGCTGGATCATGCGGTGCTGATCCTCAATGGCCGGTGCGCCGGTTCGTCGCCCGAGCAGCTGACCCAGATGCAATATCAGCTGGCCCGCGCTTTTGGCCGTGTGCTCGGGCTCTCCTGGTCACAGACCAATGACAATGTCTTCACCGCCCAGACCACCGTGACCGTAAACCAGGTCGCGTACTGGCCGGTGATGCATCCGCTTGACCTGATCTGCAGCAATTACAGCTACCAATGCATGAGCCATCCGTTCACATTGCGTCCCGATGACCTGAACACCCTGGCCCAGCTCTACCCGGTGTATCAGAACGCGGTTCCGGCAGGGAAGCAGGGCACCAGCGATGACGCGCTGTTTCTCTGGGGCGACCTCTTCTTTCCCACTGGTCAGGGTATGGACTGGGTCAACATCACTGCGCGACGGGATCACGGCGGGATCTCGGAAGACTGGGAGACCGTCTCGGCCGTGACCGGCGGTCTTTACCAGCAAGCGCTAGCCACCCCGCTGGGCGGTACAGCGCCTTCGAACTTTGGATCACCTAACGGCGGCTACGAGGGCTACTTCCAGTTCAGACGTGTGCCGCTGGATGGGGTCTCTGATGTGTTCTTCACCACGGAGGCAATCAACCCGCTGTACATCGGGGATGCTGCCATCGGGCCCTATCTTCGCCTGCCCTCAACACCATCCGGCTCCCCCGTGGCTTTCGTCGACTGGTCCGCACTGTCCGACGGCGATCGCCCGGTGGGCGGCTATCTGACGGCACCGGACGCGGCATATGCCGCGAATACAGGCGGGGACGGAACAGAGACGGCGCCGTCCCCCATGGACCCGAGCGGATGGCAGAGCGGCCTGCTGGGCAGCTGGGGGCACACCTCCTGGTTGAGTCTGCCGGTGGCTGCAGGGCACCGCTGGACGCTGGAGGTGACGGCGGTTGATGAGACCGGGGCGGCTACCCTGAGCAAGGCACAGCCGGTGCTCGGCCTGTGGAACAGCAGCGACGCAACGGGCGGAGCGCCGACGGTAGGCAGCCAGGCGGCGTCCTTCAACTCCTTTTCGCTGGGCATGACGCAGATCGCGGTGGATGCGGCGCAGGCGGATGGCAGCTACCGCATGGCGATCACCGACCAGTATGGCGCGGGGCGCGCTGACTTCAACTATGTTGCCCGCGTGCTGTACGCTGCGACCGTCGCGCCGTCCATTGTTGGCACTGGCGGGGGGCAACTAACGATTACAGGCATGGGCTTCCGGCAGGGAAACCAGGTGCTGGTCAATGGCGTACCTGCCCATGTGCTGAGCTTGACGCCGACGCAGATCGTGGCCAACGCACCAACGTTTGCCGCCAGTGGCGCGTCGCTCGGCGAGCCCGTTTCGATTGCTGTCACGGACCCCGAGACGGCAGGCAGCGCGACGATACCAGATGCGGTCAGCTACATCGCACAACCTGATCTTCTGCGGCTGATCTCTGCACCGCTCGGAATCGAAACATCCGTCACCGCACGGGAGGCTTTTGCCATACGCGTGCTGGCGAGTGATGGCCTGAGCGCTATCCCCAACACTGCGGTTTTGCTTGCGGTATCTCAGGGAGCAGCTCAGCTGGAGGTTTGCGGTGGAGCCGCTTCCTGCACCGTGCTCACCGACGCAGACGGTGTCGTGAGAACAACGGTGACCGGCGCTGCAGCAGGGCCAGTGACACTTTCCGCTACCGAGGTGAGCGGGGGAGCCACGGTACAGATCGTGGTGATGGATACCGACCCGGTACGGGCGGTGTCCTTCGGAGAAAGCCAGCATTATGTGGCGGCAGGTGCCTCGGTCTCATGGTCGCTCGCCCTCGGAGCCATACAGGATGGCGGGGGTGCGGCGGGCGCTCCGGTGACCTGGAGCGTGTCCACCGGTCTCACGCAGGTGCAGGCGGAGAGCACCACTGGAAGAAACGGGTTTGCAGACCTGACGGTAGGTGTCGCGCCGATGCTCCCTGGAGCGACTGAAACGGTGACCGGGTGCGCCTGGATCGCTGTGTGCACAACATCACAGGTCCACGGTGTGGATGCCTCGGAATGGGTTCTGCAGGTGCCAGCGACTACCGTGCAGCAGGTCCCCTATTCCGCCCCGCTCAGCAAGGTGACGCTGCTTGTAACTGACACCGCGGGGCACCCGCTACAGGGTGCGACAGTGAACCTCTATCAACGCGTACTGGGCTGGGAAGGACCCTGTACAGACACGGTCCGTTGCCCCTCGGCACCGGTATTGAAGACGCTGCAGAGCTCGCTGGTCTCGGACCAGGGAGGGCAGATCACCCTGACGCCGCTGGAGATCAACGGCATACCCCAGGTGGTAGAGATTGCCGCGTCCAGCGGAACCTTTGGCTTCGTGACGCTGACCCTGGTGAAAACGCCTTGAGGATAGAGCCTAGAACTCGGGGACGAGCAGGGCATTTGAGGCAGCGCGCCGCCGTATCGCCGCGATCCCGAAAGCCGCGATGTACACGTAGCAAATGGCCGGGAGGATGAACGCTGCCTGTACGCCGATATGATCGGCGAGCTTGCCCATCAGCTCCGGAACAATGGCGCCACCCAGGATCGCCGCGATCATCAGGCTGGAACCCTTGCTGGTCAGGGGACCCAGGTCCTGAATGCCAAGAGTGAAGATCGAGGGAAACATGATGCTGTTGAACAGACCAACAGCCAGCAGCGACCACATCGCCGGGGACTGGGGCAGGCCGACCTCATGACCGAACAGGTTCACCGTGTGAACCAGGCCCGTGCCGTGGGTGTGCATCGTGACCATCACCAGCACAAAGGCGCAGATCGCGGCGATGGTCAATACCGTGCCGGTCCTGATCTTTTGCAGGATCGCCGACCCGATGAATCGTCCGATCATGGCTCCGCCCCAGTACACGGGCAGGAAGTT
>CAXTVC010000005.1:74674-79774 GCA_964247615.1 uncultured Acidobacteriaceae bacterium
AACGGGGCGATGAACGTGCCCACGGAGTTGAACGCCTGCGCCAGGTTGAGGCGGCTGGACGCCGTGGAGGCCGGGCCGATCACCGTGACATACGGATTGATGGAGACCTGCACAATCGTCATGCCCGCTGCGAGCACGATCAGCGCGGTGAGGAAGACGGGGAAGCTGGCAACAATAGAGGCCGGCACAAAGCCACCCGCGCCCACGGCCATGGTGATGAGGCCGGCGACCATGGTCTTTTTGTAGCCAAATCTTTCGACCAGCAAACCGCCCGGATAGCTGAACAGGAAGTAGGAGCTGAAAAAGGCAAACTGCACCAGCATCGCCTGCGCGTAGTTCAGCTCAAAGATCGACTTCAGATGCGGAATGATGATGTCGTTCAGGCAGGTAAGGAAGCCGACCATGAAGAACAATGCCGTGGCCACGGTCATGGCACGGGTATCGGTCCTGGTTTCCTGGCTGCTGTCATAACCGGGTGCGCTGGGATTTCTGACAAAGACAGCCAATGGACGCTCCTTGGTGCGGACGGTGAGATGAAGGCGAACGCAAGCGTGCGAGCGCCTTTGCTTAACAAGAGTAGCTGCTTTGATTGTTTTGTGGCACCAAAACACATCCGGCGGGCGCCTCCGCAGGAGGGCGGTTGCCGGGGCATCTCGCGGACTGTCGCGGGCTCTTCCGGGTTCACCTTCGGCCGCTTGAAGGTCTATGCTGAACAAGGCGCTTGTGTGCCGACCTGAGGGAAGACCAGATGCGAAACGGATCGAATGACGGCAGAGGCGATCGGGGCGGGTACGGCTACGGCGGACGTGGGTTCGACGCGCAGACGCCAAGGGGCGGCGGTGGAGGCGGCGGCAACGATGAGCGGGATTTTTTTGAGGAGCGTACCGAAGTCAAGACGCACACCCTCACCTGCCCGAACTGCGGGGGGCAGGCCGACTACGCCCTGACCTGGCTGGTGCGACGCAAGCGAGCCCGGCTGACGGGCTACGCCGACGCCGAGCGAGAGGCGCGCTTCGCCAAGGCGCGCAGCTACATGGTGCGGCGGGACGACCAGCTGGCCTGCCAGAATATTCGGTGCCGCAAGCGTTTTGAGATTGCCGGGCTGCAGTCGGTGGCGTTCTTTGAGGACCCGGCGGGTGGGTCGGTGGAGGATCGCGCAGCGCGGATCCGGGCTGCGTTTGCAGGGCGTGGGCGGGAGTAGCTCGCCCTGTGGGCTACGCGAACCAGCATAGTTAACCTCGGCTCAAGTGTTGGTTGAGGGTTTGGCAGGGCCGGGGTTCGTGCGGTGATCGACTGCGTGACCGTTGCGTGGCACTGCTTTTCCGGTTCTGAATGTGGTCTAATTTCGACAGATAAGCTCGAACCCAAGGAGTGCCTCACCCATGCCGAACATGAACCTGCCACCAGAAGAGCGGATGCTGACACCGGCAGAGGTGGATGTCCTGGATGAGCGTCGCCGCCGTGGGCAGCTGTTGCTCGTGATTGGCTTTCAATGCGGCATTGTGGCGACGTTGATGACGTTGTGGTCGGGTCAGGATCTGCAGTACTCGCCGGGGTGGGCTCACCCGATGTTGTACTGGAACGGGATCACGGGTCTTGCCTCGCTGACCTGCCTGGGCATGGGACTGCGGTTGCGGCGCGGGTTGAACGAGTTCTTTAGCTACTAGGCGGTTGGTGTAGGTGGGTACCCCCCTACGTTTCGCCCTCTAATCCTCTGTCCGTTCCACTTAGCGGTTAGATAGAGCCTGGTTTAATGAGCACGGCTAACCCGGCGTCGCAAGGATGCCCATTGTTGTGCCGCCATCCTGGGCTCGTGAGTTTGCCGCACCAGGTGTACCCATTGTAGCCAGGCAGGGCCTAATTGCAGGAAAGCCACGCCGGGTTCCGCGTCCTTCTCCAGCAACGCCCCGTCTACCCATTAGTTTTCAATGAAGAGACGCTTCCAAAATTCCAGCGAAACTCCGCTGCACACGCACCCCTGTCACTGGGTGCGATGGGTGGCGCTTGTTTGTGCGCTGTTTTTTGGGACGATTGCGACGGCGCAAGCTGCACATCTTCATCGGCCGGCGCCCTCGGGTCACACGCTCCAGACACCGGCGACCGGAACCCCCAACGCGGATACCGAGGAGCATTGTCCGCTGTGTGTGGCGATGCACGCCGTGCTGCCCGCGCCCCTGCATGTGGTTCCCGTGGGTGTGCTGGTCGTGGTTCAGGTGGCCGCCAGGTCGCCCCATGGCGGGGCGGCCGTTGCATGGCCCTTTGCGACGTTTAGTCGACCTCCTCCTCCCGTACAGAGCTAGCCCTCCCTGTCTCCGCATGTTTGCCTGGAAGTTATCCCAGGCCCGGCGGAGGGCTCCCAAGCTCCGGCTGGTTCTCCTTTGGGAGAACGCCGGGAAGATGCCGGCAATCAGTCCGTGCGCACGTACAGGAACAATCTCATGAGTCGCAGGACTTCCCGAAGCGAGCTCGCTTCTCTCCTGGCCCTTCCTTTTCTGGCCATTGCAGCCCCCCATGCCCTTGCCCAGGCCGCCATCGGCAGCGTAGCGGGCACGGTGACCGACGCAACCGGAGCCGCCATCCCGGGTGCGAAGGTGCAGCTTTCAAGCAGCGTCAGCGGCCTGAACCGAACCGCTGTGACGGACGAAGGCGGGCAATTTCGTTTCACCAATGTCCCTGCGGATCCGTACCGGCTGAACGCGACGGCTGCGGGGTTTCAGCCGGGGAGCCAGGCCGTGGCCATCACGTCAGCCCTGCCGGTGACGGCCAATGTCACTCTGGGCGTGGCCAGCGCGGGTACGGTGGTGAACGTCGAAGCGCCGCCCGATCTGGTGGAGAGCGATCCCACGTTCCACACCGATGTGGACCGGAGCACGATCGACCATCTTCCCGTTGAAGGTTCCTCGGAGCTGAGCTCGATTGTGACCCTGACCTCCCCCGGCGTGTCGGCTGATTCCAACGGGCTGATGCATGGGCTGGGGGATCACGCGGAAAATACGTTCTCGGTCGATGGCCAGCCGATCTCCGACCAGCAGAGCAAGGTGTTTTCTAATCAACTGCCGGCCAGCGCGGTGCAAAATCTCGAGGTGATCGCGGGTGCGCCACCGGCGGAGTACGGCGACAAGACCTCGCTGGTGGTGAACGTGACCACCCGCTCCGGTCAGGGTGTCAAAAGACCGACCGGCGCCATCACGACCTCGTACGGCAGCTTTGGGACGAGCAACATCTCTGCGGACCTGGCGTACGGGGGAAAGAGCTGGGGCAACTTCATCACGGCGACGGGCGGGCAGAGCGGCCGGTTTCTGGACGCCCCCGAGTTCGCCGTGATGCATGACAAGGGCAATGAAGAGAACCTCTTCGACCGCGTCGACTTCGACCTGAGTGCGGTGAGTGCCTTGCGCACCAACTTTCAGTACACGCGCTCGTGGTTCCAGACGCCGAACAGTTACGATACCCAGTTCAACTTTGCAGCCCCGCAGTTTGCCCTGACCTCCGGCCCCACGGACCAGCGGTCGAAGATCGAAACGATCGACATCGCGCCAACGTATACGCGCACCTTGAATGCCTCGGCGGTGCTAACGTTTGGCGGCTACCTGCGGCGCGACACCTACCGCTACTTCCCCAGCAATGACCGGCTGAATGACTTTGGGCCGATTCAGCAGGAGAGCGTATCGCAGCAGCGCTCGCTGACCAACGCGGGGGCACGCAGTGACGTGGCCTTTACGCGCGGGGTGAACAGCGTCAAGATCGGCGGGGTCTACAACCAGACGTTTCTGCGGGAAAACCTGCAGCTGGGCCTGGTGGATCCGGGGCTGAACGACCCGCTCATCCCGGCGTCCTACAACCCAGTCCTGGCGCCTTACGATCTGACCCGCGGCGGCGGCCTTTACGGATGGCATGGGCAGACGGATGTGAAGCAGCTGGCCTTCTACGGCGAGGACACGATCACGGCCGGGGGATGGACGATCAATGCGGGCATCCGCGGGGATCTGTACAACGGGCTCAGCATCCAGCGGCAGGCCGAGCCACGCGTGGGCTTAAGTTACAGCATCAAGAAAACCGGCACGGTGCTGCGCGCCTCCTATGCGCGCACGCAGGAGACGCCGTTCAACGAAAACCTGGTGCTCTCCGCAACGGGCTGCAACGACCCGGTGCTGCATGCCATCTTCTCTACGGTGGGGCCGTGTCTGCCGTCGTCGTTCAATCCGGGCTTCCGCAATGAGGCGCATGCCGGGCTGCAGCAGGGTTTTGGCAAGCACTTCGTTTTCTCCGGCGAGTACATCTGGAAGTACACGCACAATGCCTACGATTTCAGCGTGCTGGGCGCGACGCCGGTGACCTTCCCGATCGAATGGCATAACTCCAAAATCCCGGGGTTTGCTGTTACCGGTACCCTGACCCAGGTGAAGGGGCTGTCGGCTGCGGTGAGTCTGTCGTCTGTAGCGGCTCGCTTCTTCAATCCGCAGGTCGGCGGTGTGGGCTCCACGGTGAGTTCACCGGGTGGCTTCCCGTTCCGCATTGACCATGATGAGAAGTTCAACCAGACGACGCATCTGGAGTACCAGATGCCGTTCCGGAAGAGCCTGTATTACTCGTTTAACTGGAGGTACGACTCGGGACAGGTAGCCGCGTCGGTGCCCTGCTATGGGATCACCGATCCGAACAGCACCTGCGCGGGAACCTCCATCACGATCAACGGCCAGCCAGGTATCGACCTGAGCCACCTGACCGCGGACGAGCAGTTCCAGGCCGGCCTGGTGTGCGATGGCGTGAAGGCAACGCCCACGTCAGGCTTTACGCAGTGCCTGGCGGACCAGCTGACGTCCGGACTGGCCAATATCCCGGCACCGGGCACGGAAAACGACGACCGCAACCCGCAACGGATCAAGGGCAGAAACCTGTTCGATATGGCGATGGGCGATGACGACGTGCTGCACTGGCACGCGGACCGCTACAGGATCGGGGCACGTGTCACGGCGATCAACATGGCGGACAAGTACGCGCTGTATAACTTCCTGTCGACGTTTTCAGGCACGCACTATGTGACGCCACGGACGGTGACGGCGGAAGTGTCGCTGCACTTCTAAATCGTAAGTTTTAGAT
>CAXTVC010000005.1:79874-81969 GCA_964247615.1 uncultured Acidobacteriaceae bacterium
TATTGCCTGAGAGGAACTGCCAGCAGGCGATGTCGGGCTGCGCGAGCACGCAGATGACCCTTGCCTGCATGGTCTGGCCGGTGGGCAGGGTGAAGCCACCCTGCAGCATGGAGGCTGGACGATCGGCTAGCTGGAAGTTGACGGGCTCGCCGAACTCGACCTTTGCCCCGGAGGCAGCGATGCCTTGCGCTTCCCCTTCGGCGAGCTCGGTGACGGAGGCTGCGGTGAACTTCTTCTTCAGGCAGGCGGCGTCGGCGCGCACGATCAGCAGGATACCCATCTGGTCCTTGCCGGAGCCCATGCGGGAGAAAGGGAGCGAAATGCACTTGGCGGTGGGAGCTGTTGCGGCGTTCTGATTGAGGCTGGCCTCAAAGGCCGGCTTTACCAGGGGGGAAGCGTCGATGTAGCGGCTGGGGTAGCTGTAGCTGAGGTGCAGGGTGTCGTTGTGGTAGCTGCTCATGGCCTCAGCTGCCGGTGAGGAAGGGGCAGCGGCCGTTTGCGCCGTGGCAGAGAGCAGGGAGACGAGCAGAAGCGGGGCCGAAGCGCGACGGGGGAGACGCATGGGCCGATGCTAGCACCGTGGATGGGTCCTGGGCTTCTGGCCTTTGATATGGGGAAACGGTCTGGTGGCTGCCGACTAGCGGGTGATGTGGAAGGTGCGGGCCCAGCGCGTCTCCGAGAAGAAGTGGGTGACTTCATGGAGAAAGAACCCGGTTGGCCCACCGGCGCTGGCCTGGATGTCGCGTTCTTCGGGCGTCTTGAAAGACCAGTAGACGAACTCCGGAGTACCCTCGATATTCTCGACGGGGACGAAGCCCCAGTAGCGGCTGTCGAGGCTTTCGGTGCGGTTGTCGCCCATGGCGAAGACGGCTCCCGGAGGCACGACGAGTTCGCCATTCTGGATGTGGGAGGGCAGGTCCTCGCGCCACAGGGCGGTGAGCAGCGCGTAGGGCGAGGGCGTGACGCGGGGGAAGTCGTCGCGGTAGGGCTCGTAGGCGTGGCTGGGGTTTCCATCATCTGGACCAACGGCAAAGGGCTGCGGCTGGGCGATGCCGTTGACGTAGACGCGGCCGTGCTCCAGGTGGAGATGGTCGCCGGCGACCGCGACGGCGCGCTTTACGAGGATGAAGTCGGGGTGCCCGGGGTGCGGCTTGAGGAAGACGATGATGTCGCCGCGCTCGACCGGCCGGTAGTGCACAAAGGGCGCCCAGCGGGTGGGGGGAGAGAACGTGATGCGGTCTACCACGACGTGGTCGCCGACCAGAAGGGTGTTCTTCATGGAGCCGCTCGGGATCATGAAGTTCTGAAAGACGAAGCCAAAGAGGAACAGGCCGACCACGAGCACGACCGCCATCGAAGCGACCGCTTCCAGGGGCGTTTCCTGGGCCGAGGCGAGCTCCGGCCGGGCAGGAAGTGGTGCGGGGCGGGCGGCCTGCGGGACTGCACTCTGGGTGGTGGCGTTCACTGGACGATCCCTCCGGCATGCCCGTCTGTAGACTCGGACGGTTTCCAGTGTAGCGGGAGACGACCGTGGGAGCCGCGGGGGCGGCTATGCTGGGAAGATGTCCGCAACGCAAGCTAACCGGAGTCGCGTCCTGCTCGCGTTTGCTGCCGTGTATCTGTGTTGGGGGTCGACCTACACGGCGATCCGCGTGGCGGCCGAGCAGCTGCCGCCGCCGGTGGTTTCGGCGTCGCGCTCGGTTCTGACGACGGCCTTGATCCTGGCGATCGCGCTGGCGCGGGGCAAGAGCCTGCGGGTGCCGCGTGGCGAAGGGTGGAAGCTGGCGCTGATTGGCCTGCTGTTTATGAGCGGCAACAACATGCTGCTGACCTGGGGCGAGACGATGGTGCCCTCCGGCTTTGCGTCGCTGATCGTATCGACGCTGCCCATCATGGTGGCGTTGATCGAGTGGAAGCTGCCGGGTGGAGAGCCTCTGAACAGGCGTGGCTGGGCGGGCACGCTGCTGGGTACGCTGGGGATCGCCGTGCTGGTGTGGCCGTCGCTGCACCGCGGCCGTTACGCCACGACGACCGTGACGCCTGGCAGCCATGTGGGCCAGGGCGTGGTGATTTGCCTGCTGGCGGCGTTGTGTTT
>CAXTVC010000005.1:82069-84983 GCA_964247615.1 uncultured Acidobacteriaceae bacterium
GGGTCGCGGAAGGCACTGGACCGCGAGGTGATGGGTGTCAGTGGGAACGCCGTGGAATAGGGGTGACAATGTGGCGCTAAGTGTTGGGGAGCAGTTCGGGCAAATCGATATTTACGTGTTCGACCAGATTCTGCGCGGCAATATCGAGCCAGGGATGCGGGTGATCGATGCAGGCTGCGGGTATGGGCGCAACCTGGTGCACCTGTTGCGGGAGGGCTGCGAGGTGTTTGCGCTGGACGCCGATCCCGACGGGGTGGAGCATGTACGGCAGCTGGCCGCCCTGTTGCAGCCGCGGTTGCCGGCGGAGAACTTTCGCGTGGGCCTGATCGAACGCATGCCGTTTGCGGATGAGATGGCGGACGTGGTGCTGTGTAACTCCGTGCTGCACTTTGCGCGGGACGAGAAGCACTTTGAGGCCATGCTGACGGAGCTATGGCGCGTGCTGCGGCCCGGGGGGCTGCTGTTCTGCCGGCTGGGTTCGCGGATCGGCATGGACTTTGCGCCTGTCGGAAAGCCGGGCGAGCACCTCTACCGTATTGGGGACGACTCGGTGTGGTTTCTGGTCGATGAGGCGATGCTGCTGGACTGCACGGCAGCGCTGGAGGGGATCCTGGTGGACCCGCTGAAGACGACGGTCGTGCAGGACTATCGCTGCATGACGACCTGGGTGATGCGGAAACGACGCCGGCCCTTTACCAGCCAGTGAAAATAAAAGCGTTGTTGCAGGATGTGGGCAATGTCGTCCCAAAGTGGGAATTTAAGGACCCTGTGTGCCAATCTGGAACTAAGCGTGCAAATCCGCGCAGATCTATGAAAAGACGAGGACAATCAGCGATTTTCGTCGGCTACTCTTCTGGCAGGCGCCACTTGCGCTCTTTTGGAGTTCATGATGCAGAAGATTGTTCGTTCGTTCGCTCTCGTCGCCGCCGTCGCCCTCGCCACTGTTCCCGCTGCCCGCGCCAACCAGACCGGCTGCAATCCGCACCCGCAGGTAGCGACCATCGCCGCGCCGAGCACGATGAGTGTTCTTGTGAGCACCGTGCTGAGCCTCCTCGGGATGTAAGGTAGAACAGCAGTTTCTTTTGTCATGAGCCTTTCGGTCCTGGACAATGCACTTTGGGCGGCGTCGCTGATCGGGCACGTCGCCCTTCTGCTTGTTCTGCTTGTCCGCAGAAGAGCCAGGGATTTCCCGGTGTTCACGCTGTTTGTGGCGTCGGAGGTCTTCCGGACGCTTCTGCTCTTTGTGGTTTTGCGTCACGGCAGCCGGCACGCCTACTTCGTGGCGTACTGGACGACGGGCTTCGCCAACTATCTCCTGCAGGTCGCGCTCATCGTGGAGATTGGCAGAATCGTGCTCCGGCCGGCGGGTCGGTGGGTCGTGGAGGCGGGGCACGCCTTTCTGTTATGGTCCGTCGCTGGATTGGGTGTTGCGGCGATCATGGCCTTCAACATGGGGCCGGCGCAATCCAAGGGCCTCGACCTATGGGACACGCGGCTGGAGGTCTTTACCGCCCTGATGACCTGCGGGCTGTTTCTGGCCATGGTGACCGCGGCCAATCGCCTGGGACTGCGCTGGCGCAGCCAGACTTTTGCCCTCGGGCAGGGGCTGTTTGTATGGGCGTTCATCTCGCTGCTGGGGGATGCCGGCCATACGGCGTTGGGATGGGAACGCAAGTTCGTCATTCTGGATCACCTCCAGATGTTCACGTATCTGGGGGTCCTGGTGTACTGGACGGTCACTTTCTGGCGCCCGGAGAAGGCACGCGCCGAGATGTCACCAGAAATCCGCGCTTATCTGCTTGCAGCCCACGAAAGGCTGGACTAAGCTTTCCCCAAGCCAGAGCGGGTGACTCACGATGACCTTTGCTGTCCTATTGCTGTCAATTGCCTTTGCCTTTGCCGGTACCTACCTCCATGCGTCGCGGAAGCGAAGTCGACTGGTGAACATGGCCTGGGATGAGCTGGTAGGCAAGCTCGAGCCGGTCTGTGTCGAGGGCATGTGTAAGGTTGCAAAGGATTACCTGCAGCCGGGCAAAGGCCAGCTTGCCATCGAGACAAACGAGATGTGGCAGTTGGTCGGGGGCGGCGAAGGTCTGCGGCGTATGCAGGCCAATGCGGAGATCCTGCTGGCGCTGGCAGCGTACGCCCAGCAGTGGAATCTCCAGGAGAGCGTTGTGGTGGGCGAGCGGATGCGGCGGGACGGACTTGCGCTGCGCCGGGCTACGCACAAGCTCTATGCAGGCCTGTTGTTAGGATATGGCCGGGTGAGTGGGCCGTTCAGCGTGCAGGAAGCTGCGAGTGCGTACTACCTGATGCGGCAGCGGTTACTGCTGCTTTATGAGAGCAGCCATGCGGGGCGGTATCCACGGCTGGCTCGGGTTCTTTAGGCAGTTTGCTGTCTGCTGAGGCTGGCTGAAGGCTACTTCCGCCGCCAGCGGACGCCGTCTTTGCTGTCCTCAATCAAGATGCCTTTCGCAAGCAGGTCATTTCGAATCGCGTCCGCGCGGGCGAAGTTGCGTTTCGCCTTGGCCTGCGTGCGCTCGGCGACCAGGGCATCGATATCGGCATCGGTGGGTCCTGTAGTGGCGAAGCGGGCGAGCACGTCCGGGTCAGCCTGATCGAGGCGGTCTTCGGCCTTTGCCCAGTCAAGCGCGGCTCGGGTGAGCTCGGCATCGTGATCTTCCATAACGGCGAAGACCATGTCGAAGCGAGCCAGCAGGGCCAGGGTGGCGTCGGCATCGCCCTTGCAGAGCTTGCCCCCGTCAGCGGCCGTGTTGACGGCCCGGATGACCTCGAAGATGGCGGCGCGGGCTTCGGCAGTGTTGAGATCGTTAGCCAGGGCTTCCAGGAAGGCGGTTTCGCCCTTGCGGACGGCCGCCGAGGTGACCTCATCGCAGCCCGTTTGCGACCACTT
>CAXTVC010000006.1:0-27771 GCA_964247615.1 uncultured Acidobacteriaceae bacterium
CCCCCGACCGCCTGATTACAAATCAGGTGCTCTACCAGCTGAGCTACGCCAGCCCGAAACAGCGCATTGCGCCGCAAGAAGTGTAGCGGCGCATGGAATGAAGATACCACAGGTGAATGGCCAGCTGCAGGGGCCACGCGTCCTGTTTTGGAACACCAGGTCACAAACAAATCCTCCTCTGCGCAGCCCTTCTTCTGTGCCCTTAAAACCCTGAGAACACGTCTAGACATGCAGCCTGATCGAGGCATAACGGAGAGTGTTAGCATGACCCGCATGGAGCGGTGGATACGGCGAGGTGTACTTTCCGGGGTAGCTGCGCTCTGGCTATGTCATGCGAGTTGCGGCATAGCGCAGGTCTCTCAAATGCCCGATGCAAACGAGGGACCAACGCTCCCCAGGGGAGATGTCAGCCGGCAGCATGCCCTGACCAACGACACCATCCTGAAGATGAGCAAGGCAGGGCTTGAGGACGCGGTGATTCTGCAGACCATCCAGACGCAGCCCGCCGCCTATGACACCACCCCCGACGACCTGATTGCGCTGAAAACGGCGGGGGTCTCCCAAAAGGTGATCGCGGCCATGCAGGCGCGCAGTGCCGGGCTGGCCATTCGGCCGAGCGCGGCAGAGGTCAATCCGGCGCCCCTGGCAGCCGGTGTCGACGAGATCGGGGCCTATTACCAGGACAAAGACGGGCAATGGATCCCGCTCAGGACAGAGCGCGTGCAGTTCAAATCCAGCGGCTGGTTGAAAAACGCCGCCACGGACGGCCTGGTAAAGCAGGATATGAACGGCCACGTGGACGGGCCCAAGTCTTCCCTGGTGCTCGCGACGGGCGTCCACATCCTGCTCTACACGCCTGTAGGAACACAGGCGGAGGAGTATGACTTTTTGCGGCTGGACACGCACTCCGGCAGCCGTGATTTCCGCGTAAAGACTGGCGGCCTGTTTCACTCCTCCACCGGTTCCCAGCGGAATGATCTGGAGTTCCATCCAGTCAAGGTCGCCAAAGATATGTACACCTTCACGGTGCCCGTTGATATCGAGAAGGGCGAGTACGGTGTTCTGCCGCCGGGCTCCTCCAACGTTCCGGGCATCTCCAACGCAGGCAAGATCTTCACATTTTCCATACCCGAATGACCGCACGCAGACGATCCCGATGGCCGATCTGGGTAGGCGTCAGCCTGCTGGCCGCTCTGGCTGTGCTTGTGTTTCTCCGTGCCAAGGCTCCGCCTGAGGCCGCGCGCCTGCTTCCGGAGAGCGACGCGATGCTTTACGCGAACCTGCGGCCCCTGCGTGCGCTGACCCGGTTTCAGTCAGCCCCGGACGGCCCCGCGCCCGTACACCGCAGCCGTGACTTCCAGACCTTTATCGACGCGACGGGCATTTTGCCGGAACGCGACCTGGACAGCGTGGCCTTTGCGCTACATCGCATGCCCGATCCGCATGGACCGAACGGCGCTGTCGCCTACTCAGAAGTGTTGATCGGCAAGTTCGATGCGGGACGCCTGAGGCAGTACCTGGCCACGCTGGCAGCCTCCACTGAGACCTACGGTGATCGAGAGGTCTACAACATTCCGGTTGACGGGCGGACCCTGCGCATTGCCGTGCTGGCCTATGACATCGTTGCTGCGTCCAACGCCCCCACCTCGGAGCAGATTCATTCCATCCTGGACCGCTCACGAGCCGCAGCCCTGTGGCGCCCCGGCTCTTCGCTGCTGGCCGCGCGTTTCGGCCAGGTGCCGCTGCTCGCGCAGGCGTGGGGCATTGGGCGGATCGGCTTGCCGTTCGGCGAGCGTGGTCTGCTTTCTGTGATGGGCTTCTCTCTGCCTGTCCCCGTGGATACGGAGTTGATTGCCAGTCTCCGCTACAGCGGCGCGGTCCACCTCAGGGTTGAAGAAATCGCGCCGGACACGCTTGCGGCCCAGCGCACGGCGGAGTCTGTCGGCAACATCCTGAGCGTGATGCGTGGCCTGGCCAGCGCGGACGGGCCCCATGACCCACGCGATGCTGCGATGCGAGCCGTGCTGAGCTCCGCCAAGGTGGTTCAAAGGTCAGATCGTGCCGTTCTGACCCTGAATGCCAGCGTCGAAGACGCTCGGCTACTTTCCAGTGAGGGTGGTGCGACACAGGCAGGACCGGCTGCCCAGCCGGTTCTGGGGCAGAAGCCTGCTCCGGATCGGACACGAAACGTGTACACGGCTCATTGAGCCCACGGCAGCCAAACGGACTTTGGCGCATCATAAAGGCCCCCTTGCGGCATCCAACCGATTGATCACAAAGTTGCCTCGGAGATCGTGCATGTCCTCATCCAGTCGTTTGATTGTCCTTCGCCATTGCGGAGCCGCGCTTGCCGCTACATCACTTTTGTGGGGCTTCGCTCCCCACGTTGCCGCCCAGCAGGGTGTGGTCACCGGGCAGGATGCCTTTACGGATTACACCAAGGAGCACCCGGGCGTTCGCCGCCATATCACCGTGGCCGACCTGCCACAACCCATGCCGGATACCTCGGTCGATAACGGGGCGGACATGGTGCCGCGTCCGGAAGGCACGATGCCGCAGGCCCCTGCGGGCTTCAAGGTGCAAATCTATGCCGAGGGTGGCTTTCAAGAACCAAGATTGATGCGTACCGCGCCTAATGGCGACACGTTTCTTGCGGACTCCAAGGCGGGCCAGATTATTGTGCTCCGCGGGATGGGTCCGGATGGAAAAGCCCAGATGCGGGAGACCTTTGCGACCGGGCTGGATCACCCTTTTGGCATCGCCTTTTACCCGAAGACCAATCCGAAGTGGGTTTATGTCGCGAACACCACGAGTGTCGTTCGCTTCGCATACAAAGAGGGAGACACCAAGGCAAGTGACGCCGCCAAGACCGTGGTCGATGTGCTGCCGGGTTATGCCCAGCTGCGTGGCGGTGGGCACTGGACGCGCGATGTGCAGTTCTCGCTGGACGGCAAGCGCATGTTTGTCAGCGTGGGATCGGGATCGAATGTAGACGACCCGGATACGCACCCACGCGAGTTCCATCGTGCTGATGTTCTCGAATACTCGCCCGAAGGCAAGTTCCAGAAGGTGTGGGCCTCTGGCATCCGCAACTGCGTGGGTGAGGCAATTAACCCGGTGACGGGTGCGCTTTGGTGCTCCACCAATGAGCGCGACGGGCTTGGCGACAACCTGGTGCCGGATTACATCTCCAGCGTGCCGGAGAACAGCTTTTTCGGCTGGCCGTGGTGGTACATGGGCGGCCATCAGGATCCACGCCTGGTGGGGACTCATCCTGAGCTGAAGGACAAGGTCCGTACTCCGGATGTCATCCTGCAGCCGCACTTCGCGTCACTGGAGTTGACGTTCTATCCGCAGCAGGGCGGCGCCTTCCCGGCAAGCTTTGACGGTGACGCCTTTGCGGCGGAGCATGGCAGCTGGAACAAGCATGTACGCGCCGGCTACGAAGTCATCCGCGTTCCACTGAAGGACGGCAAGGCTACCGGCGAGTATGAGGACTTTCTCACCGGCTTCGTTACGCCGGAGGGCAAGGTTTGGGGTCGTCCTGTTGGCGTCACCGTTGCAAAGGATGGTGCGCTGCTCGTGAGCGATGACGGCTCAAAGACCATCTGGCGGGTGAGCTATGTCGGAGGCGGTGCAGGAGCCAATGGCAGGTAAAGCATCAATCTTTCTGACTTCGGTAGTGCTGGCGGCCTGGCGTGGACACGACGTGTCTGCACAGGCCGCGCGCACGATACCGCAGACAAAGGTCACCACACTCAGCGGGCAGATGCTATCGCTGCCGATGGATCTGCGGACACATGCAACTGTGCTGATCCTGGGTTTTGGAAGGCACTCACAGGACGCCACAACGGCCTGGGAGAAACCCACACGAACGCAGCTCGCCAAGCCCGGGATTATTGGCTTCTATGACATGGCTATGCTTGCCGAGGTGCCAGGAATTCTGCGTCCTTTGGTGATGCATTCTCTGAAGGGCGCCGTTCCGGATGTCTTGAAGCCCAATTTCCTGCCGCTTACCGAAGGTGAGGATGCGTGGAAGCGGGCAGCGGAGTTCACGGACGCGCAACCGGACGCGGCTTACGTAATGCTTGTTGACCGGGTAGGGCAGATTCGCTGGTCGACGCATGCAGCCTTTTCCCCGGCGATGTTCGGCGAGCTACGCCACAGAGCCGAGCTCCTGGCACAAGGTCCGCAGTAGAACGGTGTGCCCCTGCGTCCCTTGAAGAACAGCTGTATGCGGTAGCATGAGGGGCGAATGCCACTTTCTCTTCACGTTTCGACCTGCTTTGTCCTTTGCTGCGCGGCCGCATGCAGCCCTGTAGCTGCTGCGCAGACAACACCGGAGCCGGCCGCCGCTCTGTCCAGGGCCCGCAGCCTGTACTACACGCCTGTGGATGCTGGTCTGAAGAGCTTCCACTGCGACGTGAGCTTCGACTGGAAAGACTTCATCCAGAAAGCAAGCAATCAGCCGATCACGGACGATGATGCCCGCCTGAACTACCTCAAGACCATTCAGCTAAGCATCGATGATGACCTGCATGGTACGGGGGAGCTGCACTGGAATGCACCGACGCCTCCGCCGGACAGCACCGAGGAATCGGTTGCCAAGATTCGCGGCGGTATGCAGCAGATCTGGTCTGGCTTCCTCCAGAGCTGGAATGGCTTCGCTACAGGCGATCTCTTTCTTGTAGACAGCAAGGCCACCGTGGATCGTACGAATGATAGCTTCCACGTGGCGGTGCGCACGGGACCAAGCCTTGCAGAAGAGATGTTCGACAACAAACTGGTGCTGAAGACGGTTCGCGTCACAACGCCGACCCTGGAAAGCGTGATCTCGCCCGAGTTCACCCCCGGGCCCCAGGGCCTGCTGGTAACGACGATTGCGAGCACCTACAAGCAGCCACCCAACCCACAGACCACCGAGGTGAACATGGGCATCACCTACGGGCCTGTTGGTACGTTCCAGCTGCCAAGTGAGCTGCGCGTCGCCGTGGGTCCGGCGAACTTCGCGTACCGCCTGGCAAATTGCACGGTGAAGACGCAGCTTACACAGAAGTAGGCTTTGGTTAACCTGCCGCAAGCAAGCCGCTCTGCTTGCCCTTCAGAGCCGCGAGCAACTGCTCAACGCGCTCCTCCGTCTCCAGCTTTGCGAGCCTGCTTTCCAGCGAGTCCTCCCCAAGCGACTTCCCTGCCTGGCTTGCGACCTCGAACTGACTGATACGGGCCTCTGCCGCCTTGCTGACAAGCCGCGTCCGACGATGCTGCGCCATCAGCGTCTCGCAGCGTGTCTGCGTCTCGAAGAGCTTGCCTTGCAACTTGCCATAGCTGGCCCGCAGAGCTTCAGCCTCGGCCGTTTGATCCACCACCTGCTCGCGAAACGCGGCGACAGTTGCCTCCTGGCTTACAGCTCGTTCCAGCGCAGCGCGTGCCAACGCATCGTCACCCTTGCCAACAGCAAGCTCCGCCTTGCGATGCCAGCCAGCGACAACCTCTTCGCCTTCCCGTGTCTTGCGCTCCAGCAGGTGCTGATCGGCCAGTGCGATGGCGACTTTGGTCTTCACCTGCAGCAGCTGGTTTTCCATGTCCAGCAGAAGCTGTCTGATCATCTTCTCGGGGTCTTCCGCGCGGGCGATAAGATCCTTCACATCCGCGCGGAGCAAGGTGGCTACCCGTTCCATAAGGGCCATTGGGGACGCTCCTTCTTGTAGCTCGGTGCACCCGCGCCGTGGCTTCCGCCGACATCGGCGCGGGTGCACCTTCCTGCCATCAGTTCGCTTTAGGCGCGCTGCCGTCCAGGATGACGGGCTTCGTTGCGTTGGCGCCGTCGTCGTTGCGTGGCGCCATGCCTTTCACGTTGCTCATCAGGTCGCTCATCTTCATGCCGCTCAGCGCTTCAAACAAAGCCGGCACCTGGGCCGCGATCTTGGTAAGGTCGCCCGTCAGCTTGCTTGCGCCAACCCCGTCACCGTCGCCGGTTGAGATGATGGTCACCTTGTCCACCTTGGACAACGGCTCCGCCATCGCGCGCACAACGTCGGCCATGTTGGTGATGAGCTTGTCGACCACCGCGGCCTGCGTCCAGCCCTGGTAGGCCTCGGCCTTGACATTCATCGCCTTGGCTTCTGCCTCGCCTTTCTGGAAAATGATTGACGCTTCGGCCTCACCCTGCGTCCTGATGGCCTGGGCACGTCCTTCTGCCTCGGCAATCAACCGTGACCGTTCCGCATTCGCCATGTTCTCGATGCGCCTCTTCTCGATTTCAGAGCGCTTCAACACCGTGGCAATCAGTTCGCGCTCATTGCGCTGGATCTCGGCTTCCTGCACCTTGACCTGCGCCTCTTTTTCTACCTGCTGCACCTTCACCTGTGCGGCGATAACCTGCTGCTGCATGACGTTGGTCTGCAGTTCGTAGGCCTTGTCTGCCTGCGCCTGCTGGCGGCGTGACTGCTCGGAGAAGGTCGCTTTCTGGATGTCGAGATCCCGTTGTGCCTCGGCCTGTTTGCCGAGCGACATCGTCTCCGCGAGCACACGCTCCTGGTCAGCGGCAGATTTCGCCACAGCGGCTTCCCGCAATGCAATCGCGCGACGAATGGCGGTATCGCGCTCCGCTTCTGCAGAGGCAATCTCGGCATCGCGACGGATGCGCGCGATGTCCGGGCGACCCATGTTGGTGATGTACTCGTTCTTGTCGCGAACCTCCTTGATCGTGAAGCTCACAACCTCAAGCCCCATCTTGCTTAGGTCGGCCGAGCAGGTCGCGCGCATGCGCTCGCCCACCATCTCAGGCTCTTTCACGATCTGCTCCACGGTGAGCTGGCCGATGATGCCGCGCAAATGACCTTCCATGACCAGGCGGATCAACCCCTCACGCTCAGCCGGCGTCTTGGAGAGGAACTGCTCGGCGGAGGTCATGATCGACTCCGCATCAGACCGGACCTTGATCTGCGCGACAGCCTCCACGGTGACCGCGACACCCTGCATGGTGTACAGATCCTGCTGCGGCGCCACGTCGAAGCTCATCAATTCCAGCGAGAGCAAACGAGCGTGCTCGACCATGGGGAAGATAAAGGTGCCATGACCCTTCACAACGCGTTGTCCGCGCATGCCATAGACGATGAGGGCTTCGTTGGGTCCAGCTTTGCGAAACAGGCGGGCGAGGGCGCCCATCAGGATCAGTGTGACAAGGACAATGAGCCCGATGACGACGAAATATTGGTTTGACATGGACTCCTCTCTCCCAAGAGGGTTCCTGCATGAAGACTGGTGATACAGCGTTGGGTGCACACCGCGCCACTGCGTTCAGGTGCGGCAGAAAAGCTCGTTCCTACTCGGCGTTACGAGTGGCCGGGGCATCGTCGCCAAGCAGGCTCTGCTGCAATTCATCCCAGCGGCGTACGTAGCCGATGCCGCGCTGGTACCGCAGCACAACCACCTCGGCATCACGGTGAATGGCCACACGGTCGTCAGCACAGATCGCCATGGAGCGCCGTGCGCCGTTCTGCGTGTAGAGCATCTCGCCGACACCGGTGGACGGTACCGGTGCGCTGACCCTGCCCAGAATGCCTACCATCGGCGTGTCTTCGGGCTCCAGCGTGCGCTCGCGCGGCAACAGCACCTTGGCCAGAAACCAGAACACCAGTCCCGCCCCGGCAAGGCCGCTTAGCGCAGAGAAGCCAAGGACGAGCATCGCCGCAAGTACGCCGCCGTGCGTTAGCAGGTAGCCTGTGCCGCCAAACCAGCACAGAAAGGCCACCACGGTGAAGCCGTTCACGGGAGCCATCAAGGACGCGTTATGGCTCCCGGATCCCGCCTTGCTGAGCAGGTGGCCGTGCCCTCCAAAATGCCAGTGCCCGACGTGCAGATGCAGGAAGCCGCCAGCGAAGGCCAGCAGGCTGAGCACCAGGCCCACGCCGAAGCAGGTCAGGTAGATGGCGTTCCAGTCCAAGTGTGCGATCGAGTGCATCATTGTGGGCCTCCGTTTGAGGGAAGATCTGCGGCGCTGCGCGGCGTCGAAAGATACGATACAGGTCGGGCTGGCTCCGCGATATTTCCGGGCACGTTCTGCGGCCGCAGCAGATCCAGAAGACGGCTGGCCAGCTCAGGCATTTCCAGCAGACTTTCCAGCAGGAGCAGGCAGCCGCGCGAGTTCTTCTGGTCGGCAAGGCACATTAAAGCCGAGCGCAGCTCCGGATCCTTGCGGAACCGTTCCGCTCCCCCAAGCAGCCAGGTGTCCAGCTTGTCTTCACTCAGCCGTGCCTCCGAGAGCAGCTCGACGTGGTACCCCTCCGGGTCATCGACCAGGTACCCGGGGTGCACCTTGAAAAAGCGCGCCAGCATAAGCCTCGAGGTGTTGGTCAGGTGAGGACGGGCTCCGGACTCGATCTGGGAGAGATAACTTTGGCTCAGCGACTCGCCCAGTTCCGCACGAAGGGCACGCACCAGTTCTCCCTGGCTCAGCGCCCTGCCAAGCCCACGGAGACTTCCTTCGATCTCTCGCAGGTACCCGAGTTTCTCGTTGAGCTTCATGACCTGATCGCAATCTGTAATGATTTTATTGCAATTTGCGATGCAGATCAAGAGGCTGCCACAGCGCGCCTGCGAGCCCTGATGGATCTTCACCTGCTAGCCTCGACCATGCTCTTTGGAGGGACTTCATGACCGGATTCTCAACACTCCCGCCATCCGGGCTTCCGGGTACAGGACTTCCAGCGACAGGGCTTCGCGCTGAGGAGCAGATACGCTTCGCAGTGGGTTCCACCGCACTCGGGGCCGTCCTGATCGCCGTTACGGAACGTGGGCTCCGCGCCGTATCGCTGGGCGACACTGCCGAAGCGTTGGAATCGGCCCTCCACCAACGTTTTCCCCTGGCGGCGGTGCACCGCGACCAGCTGTTGCTGGAATCAACACTCAGCCAGGTGATTGACTCGATCGAGGACTCTGCCGTCCCGTGTCTCCTGCCTCTGGATCTGCGGGGGACGCCGTTTCAGTTACGGGTCTGGGATGCCCTGCGGGAGATCCCGCCAGGGTCTACCTCAACCTACGCAGGGATAGCCGAGAAGCTCAAGGCGCCGGGCTCTGTTCGCGCCGTTGGCGGGGCCGTTGCTGCAAATCCGCTCGCAGTCGTCATCCCATGCCATCGCGTAGTGCGCAGCGACGGACAGCTGTCCGGGTACAGGTGGGGCCCTGAACGGAAGCGTGCCTTGCTAGCGCGCGAGGCTGCCGCACAGCCCTTCACGCTGAGCGCTTAGGAGCCTGCCGGGCCGCTGCTGCTGCCACCGAGATCGGCCATCGTGGAGCGCAGGTATTTGTGCGGGTTGACCGCGATGCCACGTACCTGCACCTCGTAATGGAGGTGAGGTCCGGTGACGCGCCCGGTGTGACCCACGTAGCCAATCACTTCACCCTTGACGACCTGCTGACCAGTGGTCACGTTGAACGCGGAGAGATGACCATAAACGGTGATGATGCCGTTGCCATGGTCGACCTCAATCTCGTTGCCATAACCGGTGCCCAGGCCCGCCTTCAGCACGCGCCCTGCAGCGGGTGCATGTACCGGCGTCCCGTTTGGCGAGCCGATATCAATACCCTTGTGGAACTCTCCTGTGCCGAGGCCAAGCACTGGATCTTCCCGTTGCCCGAAACCCGAGTTGATCGGACCCAGAATCGGCCACATATCCGGAACGTTCGTGCCGGAGAGGGTCGTCCCCAGATCCAGCCCACCCGCGAGATCACCAAGTGCTCCACGTGCGCCAAGATTCGGGTTCACCGGCTGAGCAGGCGGTGCGATGCCTAGATGAGCGGTGTTGCGCAGCGCATAGAAGGTGTCCAGCGACTTGTAGTAGCTGTCGTCGTTGAAGCTCGTATCGTCTTTCAGCGGTGCCTTGGAGGACCCGGCGACCCCGGAAGCTTTTCCGGGGCGAAGCGCTCGGCCGTGGGAGAAGGTCAGCCGTCCCGCCGTCAGCCCATAGATTGCGGAGACTTCGGTGGCGAGCGAGCCAAGACTTGCCGCCTGCACATCGCGCTCATGGGCGGTTTTTTCCAGGTGAGCGTAATCGCTTCGGCTCAGGGCGAGCTCATGGCGCAGGCGATTGGTGGTCTCGGTCTTCGCCAGCATGCGCCCATAGGAACCGGCAAGGCCCGCGATCGTAAACATACCCACAAGCGCGGACGCCACAAAGGCGTAAACGTAGCGCATAGGGATCGAAACACGATCCAGGTCGCCATCTTCCATTCGAGTTACATAAACGATGTAGCGCTTGCGCATGGAAGAGGTCTTCAGCCCGGTGAGTACGCTTGGGAGGCCACGGATTGCTGTGACCGAACCGCGAAGATGGTGTTGCCCTGGCCGCGGAGAAAGGCGGAGGTACAGGGCACTGCGTAGGCCTATGGTACCGGAGGTAGTTACCTCCGGGCAATGACGATTCGCATTTTCCATTTCCCCTCGCGCATTTCGCGGCAGCTCCGAACGCCTCTTCGGACGCTATGCTGGTCACTGTGACCCGAGCCGCAAAGCCGCCGATCTCGCGGAAAACCACCGTTTCGCGCCGGGGCGGCGAACTCGATCTGATCCGTTCCATTCAGCGTCGCGTGTCGCGCCTCAAGATCCCGGGGCGGGGTGACGTTCTGCTTGGCATCGGCGACGATTGCGCCATCCTGCGTCCGGGGCGTGGCGAAGAGATCGTGGTCACCACCGATTTTTCGCTGGAAGGCCGGCATTTTCGGCGCGATTGGCACAGCCCGGAGTCGATCGGCCACCGCGCCTTGGCGCGTGGTCTCAGCGATCTGGCGGCCATGGGCGCCCGTCCGGTAGCTGCCTTCCTTTCGCTCGCCCTTCCACGCTCCCTGGCTCGTGATGCGGGCTGGATGGACCGTTTTCTGGACGGCCTGCTCGGCCTGGCCGAGCGGGTGGGCGTGCCGCTGGCGGGCGGCGACACGGCCGAAGCGCCGGGAGATCAGCTCCTCATGGACATCGTTCTTCTGGGGGCTGTTCCGCGAGGAAAGGCCTTGCGCCGGGACGGCGCGCGGCCAGGCGACCGGATCTTTGTCACCGGAGCCCTGGGCGGAGCGGCGGCGCAACTGAACGATCTGATGCAGGGCTCCGGGCCGAAATCCCCGCCGACACAGAAGCGGGGTGCCAAAACGGCCCTCGGGACGCAGCCACACTTCTTTCCCGAACCGAGGTTGGCCACCGGTCAGCAGCTCCTTCGAAAAGCCACGGCTACGGCAGCCATCGACCTCAGCGACGGCCTTTCCACAGACTTACACCATCTCTGCGAGGCGTCGGGGGTAGCTGCTGAGATTGACGCGGCGAAGCTCCCTTTGCATCCCCTGCTCTCCCAGGCCGCCGCGCCGAATTCCCTGCACCTCGCGCTGCATGGAGGGGAAGATTATGAGTTGCTCTTCACGGTGCCGGCAGGCAAACGCCTGCCGCAGGAGGTGGCGGACGTCGCGGTTACCGAGATCGGAACCGTGGTGGAGCGAAAGCGCGGCCGGCCGCGCGTCGTGTTGGTTGAGGCGACAGGAAGGCGCATGCCACTGGCCGCCGCCGGCTGGGAGCACCTTCGATGAGCAGCCAAAGTTCACCGCTGGACGCCTTTCCACGCACCTGGGCAGCAGAGGTCCTCAAGTCGCCCCCACTGATCGCGCCGGCGCGCCAGTTTATGTACCCTCAACACGTGCCCGGCGAGGAAGATGCCCTGAATCGCGGAGCGCTCCTGCTCATGGTGAAGGCCCCTGCCAGGGGAGGCTTCCTGGCGACCTGCGCCCTGGGCTTTCGTGATGCTTCGCTGCCCTCCGGCGTCTGGTCCTGCCCCAGTCCGGATCACATGCTGGCTGTCGCCGGAGGGTACGCCTACCGCATCGACACGCGGCAGCCGGAAGAGTCGCAGTTGCTGGAGCAACGGCCTGTTACCGCGTTGCTGGCCTCCCCGGCGCACGGGCTGGTGTTGCTGGCAGGGTTCCATGACGTCCTGGCGTTAGGAGCCGAAGGGGTGCGCTGGCGCACGGGCCGGCTCAGCTGGGAAGGCGTCACACTCGGCCTGGTCCAGGGTGACATCCTGCACGGCACGGGCTGGGACATGTTCACGGATGCCGAGGTGCCCTTCGGCATCGATCTGCTAACGGGACGACATACGGGCGGCGGCTATGGACCTGGGGGCGCGTCGTCCCGGTCCACAGCGTAGAAGCTCAGGGCAGCATCGCCCTGCTCCAGCACGCGCCGGCGGCTCAGGCAGCCAAAGCTCTCCGGCAGGGGCGATCGGCGGGCATGTTCCGCGATGATGACCGCGTCTTCCGCCAGGAGGATCCGTCCGGCCTCCCCCAGATAGCCCAGCATGGCGATGTAGTCGCCGGCACTCTCGTAGGGTGGATCCAGAAACACCAGATCGAAGCGACGACCCTGTCGAGCGGCCTCTGCCAGCGCCCGCAACGCAGCGCGGGGGTCCACAAAGGCCTGAGGCGCAAGCCGAAGCGTGAGGAGATTTTTGCGGATCGCCGTCACTGCCGCGGGAGCTCTCTCGGCAAAGAAACATGAAGCGGCGTCGCGGCTGAGAGCCTCTATGCCCACCGCGCCCGACCCCGCATACAGATCGGCAAAGCGCGCACCGGCAATACGTGGTCCGAGCACATTAAACAGCGTTTCGCGCAGCCTGTCGCTGGTTGGCCGGGTCGCGCTGCCCGGAGGAGCAACCAGAACGCGCGAACGAAATTCACCGCCGATGACCCGCATGCCTTCCCAAGCATAGCGGGCCACGCTCCCTGTTTCGCCCGAGCCATGATGTACCGGAGCTATCGGGCTGCGATCCTATGCGATCACCCCTACAATCGAGAGGTGCTTCATCTCTCACTTCCCGCAGGTCGATGGTTCGGTGTGCAGATACGTGTGCACGTCTCCCTGCTTCTCTTGTTGGCACTCGCCGCCGGGTATTCGCTGGTGACCACGGGCAGCCTACTGCGCGGGATCGCTCTCTGGTTCTGCCTGATAGCCGCGATCCTTGTGCGAGAGATCGCCAGGGCGATTGCTGCAGCCTACCTGGGACTCCCCCTGCGTGCTCTTTTCTTACTTCCTGTTGGCGGCGTTATGGCGCTGGCTCCTCGCCAGGGCGGGCTCGCTGGCCGGTCTACCCAGGCCATCAGCGCGATTGGTACAGGGGCGAACTTTCTGGTGGCCTTGCTGCTGTTGGGCTTCGCCTATGGCATCGATCCCCACGTGGATCTGCTCAGCCAGCCCTGGATCACGATCGAGCACATCCTCCGAAGTGCTGTGTGGCTGCAGGTGATCCTGGGCGCGGTCAACCTTCTTCCCTCTGCCGCGCTGCCGACGCGTCGCCTCATCCGTTCGCAGCCGCATTCCACGCAGGCGACGCCAGCGCCAGGCGCTCGCCCTGGGACGGCGGCGGCCTTCGGGCTAAGCACCGCCTTTGCCTTGGCATTGCTGGTTTCCGGCATCCTGTTCGGGCTGTTGTGGCCGGTCTTGCTCGGCCTCACGTTGTTGCTGACCAGCTACCTGGGCCGGGTCTCCCGTGCGAGCGCGGTCGAGGGTCTTGCCGTCAGTGTGCGCGACGTCATGCTCACCGAGTTCAAACCACTCAACGCTTCCAGCACCTTGCGCGACGCACTGCGGCAGACCACCCACACGGCTCAGGAGCTCTTCCCTGTGCTGCGCGGTGAGCGGCTCGTAGGCTGGATCTCGCGGGGGGTGCTCACGGTGAAGCTGCGCGCGGAAGGCGACGGTTTTCTGCAGGGCGCCATGTCACGCTCCTTTCAGTCCGTTGGGCCAGGGGAGAAGATTGGCGAGGCGCTGCGGCGCGCGACCGCGCTGGGTGCTGGTGAGTTCGTCCCCGTTGTGGAGGATGGGGCCATGGTGGGCATCCTCACCCCTGTCAACGTGGAGCGCGCCGCAGGGCAGCTGCGACTGACCCACGCGCCGGCAGAGCGAGATCCCTCGTGAGCACGCCGGATAACCCAACCCCGGAACCCGCCTCAGAGGAACCTCAAGTCCCGGAACGCCCACTCGCCCCGGGACTTTACCTTGTGAGTACGCCGATCGGCAACCTGGAAGACATCACCCTGCGTGCGCTGCGTGTGCTGCGCTCCGTCGACCGGATTGCCTGCGAGGACACCCGGCAGACGCTCAAGCTGCTCAACCACTTCGGGATCCGCAAGCCGCTGGTCAGCTACCACCTGCATAACGAGCATGGCCGGGCCGAAGAATTGACCGAAGCTCTGAAGGCCGGCGAGCGGGTGGCGGTGGTCAGCGACGCAGGTATGCCAGGGATCGCAGACCCAGGAGAGGCCCTGGTCCGGGCCGCTGTGCAGGCAGGGGTCCCTGTCTTTCCAGTACCCGGCGCCAACGCCGCGCTCAGCGCTCTGATCGCGAGCGGCCTGCCTGCCGAGCAGTTCACTTTTCACGGATTTCTGCCCGCCAAAGAAGGACAACGACGGACACGTCTCGAGCAGATCCGTGCACAGGTCCTATCCAGCGGCGATGAGGGTGGAGCGCCCACGCAAATCTTCTACGAGACGCCACATCGCATCACTGACGCGCTCGTCGACATTCGCGTGGTCTTTGGGCCGGAGCACCCGATCGTGCTCGCCCGCGAGCTCACCAAGCTGCATGAAGAGTTCCTGCGTGGCACGGTAGCGGAGCTCGAAGCCGCCATGGCCGCGCGTCCCCCGTTGCGCGGGGAGATGGTGCTGCTGCTGGGCGGCTCGCTGGCCAGAAAGCCGGGCGCGGCCCGCCCAGCCCAGGCCGGACTGACGCTGGCAGAAGATGTCGCCGCGGCCGTCCGCGAAGGCCTGAGTGAGAAGGATGCCCTGAAGCGTGTCGCCAAGGCCCGCGGCCTCGGCAAAAGCGAGGCCTATCGGGAATGGCAGCGCAGCAGGGACAAGCGTTAGACTGTCTCGCGACCCTTCAGCCGGTCGTAGTTATAGACGTTGCTGGTGGTCCCCAGCGATTCGTTGTAGAGGCTTATCGCGCCGGTCGCGACGCGAAACTCCTGGTCAAACCGCTGGATGCAGCGCAGATGCTCCGCCGTGGCGGGAATGCGGAGCTTCGTAGTTTCCAGGAACTTCTGATAGCCATGGTCCACGAGTTTGGAGATTTCACCGTTCAGGATCCAGCCGGCTTTGGCGAGAACATGCGTGTGTTCCTCCTTGCCGGGCCCGGGAGCGATCTCCGCCGCGCAGCCGTATTTCGACACGCGCCGAGCGCCTGCCGCAGCCTTTGCACCGCCGGACGCAGGCGAGACATCGAATCTTTCGTTACCGAGGGTGGACAGCACCTCGTTAAAGGTCAGTTCGTGGGTTTGCTTTGTGATCTTTCTATGCATCGCGGCTCTTACACTCCGGTTTCTTGTCTCGAACCGCGCGACCTTTGACGGCAGGACGGCTGGGCTGCACTCGCATCTAAACTGTCGCACAGAGCCGTGCACGCCTTCAATGTGAATGGCGTGGGACCCGGCAGAAGGAGTGGTTTTGTTATGGCGGACGTCGCGTTTCCTGCGTTCCAGAACTCTTCAGACAGCCCGGCCCCTGGTGGCAGACTGGGGTCTACCCTGCTCGACCGCGTGGGCAACACACCCCTTCTTCGCCTGGATCGGCTAACGGAACACCTCCATGGCGTACAGATCCTGGGCAAAGCGGAGTGGGCCAACCCCGGCGGCAGCGTGAAGGACCGTGCGGCTTCGGCCATCGTTGCAGACGCCCAGCGCAAGGGCCAGCTCACGCCGGGCAAAATCCTGCTAGACGCCACCAGCGGCAACACCGGCATCGCCTACGCCATGCTCGGGTCCGCCCAGGGCTTCCCTGTGACGCTCTGCATGCCTTCCAACGTCAGCCCGGAACGCAAGCACATCCTGAATGCTTACGGTGCGGAGATCATCTACACCAATCCAGCAGACGGATCGGACGGGGCCATTCGCATGGCCCGCAAGCTGGCCGCCGAGCAGCCGGACCGCTATTTCTATGCCAACCAATACGGCAACGAAAATAATTGGCGCGCCCACTACTACGGCACCGCCAACGAGATCTGGCAGCAGACCCACGGCCGCATCACGCACTTTGTCGCCGGCTTGGGAACCAGCGGCACGTTTATGGGCGTGACACGACGCCTGCGTGAGTTGAACCCTGCGATCAAGTTCTACTCCATGCAGCCGGACTCGCCCTTCAACGGCCTTGAAGGCCTGAAGCACATGCCGACGGCCATCGTGCCGCCGATTTACGACGAGCACCTGGCGGATCGCAACATCGAGATGCCTACCGAGCGCGCTTATGCCATGTGCAAGCGCCTCGCAAACTCGCAGGGAATGCTGGTGGGTATTTCCGCAGCCGCAGCCGTCGCCGCCAGTGTCGATGTGGCGGAAGAAGAGGCATGTGCCGGACGCGAGGCGGTCATCGTGACCATCCTTTGCGACTCCGCCGATAAGTACCTCAGTGAGCGCTTCTGGAGTGAGCCGACTCCGGACGCTGCGGCTGCTGATGCGGTGGACAGCGAAGTCTTTGCGGGGCAGAACGCATGAGTGTCCCACCGCTCCACATCTCCTCAGAGCTTCACGCACAGCTACGGGCCCACGGCGAAGAGACGTATCCCCACGAGTGTTGCGGCATCCTGCTGGGTAAGGCGAAGGACGATGCCGTTGAGGTCGCATCGCTGATGCGCGCCGGCAACACCCGCACGGACTCCGCCCATAACCGTTACCACATTGACCCGCGCGAGCTGATCGCCGCGCAGCGAGAAGGCCGCAAGCTCGGTCTGGACATCGTGGGCTTCTATCACTCGCACCCGGATCACCCCGCGCAGTGGTCTGCCACTGACTTCGCTGAGGCGCACTGGTTTGGCTGCAGCTACATCATCACCGCCGTGGACGGCGACAAGCAGACGGGGCGCTCCACGCTGACCAACAGTTTTTTGCTAACCGGCAGCAGTGAAGAGGACAAGGCTTTTCAGCCGCAGCCTGTGCAGGTCGGTTAGCATCGAACTCTGACAGATCGCCAAGGAATGAGATTGAGCTCATGAAGATCCACATCCCCACCCCGCTGCGCGCGTATACAGACAAGCAGGAGACCGTTGAGATCGCCGGCGCAACCGTTGGCGCAGGACTCCAGGGCCTGGTTACGACCTACCCTGCACTAAAGCAGCACCTGTACACGCCCGACGGCAAGCTACGCTCTTTCGTGAACGTTTACGTTCGCGACGAAGACATGCGCTACCTGCCAGAGAAAGAGAACACGGCCGTCGCCGAAGCCGACGAAGTCACCATCATTCCTTCGATCGCTGGTGGCACACCTGCTCTCCCGTGCACGGCCTGTTGAAGATCTCCCTTTCCGCCTGCCCCCTCTCCTGATCAAACCTTGCCTCCCAGCTTCTGCGGCTGAGACAGGTTCGCCTGCGGGCGTAACCGAAACTTTGCTGCCCATCGGGCATCTGCCCTATAGGACACCCTATGCCGACACTTGATCAAACCATTGCCGCACCTACGGAGTTGCCGAAGCTAACCAATGAAGAGATTGGCCGCTACTCGCGCCATCTGATCCTGCCGGAGGTCGGCATGGAAGGCCAGCAGAAATTAAAGGCTGCCAAGGTTCTCTGCGTGGGCACCGGTGGCCTGGGTGCGCCGTTGGCCCTGTATCTTGCGGCGGCGGGCGTGGGCACCATCGGGCTCGTCGATTTCGATGTGGTAGACGAAAGCAATCTGCAGCGGCAGATCATTCACTCGCAAGCTACCGTGGGCATGCTGAAGGTTGATTCCGCCGAGGTCATGCTGAAGGGCCTGAATAAGAACGTCAACGTGGTCAAGTACAACGAGATGCTGACCAGCGCCAACGCCCTGGAAATCTTCAAAGACTACGACGTCATCGCGGACGGCACAGACAACTTTCAGACTCGGTACCTGGTCAACGATGCCTGCGTCCTGACAGGCAAGCCGAACGCCTACGGCTCCATCTTCCGCTTTGAAGGCCAGGCCTCCGTCTTCGCGACGAAGGAAGGCCCATGCTATCGCTGCCTGTACCCCGAGCCTCCGCCACCGGGCCTCGTGCCCTCCTGCGCTGAGGGCGGTGTGCTCGGCATTCTGCCCGGCCTCGTCGGCGTCATTCAGGCAACAGAGGTGATCAAGCTCATCCTCGGCATCGGCGAACCGCTGATTGGTCGGCTTCTGCTCGTCGATGCGCTCGGCATGAGCTTCCGCACACTGAAACTGCGCAAAAATCCCGAGTGCCCTGCCTGCGGCACGCACGAGATCAAGGAACTGATCGACTACGACCAGTTCTGCGGCATCACTCCGCCCGCCACGGCAAATGGGCCGCTCGAAGTGAGCTCGCACGGTACCGTGGACGCCAGCTCCAACCAGGTGGAAGGCATTCAACAGATCTCCGTCGAACAGCTGAAGCAACGCATCGATGAAGGCGACAAGCCCTTCATCGTCGATGTTCGTGAGCCGCATGAGTACGCCATCGTGAACCTCGGCGCACCCTTGATTCCAGTGGGTCAAATCAGCCAACGCCTCAACGAGCTGCCAGCGGACAAGGATGCGGAGATCGTGGTGCACTGCAAGACCGGCGGACGTAGTCAAAAGGCGGCACAGGAAATCAAGGCGGCTGGCTACACCAACGTCAAGAACCTCGCGGGTGGCATCACAGCATGGGCCGAGCGTGTCGATACGTCCCTGCCCAAATACTGAGGCCGCCTCTATGTGAAAACCGCTATGGCCTTCGAAGCCATAGCGGTTCTTACGTTCTAGCCACGGCCAGCACGCGTGCCCTAGTCGGTATCAGGATCGTCCATAACAAGCACCTCAAGAACCAGGGGCGGCTCCACCAGGGCGTCCATGCCGGACATCTCTGCCACGGCGGCCTCGACTGTGGAACGGGAGCAGGGCTCTACCGTCACAACAAAGGGCAGGCGGTGCACCGGGTACCCGCGCCGCTGCACGATGGAATCGATGTTCACGCCATGTGTAGCCAGCGCTCCAGAGATTGCCGAGATGATGCCCGGCTTGTCATCCACCACCATGCGCAGGTAGTACGGCGCAAACACGTCGCCGGAGACCTCGTACTTGCTCGCCGTGATCTGCACGGGATGGCTGTCACTGGCCACCGCAAGCACGTCGCTCAGCACGGCCACAGCCGTTGCATGGCTGCCCGCACCATGGCCGCTGAACACCACATCCCCGCCAAACTGCCCGCTGGTGACAACCATGTTCTGGGTGCCATGCGACCACGCGATCGGCGAACTGCGCGGCACCAGCATCGGCCCGACGCGTGCCACCACCGCGGCGTCCTTTGCCGACTTGTCAATCTGCGCGCGCGACACCTGGCGTATGGTGCAGCCCAGCTCCTTCGCATAGGCGAAGTCCACGGCACTTAACTGGGCAATCGTCTGCGCAGGGATATGCGCCGGATCGATCTCGGCCTGCAATGCCAATCGTGCTAACACGCAAAGCTTGGCGCGAGCGTCGTGACCATCCACATCGGCCGAGGGATCGGCTTCGGCATAACCAGCAGCCTGTGCTTTACGCAGCATCTCGGGGTAGTCAGCACCGGTCTCCATGGCACTGAGGATGAAGTTGCAGGTGCCATTCAGAATGCCGCGGATGCGATGAATCCGGTCCCCACTAAGCCCCTCGGTGATCCCCGGAATGACGGGCACGCCGCCGGCCACCGCGGCGCCGTACAGCAGCTGGACGCCATGCTCCTGCGCCAAGGCAAACAGCGCAGGACCACGCAGCGCGATCAGCTGCTTGTTCGCCGTGACCACGTGCTTGCCGGCCTTCAGAGCCGCCGTAATCCACGCTTCTGCAGGCTCGAGCCCGCCCATCAGCTCCAGCACCAGATCCACCCGGGGATCCTGCAGAACCGCGTCGATGTCCGAGGTCCACATGGCATTCTCCGGGACGAAAGACGCCTTTGTATGCGACCGTTTCCGCTCCACGCCTCGATTGAAGACATGCGTGATGCGAATGCCGTCGTGGCCTGAAGCGTGAAGCACCTCGGCGAAGCCTCTGCCCACCGTGCCAAACCCAAGCAGGGCGACGTTCAGGGTCTTCTCCGGACCCTCGGCGCGCTGGCCGACGTTGGCAAGGACTCGATCTGTCATCAGTACTCCACCCGGAAGGGGCTCTTCTTCCATAGATCGAAACTGACCCGCGCTTCCTCCGCCAGCAGGCGCTCTATGGGGATGCTGCGCTGCGCAAGAGGACGTTTCACCTCTTCGTACAGAAACGAATCGTCGAAGCCCGCACGGGCCGCATCCGCCGCGTCATTGCCGTAGTAAATGCCGCGGCAACGGGACCAGTACAGCGCGGCAAGGCACATGGGGCAGGGTTCGCAGCTGGAATACACATCGCAACCTGCCAACTCATAGGTCCCCAGCGCCTGGCACGCATTGCGAATGGCAACCACCTCGGCATGGGCTGTCGGATCGTTGCTGGCGGTGACCTGATTGGCCCCGGTAGCAACCACTGTGCCGTCCCTCACCACGACCGCGCCGAACGGTCCGCCACGGCCGTGCAGCACGTTCTCCGTAGCAAGATGAATCGCTTGCTGCATAAACTCTGGACGTCCGGGCATAATCAGCACCATGGTACATGCTCTGCGTTCCCGTCGCGTCATCACGCCCGAGGGCGAACGCGAGGCCGCTGTCCTGATCGAAGGCGAGCGCATTGTCGATGTACTCCCATTCCACGCGCTCGATCCGGACCTGACTGTCGAAGACCTGGGCGAGGTAGCCCTTCTGCCCGGGCTTGTCGACGTGCACACGCATTTCAATGAACCCGGACGAACCGACTGGGAGGGCTTCCACACGGGATCCCGTGCCGCTGCCGCGGGCGGCTTCACCACGATTGTGGACATGCCCCTGAACTGTCTGCCGGAGACCACCGGCATCGACGCACTGGAGGGCAAACGCCATGCAGTGCGCGACAAATCCTACGTCGACTACGCGCTGTGGGGCGGCGCGGTGAACGGCAACCAGGGAAACCTCCACGGGATGGCGCAGGCCGGGGTCGCAGGCTTCAAGGCGTTTCTGATCTACCCAGGCTGCGACGGCTTTACCGAGATCGATCGCGCCAATCTCCAGCTCGCCATCCCGCACGTGGCACGCGCTCAATTGCCGCTGCTGGTGCACGCCGAGCTCGCAGCCCCCATCGATGAAGCCTTCGCGACCCTGCTGCGCAGCGGTGCAGACTGGCGCCGCTACGCAACCTACCTCGCCTCGCGGCCAGAGGAGGCCGAGGTGCAGGCCATCGCCATGCTGCTCGACCTTTGCCGCCAACATCCGTTTCGATTGCACATCGTGCATCTCTCCGCGGCAAGTGCGCTGCCCATGCTACGACAAGCGAAGCGCCAAGGCTTCCCTGTCACCGTGGAGACCTGCCCGCACTACCTGCATTGCAGCGCGGAAGACATCCCGGACGGCGCCACCCTCTTCAAGTGCGCGCCTCCCATACGGTCGCGCAAAAACCGTGAGCAGTTATGGGAGGGATTACTCGATGGCACCATCGATCTGATCGCCACGGATCACTCCCCTTGCCCGCCCGCGATGAAGCGCCTCGAAGCAACTGGCCCAGGTACAGAGGGGGGACGATTCGACGAGGCCTGGGGTGGCATCCCGTCTCTTTCCGTCGCCCTGCCCGTGCTCTGGACAGAATGCCTGCAGCGTTCGGTACCGCTTGCCCGCCTTGCCCAGTGGATGAGCACGGCGCCTGCCCAGCTTGCCGGCCTCGCGGGGCAGACGGGGAGCATCGCTCCCGGCATGCACGCGAGCCTCGTCGCCTTTGACACCAAGACGGCCTTCCAGGTCGAGGCAGGCAGGCTGCATCAGCGCCATGCCATCTCTCCCTACCTCGGCGAATGCTTAACCGGTGTCGTCCAGTCCACATGGGTACGCGGGCAACGCGTATACAGCGAGGGTGCATTTACAGAACCTCCACAAGGTCGCGAGCATTCTCGCTTTGTCCTGTTCGATCCCACAGACCTCTCCGAAGGCCGACGATGAACGAGCGTCTCGCAAGCTGGAATGCCGCGGAGCAAGCTGCAGCCGTGGGGGATATCCTGCCGTGCAACGGCTCACAAACCTGGGCCACGCAGCTTGCGCTTCACAGACCTTTCGCCGACGAGGGGGAGCTCTTCCGCGCGGCGGATCTTGCCTGGGCGTCGCTATCGTTGCACGACCAGCAGCAGGCCTATGACAGCCATCCCCGCTTAGGTGACCGGCATGCCCCCGCAGCCAGCGACAGGAGCCTCGCCTGGAGCGCGGGCGAGCAAAGCAGCCTCGAAAGGGGCAGCCCAGCACAAGAAGCGGAGGTGATCCGGCTCGCGCTTGCCGAAGCCAACCGCGCGTATGAGGCCCGCTTCGGCCACATCTTCCTGGTCTGCGCCACTGGCAAGACAGCGACGGAGATCCTCAGCATTCTCCGTCAGCGACTCGGCAACGACGACAACGCCGAAGCGCGCGAGATCGCCGAGCAGCAGCGGCGCATCACCCAGCTTCGCCTGCGCAAGTGGCTCTGCCTGCCGCCTGCGCGCTGCGAAGACGTGTAAAGTAGTCCCACATCGCATGGGTCTTTCCACACACATTCTCGACACCGCAAGGGGCAAGCCGGCCGCGGGTGTCACGGTCTCGTGCTCGCGGCGCGGAGAAGCAGGATGGACCGACATGGGTCGCGGCGCAACCGACACGGATGGCCGTTGCCGCACACTTCTCGGGGATGACACCTTCATCACGGGCGACTACCGCCTTCGCTTCGATACCCTACCCTACTTCGTTGCGCAAGGACTCACGTCGCTCTATCCCTTCGTCGAGATTGTCTTCACGGTCGAGGATCCGGAGCAGCACTTTCACATCCCGTTGCTGCTCACAGCGAATGGGTACACCACTTACCGCGGGAGTTGACGACCATGTCGGACTCAATGCACGAAGCCCAGCACGGTGCGCCTAAGCTGCAGCTGACCAGCCATCGCTACGGCAAGTCCCGCGTGCGCCTGATGCGCGTCACGCGCCACGGCACGCATCACGATCTCCACGACTGGACGCTCGAGATCCTGCTGACGGGAGACTTCGCCGAGGTCTTCACCGAAGGTGATAACACACGCATTCTCGCGACCGACACGATCAAGAACACCGTGTATTTCCTCGCCCGCCAATCCACCGCGGACAGCATGGAGCTCTTCGCGGGAGAGTTGATCGACTTCATACTGAGTCGCAATGCTCAGGTGACGTCAGCCGAAGTCACGATCCAGTCCCACCTATGGAAGCGCTTGATCGTTGAGGGCGAACCCTATCCCACAGCCTTCATGAAAGGCTCCGACGAGCGCCAGACCACGCACGCCTCACGCAGCCAAGGGGGCAAAGTCTCCATCCGCAGCGGCTTCGAAAACATGACACTTCTGAAGACTGCGCAATCAGGCTTCGTGGGTTTCCTGCGCGATGACTTGACCACCTTGCCGGAGACAACGGACCGCCTCTTCGGCACCGCCGTTACAACGGAGTGGACTTACACAGCAAGTGCAATCGCGTCTGGAATCGACTTCAACAAACTACGTAACGGGCTGCGAGAGGGCATGGTTGCAACCTTCGCAAAGCACGATTCACTCAGCGTGCAACAGACGCTCTATGCCATGGCGGAGGCCGCGCTCGCGGGCACAAACGCCATCGACGAAGTCTTCCTACGCATGCCGAACAAGCACAACCTGCTCGCCGATCTCGGACGCTTCGGCATCGACAACCCCAATCAAATCTTCATCCCGACCGAAGAGCCTCACGGCACCATTGAAGCCACGGTGCGTCGCACTTGAGCGGAACGGCAGCCGTACGCAGCGATCGTGCAGCACGCGTCATCGCACGCTGCCGTGAGCTCGCCCGCGTCACCGACACGCCCGGTGAAACGACCCGCTTGTTTCTCTCCCCCGCAACCCTGGATGCCCACACGCTGGTGGGCTGGTGGATGCGACAGGCCGGCATGGAAACGCGCGTGGACGACCTCGGCAGCCTGCGCGGTCTGCGGCGCGCAGCGGACCCCGACGCGCCCACGCTGGTGCTGTGCTCGCACCTGGACACGGTGCCGAATGCGGGCGCCTTCGATGGTCCGCTTGGCGTGCTATTGGGACTGGCCGTCGTCGAAGAACTCGCCGGTGAGCCGCTGCCCTTTGCCATCGAGGTCATCGCCTTTAGTGAGGAAGAAGGCGTGCGCTTCGGCTTCCCCTTCGCCGCTTCGCTCGCCGCTGTAGGGAGCCTGAACGACACGCATCTCGACCGCACGGATACGGCAGGCACCACGCTGCGCGAGGCCATTCGCGGCTTCGGTCTGCGACCAGAAAACATCGTGGGAAGCTGCGCATTGCGGCCCAACACGCGTGCGGCTATTGAAGTCCACATCGAGCAGGGACCCCGCCTGGAGACGGAGGACATACCCCTCGGCATCGTGGATGCAATCATCGGGCAATCACGCTTCGAGCTCACGTTTACCGGCCAGGCAAACCACGCCGGCACCACGCCCATGGGACTCCGTGCAGACGCCCTCGTGGCCGCCTCACAGTGGATTGTCGAGGTCGAACGCTTCGCTTCGAGCTACACACAACTGGTCGCAACGGTAGGCCGCATCGCAGTCTCACCAGGCGCTACCAACGTGGTGCCCGGCGAGGCAAGGGTCTCCCTGGATGTGCGCCATCCAAGCGACGAATCACGCCATGCCGCCGTAGCGCGCCTGCTTACCAGGGCAGAGCACATCGCGCAGGCACGAGGCGTGCGCGTACGCGCCAGAACGCTGTCCGAGCAGCCCTCCGTTCCGCTAAGCGCACCCCTTGCCGACGGCCTGGAAGCTGCCGCGGACGTTGCCGGCTACCGCACCGCGCGCATGTATTCGGGTGCGGGCCACGACGCCATGATCCTGGCCCCGTATGTACCGGCGGCCATGCTCTTCGTCCGATCACCAGGCGGCATCAGCCATCATCCAGGGGAGACGGTTCTGGAGGGCGATGTGGAAGCGGCACTCGCCACCGTGCTGGAGCTGGTGCAACGGCTTCATCTCTAACCGGGCGTCGCAGCAGCCACATTACAATTGGCCCCATATGCATCACCTTGGCTCTACTCGCAGTGTCAGCCGCCGTGACTACCTGCTGCATACGCCGGATGCATTCGTGCGCACACCGCTGCCCGGCCTGGATCGTGGCACAGCCATCGTTCACGTCGCGCCGCAGATGGGCGCGCAGTTCGCCATGACCACGGTGGAGCTCGCACCCGGTGGCTCCTTGGGAGGTGGCCTCACCCAGCGCTTCGTCTATGTGCTGGACGGTGAGGTCACGCTGCATGCTTCACAATCTTCATCGCCGCATGGCCTTCGCGCGGGCTCCTATAGCTACCTGCTCGATGGAAACCACACCCTGGAAGCGGCAGTCTCTGTGCGCCTGCTGGTGATCGAGAAGCCGTTCGTTCCTCTCAGCCTGAACGAGGCAGAGCAGCCTCAGCCCGGCCTTCTGACCGGCCATGAAGAAGACATAGCACCCACTCCGCTGAACGGCGACGAAGACCTCCAGGTTCGCTCGCTGCTTCCCGGCACGGTGGCCTTTGACTTCGCCGTGAACACCATGACTTATGCACCCGGCACCGCGCTGGGCCAGGTAGAGGTGCACTACATGGAGCACGGCCTGCTGATGCTGGAAGGCAGCGGCATCTATCGCCTCGGCGACGACTGGCATCCCGTCACGGCAGGCGACGTCATCTGGATGGCCCCCTTCTGCCCGCAATGGTTTGCAGCCGTCGGGAAGGCTCCCGCGAAATACATCATCTACAAAAATTTCAACCGGCACGTGCTCGGATGACCGTCCCGAATCTCACAATCGATGTTGATCGCCTGATAGGCGAACTGCGTCACCTCGCCTCGCTGACCGACTGCCCGGTCAAAGCGGACCCCTCGCTTCCCGAGCCACAACAGGCCGTCACCCGCATCATCTTTACGCAGCGTGATCTCGAAGCGCGGACCTGGTTTAAAGAACGCGCCCGGCAGGCAGGGTTCCATGTGCGCGAAGACGCCGTGGGCAACACCTTCGTCCGCTGGCCAGGCACCGAGCCCGATCTGCCTGCGGTGGCCACCGGTTCGCATATTGATGCCATCCCTTTCGCGGGCATGTATGACGGTACCGTGGGAGTGCTCGGTGGCCTTGAAGCCATGCGTGCGCTGCGCGAAGGGGGCTTCACGCCACGCCGCTCCATCGAACTTCTCCTCTTCACCAGCGAAGAGCCAACCCGCTTCGGCATTGGCTGCCTGGGCTCACGCCTGCTGAACGGCACCCTCTCCCCCGAGACGGCCGATGCCCTGCCGGATCGTCTGCACGAGACACAGACTGGAGCACCGCAAGGGGGCACGCTGGCCAGCGTGAGGCAGGCAGCCGGCTTCACTGGCCCGCTCACGGACGTGCCCGCCCATCGTCCCGCCTACACTGCCTGGCTGGAACTGCACATTGAACAGGGACCTCTGCTCGAAGGTGAGGGAGTCGATCTCGGCATCGTCACTCACATCGCCGGACCGGCAAGCTACCGCTACACCGTTCAGGGACTCGGCGGCCACGCCGGCGCCCTTCTGATGCCAGACCGTCGCGACGCCCTGTGTGCCGCGGCCGAGCTGGTACTCGCGATCGAAGAACGCGTCCTGCAGGCCAATCACCAGGCAGGCTCGGGCAACAACAGCGTGGGCACCGTCGGCAAACTGGACGTCTTCCCCGGTGCCGTCAATGCCGTGCCTTCTCACGTCACTTTCATGCTGGATATCCGCGACACCGACGTGGGTATCCGCGAAGCCATCATGGCCGACATTCGCCAGGCGACCCTGGCCATCAGCGAACACCGCGGAGTGACGATCACGGAGGAGCTGATCAACGCGGACCTTCCCACAACCTGCGACCCCCACCTGATCCAGCTGCTGCACGATACCGCCACAAGCGCAGGGGCAAGCGTGAAGCCCATGATCTCCCGCGCCTACCACGACACCAGCTTCATGGCGCGGACGACCCCGGTAGCCATGCTGTTTGTGCCATGTCGCGGCGGTGTGTCCCACCGTCCGGATGAGTACACCTCGCCTGCCTCCATCGCGCTCGGGACGCAGGTCCTCGCCGAGGCTCTGAGGACGCTTTCGGGCTGGTAAACAGACGTAACCAAGCCTAGGTAACGGGAGGGTAGACTAGGTACCAGCAAGGGCATCTCTCCTGCCTGCGCGGCGAACGATGGAGCGCGAACGACGGATGATTCAGACGCTGAACCCTGCCACCGGTGAAGTGCTCAGGCGCTTCGATCCCCTGACACCACAGGCCGTTCAGGCCAAGCTTGAGCTCGCATCCAGCGCCGCAAAAAGCTACGCCGCGGAGACCCTGGAGCATCGTCGCTTCTGGATGCGCCGCCTTGCGTTGTTGCTGGAAAGCGACCGCGACGAGCTCGCAACGCTGCTCGTCACGGAGGTGGGCAAACCCATCACAGCCGCACGTCTTGAAGTGGCGAAGTGCGCCGATGTCTGCCGCTATTACGCCGAGCACGCCGAACGCATCCTGGAAGCAGAGCCCATCGAAACAGAGCACGCACAGAGCTATGTGCGCTGGGACCCGCTGGGTGTTGTGCTGGCCATCATGCCCTGGAACTACCCCTTGTGGCAGGTCTTTCGCTTCGTAGCGCCAGCCCTGATGGGCGGCAACGTCTGCCTGCTTAAGCATGCGCCCAACGTACCCCAATGTGCCCTCGCGATTGAAGCACTCATCCGCCGCGCCGGCTTCCCTCGGGGCAGCCTGCAGGCG
>CAXTVC010000006.1:27871-31245 GCA_964247615.1 uncultured Acidobacteriaceae bacterium
GTCCACGCTGACATCTATGAGGAGTTCGAGCGCGGCCTGGTAGAAGGCCTGCAGGCGATCATCGTCGGCGACCCGGCTCTCGAGATCACAGAGCTTGGTCCGCTCGCCACGGCCGAGGGCGTCGACAAACTCCTGCGGCAGGTCAACGACGCCGTCGCTGCCGGCGGCAAGCTGCTTACCGGGGGCAAACGGTTGGACGTCTCCGGCTTCTATGTCGAGCCCACCGTCATCTCGGGGGTCCCTCGCACGGCAGCGGTATACGCCGAGGAAACCTTCGGTCCGCTTGCCTTCCTTTTCCGTGTGGGATCGCTGGACGAGGCCATCGAAGTGGCCAACGACACGCCCTTCGGGCTGGGCGCCAGCTGCTGGACAAGCAACGCCGCGGAGCAGGAACGCCTTGCCTCCAGGATCGAGGCAGGGGCCGTCTTTTTCAACACCCCCGTAGCCAGTGATCCGCGGCTGCCCTTCGGCGGCATCAAGCAATCCGGCTATGGCCGTGAGCTCTCGGCTGCTGGCATGCGTGAGTTTCTCAACGCAAAAACTGTGGTGTTTGCAGCGCAAAAGGAAAGCCCACAACAGACCGACTTCACCTTTGCCCCTGCACCGCTGCCACCTGTCGAAGCTACGCCGAGCCCTGTGATCGCGCCCCAGGCTGCCCCGACCGCCGCGATGCCTCAGTTCCCTGAAACCCAGGCAACTTCTACGACCCCCAAAAGCCAGGAGCCCGGGCCCAGAGGTAGCTCTGTGCTCGGGCTTTCTAGCAAATAAGGTATCTAGAAGTTGAAAGACGCCTGCAGCGAAAGTCGTCGCACAGCACTCTGCTGTGTGAAGGGACCGCCCACGAGCTGAATGCTCTGTCCAAAGCGCGGGGACGTGAACGTCGAAATCGGGTTCGCCAGATCGCGGTTGTTGAACAGGTTCTGAATGTTCACACCGAGCGCCACGCTGTAGCGTCGACCCGTGCTGGCACCACCGCCGCCAGGGCCTCCAGGACCACCGCCACGGCCTCCGCCACCACCGCCGCCGCCCGGTCCTCCCCCGTTGCGTCCACCGCCCCCGCCGCTGTCGCCACCACGATTGCCGGTCTTCTCACCGAAACCGAAAGCCTTCGTAAGCCGCATGTTGAAGGTAAGCAGATTGGGTCCGGTGCAGGCGTTGATCGGTGCGGTATCGTAGCCCGCCGAGACAGGATCAGTAGGCTGTGCAAAGCCGAGGCTGCAGCCCGGGATCGACTTCACGGAATTGCCGTTGACCATCGCGGCCGGCAGCGCACGCGGCCGCTCATTGAAGTAGCTATCGTTGTTCTGATCCGTGCCCAGCGTCACGTTATACGGCGACCCACTCTGCGCGATCATGAACGGGCTGAACTGGATCAGGTAGGGCAGTGTCACAGACCCTGCGAAAAAGGCGCGATTGCGTGTATCCTGCGTCGTTCGCCCATAATCCGCATGGATGTCGTACGGCACAGTGATCGCGGAGCCATTCCCGTTGGTATCGCCTTTTGCAAAGTTCAGGCCGTAGTAGCCGAAGAACGAGAGCCACTTCGTGCTCTGCAGGCGCCCATTCACAAGCAATTGATCCTGCACCAGGGTGCCGCCGGAGAAGTATTGGTTGTTCACCGAATACTGGCCAACTGGTATCGTGCCATCCTTCGGGTAGTTGACGTTCTCAAGCGCAAGCTCATGCACACCCTGGGAGTGGATATAGTTCACCGAAACGGTGCCATGACGACCCGCCTGCTGGTCAAACCCACCGGCAAACTGCATCAGGTACGGCGTTCGCAGCGTCGGGGCCACACTGCCATCGCTGATGGTGTAGACGGATCCGCTGGATGCCGTCGTGCTCGCGAGACACGCGGTGAGATTTGCAGGGCCACAGTCTGTCGGAACAGCGGTGGAGGTAAACAGCGTGGTCGCCACACCGTTGTACTTGACCAGATTGCCGATGTACCCAGTGCTGAACCGGTCATAGAAGATGCCAAAGCCGGCGCGCAGCACCGTCTTCGGAGCGTTCTTCCCCAGCCCGTACGCCAGGCTCACGCGCGGCGCGAAGTCGTGGTGGTCGTTGATGTAATTCTGCGTCTCGTAGCGAAGACCGTAGCTTACCGTCAGGTTGCTGATCGGCTTCCAGTCGTCTTCCACGTAGAGACCAAGGTCCGCGTAGTTGTAATGAATATTGGAGCTGTTCAGCTTGGTGAAACTGAACTGTGACGGCGTACCCGTGGCGTAGCTGTGATCCGTTGCGCCGTCCGTCGCTGCGTTGTACGTCGTGTCCGTATAGGTAAACGCCCCGTTAGTGTTGCCCGCGGCATACTGCGAGTCACTCGTGGTACGAAGGCGTCCGCCGAAGCGGATGAAATTCTTCTTGAGCGCGAGTGAGGTGTAATTCTGCAGTTCAAAGTGGTTCGAGGTGTCAGAGGTGTTCTGCACCGAGGCACCACCGTACGCAAACGAGCCTTGCACGGACACGGATGGCGCTGTGGACAGCGGCGCATCCGAACTCTGCTCGCGCTCCCACTCAAACCGCGTCTCGTTGATCAGCTTGGCGCTCCAGGTCTGCGTGTCGCTGGCCTGGATGATGAAGCTCTTGGCGTCGCTGTTGTACGCCGAATCCGGCAGGGTCAGGTTCCCGATCCCGGCATTGGTGCTGTCGTTCTGCACGTACTGAAACCGCGTAGTCAGTACATTCTTGTCGCCCAGGGCAAAATCAAACCGCGGCGAAATGTCGGTGCGGACCTGCGGGTAGTGCGTAAAGATGTTGGTCACATAGGACGCGCAGCCCACGGTCGTGCCCGGTGCGCAGGGCGTCGTAAGGCCGGCCGCCGTGGTGTACAGCGTGGCGTTCGTGAACTGGTTGTCCTCGATGTCACGGTGCGACCCACCGACCGAGAACGACGCCTTCTTGCCGAGCGGTCCCGTGATGTTCCCGAACATGAAAATGGTGTGATATGGCGGCTGGTACGCTGCGCTCAACGGGTTCGGCGAGTTGAACTGCGAGGGGTTTCCATTAACCTGAAAATTGCCGTGATACTTGTCCGTGCCCGGCTTGGTGAAGACCTCCACGCGGCCGTAGCCGATGCGGTCATACTCGGCCGAAAACGGGTTCTGGTTGATGCGGATCTCACGGATCGACGACTTGGGCGGCAGCTGACCGCCCGTGAAACCGTCTACGTAAATCTGCCCGCCGTTAGGACCGGCCGCCGGGCCGGCCAGCGCGGAGAGCTCACTGGAAAGCTCATCCGGATCATCCGAAAGCGCCTCCAGATCCTTGCCCTGGATGACAGTAGAGCTGGCATTGGCATCGGGATCAACCGATAACGTCAACGCGTTTGCATCGACGTTGATGACCACCTCCTGCTGACCGATCTGCAGCTT
>CAXTVC010000006.1:31345-71791 GCA_964247615.1 uncultured Acidobacteriaceae bacterium
GCCTGCCCCTGCCCGGTACCCGTGCCCGCAGTCTGCGGCGTGGCGGGTGTTACGACCTGCGGCGCTGTTGCCGGATTGGTCGGAGTCGTCTGGTTGGCAGCGGGCGCTGCCGTCTGTGCCGCCGCGGTAGCTCCTGCACCTAGAAGCATGCACACCGCACCCGCTGATAGACCTATTGGAAGCTGCATCCGTCTCCTCGAAAATCAAAATGGAAGTTTGTTCATTCTTCGGTACCGATGGAGTCTGGTCCGCTTTATCGCCCGCCGGAACCTGCACCGGCACCTTCACCGGCCTCGCCCTGGCTGCCCAGGCTCCATGGCGACAGCGTGTTCTGCCCGGCAGGCGAGGCTGCCAGAATCTTTTCCACACCGCTCAGCAGCGTGATGGCCGTGGGATTGCCGCTGTCTCCGGCATTGGACGCAACGATCATCACAGCGTCGCCCTGCTTCAGTTCCGCTGCCGTTTCAGTCGGCAGACGATTCATGATCCTTGAAAGATCAAGATGGCCAGCGCCGGAGCGTCCGCTGGCGCCCGCACCCGCACCACCGCCGCCCGTGCCTCCCTGTGCCGAAGGCGCCGTGGACCCGGTCGCCGACTGTCCATTCGCCCCAGCCGGAGAGCTACCCCCTGCCCCACTCGCGCCTGCCGCACCCTGGCCATAGCCCGCTGGCAATTTACGCAGGTTTGTCTGTCCACTAATCGCCACGGTCACGGTCTTCTTCGTAGCAAGATCTTTCAGGGTCACCGTCCCGGCAGTTGTATCGACCGCCGTCAGCGTCCCGGAGAAATTACTGAACGACCCGGTCACGATCTCGTCGGCCGCCAGTGTCATGCCATCGGCGGAACGCTGGCCGCGCGCCTGCACCTGGTCTCCAGCCTGGACCGCAGTTACGGTACTCTTGACCGCATCCTCAAAGCGTATGGATGCACCGGCATAGCGGCGCACCACCGTGCTCGCCGACGTATTGATCGTGTAATTTCGGCTGCCGTTAGCCACCATGATGACGCCCGTCGACGAATCCACCGTCTTTACGATGCCCCCGAGGCTGCGTGCCCATGCGGCCTGTTCCCCTGCATGCAACGCGGCAATCGCGCCCGACTTTAGCAGCAGCACCCGCGTAGCGGTCATCATCTGTCCAGCGTCGCCCGCCGTACCCAGCACGATCGCCTTATCCCCGGCAGCAACATCCGCCATGGTGCCAGGCTGCGCGTTCTTCAGGTCGCGCGTCGCAGGGTCTACCAGCAAGATGTGCGCCGAAGCTGGCACGGTCACGGCATAATCCTGGCCACTTGCCAGGGTCAGAACGAAATCCTGCGGAGTAACGGCTTTGACGGTGCCACTCTGCCGCGGTGCACCCGTCTGCGTCGCGGGGGCGGGGGAGGCCGCATTTTGCGCAGTCAACGCTGCCGAGGACAGGGAGAGAAACGCGGCGAGGGGCAAAGCAATCCGGGAGTTCTTCATCGTCATAAAGGTGTCCTGACCTGCTGGGGACCGAACTGGTTCGATGCCGATAAGACCTGCTTGCCATCGAACCCGCACGTTTTCAGCCGCAGGTGCTTATAAGAGTGCTTGCGGGCTCAAATGGAATACGACCCGTAAGAACAAAAGTTTCGGAGACTTGTGGACATTGCGAACAAAGCCGATGGGGAGATAAAGACGGCGTCATCGGGTCTACGGCAGCTCTGCTCCGTCTGCAACCGGCAGCGCGACGTGGGAGGGGTACTGCGGTGAAGCATAAAGCGTAATGGTTTGCGCCTTGTACGCCGCCGGCGGGGCGTCCATGATGTTCGGCACAAAGGTTTGCGGGTTGCGGTCATACAACGGAAACCAGCTCGACTGCACCTCCAGGGCCATCCGGTGCCCCTTCAGAAAGGTGTGGTCCACCCCGTGCAGGCTCCACTTGTACTCGTTCACCTCGCCCGGCTTCACAGCCTCGGGGGTGGTGAACCCATTGCGGTAACGGCCACGCAGAATCTCCTCGGCCACCATCAGCTGGTAGCCGCCGTCAGGGGCAACGTCGATCAGCTTGGCAACCCAATCGCCATCCGTGCCGGTCGTAGCCGCAAACAGGTCGGCCAGCACGTCCCCCGTCACTGTCACGTCCTTCGTGAGCACCGGTGTGCTGAAACTGGCCAGATCCTTCCGGTCCGCGACGAAGCTTTGGTCCTCCACCAGCCACGTCCGCCACTGTGAACTCTTGCCATACGTCGACTGGACGGGCCGGTGGCGATACGGGACCGGGTTGGCCGGGTCCGCCAGGTAGGCCGCCGCCACCGCTGCCGAGGCTGCGCTGTCGGTCGGTGCCGCCAAACGCAACGTCTTCTCCGGACGGAGGTAGACGTTCACGGACCGAAAGCCCTCACTGGGCGGCCACGCCGCGTAGCGATGCCACCGGTTCTCTCCGGTGCGAAAGCTTGCCGTGTCGCGGAGATCGAATCCCGTTTTCCCCTTCAGGTACAGCTCAAAGAAGGGCGCCTCAAAGGTCGCGCGGTAGTACTCCCCGGTCCGCTGCCCGTCGAAGCTGATCTTGCCGTATTTGCTCGCCAACTCGTCGCCGGGGCCACGCGCCCATCCCCCATGGTTCCAGGGCCCAAGCACCAGAAACACCTTGTGCTGCGGATCCTCTTTATCTTCATGCGCATGCAGGGCGGCATACTCGGCCTGGGGGCCCCACATGTCTTCCTGGTCCCAATACCCGCCCACCTCCAGCGTCGGCACCTCGGGCTTCCCGAGCCTCCGCTGGACAGCCATGTCCTGCCAGAACTTCGTATAGGTTGGCTCATTCAGAAAGCGCTGTGCGGTGGGCAGCTGCGATATCCCAACCGCCGCTGCAGCCCCGGCAAAGTTCGTTTGCTTCAGAAAGAAGTCGTACTGGTCTTCCTGCGCATCCGGGCGCACGTCGGTCTTCTGCGCCTCCAGCTCCTGCACGTAGTCAAAGCCGTAGGTCTCGCGGAACGCTCCGTTATGAAAGAAGTCATCCCCCATCCAGATGTCGGTCATCGGCGCCTGTGGGCTGATGGCCTTTACCGCGGGATGCGCGTCCAGCCCGGCCATAATCGCCAGAAAGCCCGGGTAACTGATGCCAAGTACTCCGAACTTCCCCGCGTTGTTGGGCTCGTTTTTCAGCAGCCAGTCAATGGTGTCCCGTGTATCGGTCGTCTCGTCAACGTCGGTCTTTGCCGCATGCGACACAATGGGCCGATTCATCACGAACCGGCCCTCGGAGCCATACCGTCCGCGAATGTCCTGAAAGACAAAGACGTAGCCGCTGGCTGCCAGCTCGGGCTTGCCGCTTTCGATCGCCCGCGCCGTCATGCTGCTCACGCCATAAGGTGTGCGCTGCATCAGAAATGGCAAAGGCACGCCCGTCAGCGCACTGCCCCGCGGCCGATAGATCACGGTGTGCAGCTTGACGCCGTCACGCACAGGCACCATTACCTCTTCGCGGGTATACAGCGGTCCGTGGTACCCGGAGGGCGCAGCCTCGTCCTGAACATGCGCCGGATCAGGGAGCAGGGGCGGGTCAGGCTGTTGCCCCCACCCCGCGACACTCGTTACGAGTACGGACGCCCACACTGCCGCAACACTTGCCTTGCCCCTAAGCCTCACGACGCTGCTCCTACTTGCCAGTCAGGTTGCCGGGGCTGGCCATGCACTGCCATCCCTGCCGTGAATGCGAACCATCGCAGAACGGCCGCTTCTCGCTCAGTCCGCAGCGGCAAAGGCCAATGGCGGGCTTGCCCGCAAGGTCCCACTCCTGCCCGTCCGCGTCCTTCAGAATGATGTGACCTTCAATGCGCAAGGGACCATTGGGTCGTACGGTGATGATGACTGGATCCGACAAGTCTGTTGTTCTCCTGGGTTTTATCGTTCAAAATCTCAGACTACCAGCATCGCTCAGCGCGGCTTTTCTGGGCGGACCTTAGGCCCAGATGCGCGACATCTCAAGCACAAAACCGCCAACCTGACCCTCGCCATAGACTGCACTCACCGCCTCCAGCACATCGGGCTCCGAAAAGCCCGGACGATACACTTCGACAACCTTGCGGTCAATATCGATAAGCCACGCCAGCTCGGCGCCGTTGGCAATCCACTGCCGCAACTTGGCTTGCAGTTCCGGCAGGCTGTCCGTTGGCGAGCGTAGCTCCATGAGGAACTCCGGGCAAAGCGGGGCGAAGCCGCGTCGCTGCTCCGCGGTCAGCGCATTCCACCGCGACCAGGAAACCCAACACGCGTCGGGGGCACGGATCGACCCGTCCGCTAACCGAAAGCCGCCGTTTGAATCAAATGCCGTTCCGCGCCCATCCTCTTCCGTCCATTTCACGAGTTGGTACGTGATTTGGGCGTTGATATTGCTCGTTCCGCCACCCGTAGGAGACATAACACTCAGCTCTCCATTTACTTCAAGCTCGATGCGCAAGGTCTCATTCGCCGCGCAGAAGCGAAGCAGGTCTTCCTCGGAAAACGGGTGCTCCGGGCGTATATGCAGGGGCAAATCCAACCCTTGAAGACGGAGCTCCATGACGGCAGTCTACCGTGGAGCCACGCAGGTCAGCTGTCCTATTTCACGACAGGTCAACCATCACCTTGTCCACGTAACACCAGCCCCACTTCTGCCCCGGCTCAGCGGACTTCATCACCGGGTGCTGTGTCGCCTGAAAATGCTTGGTAGCGTGCTGGTTCTTGGACGAGTCGCAGCAACCGACGTTGCCGCAGGCCAGGCACTCCCGCAGCTGTACCCACGTATCGCCCGCCTTCACGCACTCTGCGCAACCGACGCTCGCACGCTTGACTGGCTCCAGGTGATCGAAGTGATGACACGCCATACAGGGACTCCTTCCGAGACAGCCCTACCGCGCCGCCTCCACACAGGCCTGCTGGGCCACCAGCAGGTCGCGAATCCCATCCTGCGCCGCATCGAGCAGGGCGTCCAGTTGCGCACGGGAGTAGGTGTCGCGCTCCGCCGTTGCCTGCGTCTCCACCAGCCCGCCCGAGGCCGTCATCACCACGTTCATATCCACATCGGCGCGGCTGTCTTCCTCGTAGTTCAGGTCCAGCAGCACACGGCCGTCCACAAGGCCCACAGAAGTCGCCGCCACCATCTCCCGGATAGGGCTTTTCTTCAACGTACCCGCTTGCATCAGCTTGTCGAGCGCAATCGCCAGCGCCGCACAGGCCCCCGTGATCGCCGCCGTCCGCGTGCCGCCGTCCGCCTGCAGCACATCGCAGTCCAGGATCACTGTCCGCTCGCCCAACAGCTTCATATCGACCACCGAACGCAGGCTGCGGCCAATCAGGCGCTGAATCTCATGCGTCCTTCCACCCACCTTGCCACGCTCGCTCTCCCGTGGGCTGCGCGTCAGGGTGGCGCGTGGCAGCATGCCGTACTCCGCCGTCACCCAGCCCCGGCCCGAGTTACGCAGCCATCCCGGCAGGGTGTTCTCAATGCTCGCATTGCACAGCACCCGCGTGTGGCCGGTTTCAATCAGTACAGAACCTTCCGGAGTGGCAACAAAGTGCGGGGTGAGGCGCAGCGGGCGTGCCTGAAAGGGCGTGCGGCCATCACCGCGCGGAAGAGACAGATCGGAAGACATACCGCGATTATAGGAAACTCGTTCGGCAGACCCTCGGCGCGATGCCACGCCTGGTGGCACCGTGCAACTTAAGCGCACTTCTGCGATCCGCCCACGCATGTTCCCCTGAACCTGGACGTATGCAACCGCTGAGATCGCGATCCAATCCCGGAGTTATTCCTTCGGAACGCAGTATCCCTGCTTCGCCCGAAACACGACGCATCGGACCCGCCGGCGCGCTCGACGTGCTGGTCGTCGAGGACGACGACTCCGTTCGTTCCGTCTGCGCGGGTGTCGCCGAAAGCCTGGGCTGCCGTGTCTACACCGCGGCCTCGGTCCCGGATGCACGCTCCCTGATCGCCACCACGCTCTTCGATGTCGCCTTTCTGGACCTCCGCCTGCCGGGCGGCACCGGTGCGGAGCTGCTGAAGGATCTGCGCGCCGCCAACCCGCGGTCCTTTGTCGTCATGATGACCGCCTTCGCCACCGTCAGCTCCGCCGTCGACCTCATGCGCCACGGTGCCGGAGACTTTCTCCCCAAGCCCTTCGCCCTCGATCAGGTCACCGCCATCCTCGAGCAGGCCATCTCCCTCCGGCAGCGATCGCAAAGCAGCCGCGCGCTCGAGGACAGGCTCCAGGCCGGCATCGCGTCCGGCAGGATCATCGGCCAGTCCAGCGGCATTCAGAAACTCCTGCGCATTGTGTCCAAGGTCGCCATCACCCGCCACCCCGTGCTCATCACCGGGGAGCGCGGTACCGGCAAGGAGGTCGTCGCGCGCGCCATCCATGCCAACGGCCCCCACGCGAGCAGCCCCTTCGTCCCGGTGGACTGTGATTGCATCGAGCCCTCGCGCCTCGAAACCGAGCTCTTCGGCAGCGAGCCCGGCGCTGCCGAGTCACAGGGCAAAGAGGGTCTCCTGGCCGTGGTGCGCGAAGGTACCATCTACCTCGGCGAGATCGGCGCCCTCAGCCTTCAGGTCCAGTCCCGCCTCCTCCGCACCCTCGAAACGAAGCAGATCCGATCCTCCGCACCGGGGGGCTCCCCGGTTCCCTTCACCGCACGGGTGCTGGCCTCTTCCAGCAAGAATCTCGAGGGGCGCGTAGAACAGGGCCGCTTTCGCAAAGACCTGTTCTACAAGCTGGCCGTCGTGAACCTCCGTGTACCACCCCTGCGGGAGCGCGCCGCAGACCTCGCCAGCCTGACGGAGCATTTCCTCGAAGATCACCGCCGGGAACACGGCATCGACTTCAAATTCTCCGACGGCGGATGGGAGTCCATGGTGGGCTACGCCTGGCCCGGCAACGTCGCCGAGCTCGAAGCCATGGTCGCCCGCGCCTGCACGGTTTCCAACGATCACATCCTTCACTTTGAAGACCTCTCCACCCAGGTGCAAAACTTTACCTCCGCCCTGGACGCCGCCACCGCCACGGCACCCGCCATTCTCACGGCACCCGTCCTCACGCTGCAGGAGATGGAAAAGCAGGCCATCGTCAGCACCCTGGAACATCTGCGGGGCGACAAGATCCGGGCAGCCAAGGTGCTCGGCATTGGCAAAACAACGCTGTATCGCAAACTGAAGGACTACGGCCTTGATCACGCAAACTGACGGTCGCGCGGCCAACCCCGCCTTTTCCTCTCCTCGTTTCTCCCCTGACGTCACGCCTGCGCCCCAGGTTCTGCTCTACGCCGCAGAATCGTCCTCGGCGCGCGTCGCACAATTGCTCGCTGGCGAACTCCAGGCCGCCGTCACCTCGGTCGCGGATGGGCGTCGATGTGCGGAGGTGCTGCAGCACAAAAGCTTCACTCTCGTCGTCATCGAGGAAGCAATAGCTCTCGAGAACGAAGCCAATCTGAAGAGTCTCTATGACCTAGCCGGGGAAGCCTTCGTGCTGGAGGTGAACTTTGGCCTTGCCAACCCCGCGCGGATCGTTCGTCAACTTCGTGCGGCCCTGGCGCGTCGACAAAATGATGTCAGAAAGGCACGGACCGCTGCGATGATCTCGCTGCAGCGCGAGCTGAGCGCGTCTGTCTCCGGTCTCCTGCTCGAATCGCAGCTGGCGCTCCGCACCGCAGGATCCGAGCTGGCTCCGTCACTGGAGCATCTGGTCGTCCTGGCAGAAGTGCTGTGTCAGCAACTCCGGCTCTGACCTCGCCGTTAGCTTGCAAGAATTTGGCATCCCACTACGTGGCAGGACGCTGGACGGAGGCCGCTTCACCCCTCCACGGTACAATCCTTGCCTGAGAGCAGCGCCCGGGAGAACGGGCCATAGGATGGGGAAAATGATCAAGCTGACGCCGGGCAAACTGGCTGGACTGAAAGCGGTTTCGAACGAAAAAGGTGTGATCGCCGCAGCGGCAATGGATCAGCGCGGATCACTGTTGAAGTCGCTGGAAGCGGCACGGGGCGGGTCCGCCGACGGCCATGACCTCGAACTCTTTAAATCCATGGTGACCGACACACTCACGCAGTACGCCTCGGCCATGCTGCTCGACCCTGAGTTCGGCCTGCCGGCCACAAAGCACCTGCACGGCAAAGGTCTCCTCTTGGCCTACGAAAAGACCGGCTACGACGCCGCCACGGCGGGACGCCTGCCGGATCTGCTCGACAACTGGAGCGTGCTGCGCCTCAAAGAAGCTGGCGCGGATTGCATCAAGATCCTCCTCTACTACTGCCCCTTCGACACCCCGGCCATCAACAACGTCAAGCACGCCTTTATCGAGCGTGTCGGGGCGGAATGCCGCGCCTTTGATCTTCCCTTCTTCTGCGAGTTCGTCGGGTACGACGCCGACGGCATCAAGGAAGACACCCTCGAATATGCCCGCAAGAAGCCGTCCATCGTGGCCGGCTCCATGACCGAGTTCAGCAAGCCGCAGTACGCTATCGACGTCCTCAAGGTGGAGGTGCCCATCAGCATGCAGTACGTGCAGGGAACCCAGGCCTACAAGGGCGAAGCTGCCTATACACGCGCCGAGGCCCTGCAGCACTTCCGGAGCACCGCGTCTACCACCACGCTTCCCTTCATCTACCTTTCCGCTGGCGTCTCAAACCCGGTGTTCATCGAAACACTGGAGCTGGCTGCCGAGTCGGGCGTTGCCTTCAACGGCGTCCTCTGCGGCCGCGCTACCTGGAAAGACGGCGTGTCCGTCTTCGCCAAGGGAGGCAAGGAGGCTTTCAGCGAGTGGCTGAGCACCACAGGCGTTGCGAACATTCAGAATGTCAACCGCGCCCTCGAAGCCGCAACCTCTTGGCACGGCATCGTCGAGGCTGTCTAAACGACCTGAGCGCTTTGGGTGGAAGAAGGCGGCATACCCAACGGGTATGCCGCCTTCTTCGTCTCACGGGAGTACATCCACCCCCGCGCAAACAGCACCCCCACACTGCCGAGCAGCAGCGCCAGCGCCGCCCCGGGAACATGCAGGGAGCGCACCAGAAACACGCATACGCTGGCCTGCAGTCCCAGGCCGATCAGATTTGCATACAGCGTGGCTTCGGCACGCCCCAGCGCCATGAGTCCATACGACTGGGCCAGCGTGCAGGCAAACGCCGCGAGATTTATCGCCAGCATGGACGTGACGAGCCTCGTGTCCGCCGGGGCATACCGGTAGATCACGCGAGCAATCGCGGGGCTGGCCGCCCATAGCAGGACGCCAAAGCCGCACGACGCAAGCAACAGGATCAGGTCAAGCCGCCTCACCGTATCGCGAACCCCTGCCACGCCGTTCTCATGATGCGCGCGAGCCACCGTTGGCCCCATCACGTTCTGCAGGCTCGTCAGCGCAGCCCGGGGTATATTCACCAGGCTCTCGCAAATGGAATACGTCCCCACAAACGAGCTGCCCAGCAAGGCATTCAACACCCAGGGATTGCACTGCGCACTGGCCAGCGCGACCATGTTGCCCGTGAAGAGCCATCTCCCCAGCCGGAAGTCCTGACGCAGGTCGGCGAAGGCCACGCGGCAATTTAGCGTCCACTCACCCCACTCCCGCAGCAACCACCACAGGCTCACGACTACAGCGCCACTGCACAGCGCGATCAACGTCAGCGGTACGTTCAGCCGCCCTGTCCGGTACAGCCATTCCACGCCCGCAATCTGTAGCAGCACCGTAGCAAAATCCGTCCAGAACGCCTCTTTCAAGCGCATGTGCGCAAAATACAGGCGCCGCGTGAACTCGCGAAACAGGATGCCCCCTCCGGCGACGATCAGGGGTCCAAACGTTGCATGCAGGGCCACGTGCGCCGCCCCTGCCGTTCCCCGCGCGGCAAACCAGACGACCCCGCTGAAGAGCACGCAAAGACACACCTGCAGAAACACGATGCTGCCCTGGTACTGTGCTCGCCGCCCGGCGCTCAAGGTCGGCAGGGCAAAGGTGAACGGCGTCCACAGAAAGCCGTTCGACAGCTGGATCATCACGTCCATCACACGCTGCGTCAGGATGTAAATTCCAAACTGCATCAACGAGCAATGCCGGCTCAACAACGCCGCAACGACCATGTTGCCAAAACTGAACACCAGTTGATCCGCCAGCGCGTAGGCGGCGCCCCCTCGCAGCCCCTGGCGCAGCCTTGTGCCGATACGTTCCAACACGCTGCCCGCTGAACGCGAAGCAACAGCCTCGACCGGCGTCGGAGCCGCAAGCGGAACCGAGCTCAAGCTGTGTAAGCCTCCACGCTCTGGAGACGAGAAGCGGACAACCCATCGTCAGCCGCACCATGAATCCCAGGCTGTATCCCTGCAAGCTCTTTGTAGATCGAGTTCACACGATCATGGTTATGGCACCAGAGAAAGCGGCTGGCACGTTCCGTGGCGCCACGGCTTAGGTCCAGCAGACGCTCCGGTTGCGTCGCAAGATCTTCGATCGCCCTCGCCCAGTCGGCATAGGCCTGTTCTGGACGGGAGACCCGCACCTTGACACCGCAGGTCGCATCCACAATGTCCCCACACCCCTGGTGATCAAAGCACATCACAGGCACGCCGGCGGCAAGCGCTTCCAGAACGACATTGCCGCTGGTATCGCGCAGGCTCGTGAAGCAGAACAGGTCAGCGCTGTCCATCTCTGCTACAGCATCGGTAAACGATTGGCGCCCCAGAAAGCGAACGCGATCGGAGAGCTCCAGCCGTTGGCTCTCCGCGGACCAGGCAGCCTGCATCGGTCCATCCCCGAGTACATCCAGCTGCCAGGCAATCTCTGGACGAACAAGTGCCAGCGCACGCAGCAACATGGGCAAAGCCTTGCGCGTGTGCAGCTCCCCACTCCACAACAGGCGTAGCGGCGGCGCGCTGATGCCAGCTGCCTTGCAGGCAATCCGGTCCTCAAAGCGCGCGCGGTTGGGCTCATGTACCGTGTGCAGCCCGGTCTCCAGCAGAAGCTGAACATCCCGTTGAAATGCACGCCGAAAATCTACCAGGTTGGTGGAATTGGCAGCCATCACCAACGTCGCCCGTTGCGCCGCCGAGCGCACACGACGCTTCCGGAGAGCTACCCGGTTCGCCACCCCCCGCAACGCTTCCTTCACGGCCTCCTTGGCCGGCAGCGCCCGCAAGAATCGCATGGGGTAATTCTGTGAACCACCCATGGGTCCCCAGATGTAGGGAATGCCGAGCTCAAGCCCGTAGCCGGGCTCTCGAAACGTGCAGACGTTTACCTGGTGCACGAGATCAAACTGCTCCCGCGCATGCAACGTTCGCATCGACTCCACCGCAAGCCTGTGCCAGTGGTTGTACGCGCGGTAGTTGTAGGCGAACATCCCGGCCTTCTTCTCCATCTTGCGCAACCTGGCGTCGGGTTCCGGGGTGTGGAAGTGGACGTTCGTCGGCACCTTGCCCTCGGCGCGTGCGCGGACGAGATGCCGGTAATTCGCCTCACTGGTAACGACATGGGTCTCGGCCACCTTGGCCGCGCCAAGCAGGCGTCCCCAGCCAACAGCCCACTCCGAGCCGATGTACGGGCTGCACTCATAGCAAATCAGAAGGAGCTTCACGCAGTTTGCCTCGAACCCTGTCGTCGGCAGGTCTGAGGGAAGTGTGCGGCATGAGACACGGCTTCCTCACCTCAGGCCCGCTCGAGATCGCACCCCGAAGAGCATGGGAGCGATCTGTACCGACCAAGAATGTGAACATCATCGATCTTTCCGGATGGAATGCGGCTCCCCCGAAAGGTCAACAGGCAAGCACCTTTGTCCCATTCCCTGCGGGCCCCGGGTCCGGTACCTCTTATGAGTCACCAGACTTTGCTGCCCCACGGATCCACGATGGGGACAGGGTTGAACGATTCCGCTGCGGTGAAGACTCCGGAAACAGAAGGAACCGCATGACTACCGAGCCCGTACACACCTTTCCTGATCCGAAGCTCGCCTTCGGAACCCACACCGGGACTCAGGCTAAGGACAGGTCCTCAGCAGCGCAGAGATCCCTGCCGGCACAGGCGCGGCCCACACAGCTCGCTCGCCAGCTGGCCGCACCCGCCGTACAGCTGGTGGATGGGGCGGCCGTCCTGCTGGCCTACGCCCTGACCCGGCTGGAAGCCCCTGTCCGGCAAGGCCAGGAAGCGGCCACTTATCTGGCCATGCGCGTGTCTGTACGCAACCTGCTCACGGGCGCTCTGTTGCTCTTGGTCTGGCGTGCCATGTTCTGGTTTATGGGCATGTACCAGCCGCATATCAACCGGCGTGGCGCGGTATTTCTCTGGAAGGCCCCTTTCACCGCACTGCTCTGTGCCGCGCCGCTTCTTCCCCTGTTCGTAAAGCAGGGACACGCAAACTGGCCACGGGAACTGGGGGTGTTCTGGTTCTCAGCCTCGGTGCTGCTGCTCACCATCCGTGTCTCCGTTCTCACCTATGAGGAGTCCATCCGTCCCGTTTTCCGGCAGCGCCGAACCGCCATCATCTGCGGCACCGGTCCCTTGGCCCGCGCGCAGGCCATGGACCTGCCCGGCAATCGCCGCTACCGCTACCAGCTGCTCGGCTTTGTGGACGACAACCCGCACGAAGGCACCGAATCCATGGGACCGGTTCTCTGCAGTGTGGGCGATCTGGAACAACTGCTGATGCATCGTCCGGTCGACGAAGTCATCATTGGGCTGCCCCTGAAGAGCCGCTTCGGGGAGGTTGAAAAGATCGTGGGCATCTGTGGCCGCGCCGGCGTACAGATGCAGTACTCCATGGATCTGTTCAACACAGACATCGCCAAGAAGCAGAAGGTCGTCACGGATCGCACCAATCGTGTGGTCATGGAGATGGTCCACCTGGATCACCGCATCCTGATCAAGGACATCGTTGACCGTACGCTGGCCTTCATCGGCCTCATGTTTCTTTGGCCGCTCTTCGCCGTCATCGCTCTCGCGATCAAACTCTCCAACCCCGGGCCGACCTTTTTTGTTCAGCAGCGCATCGGCTTGAACAAACGCCGCTTCGGCATGATCAAGTTCCGCTCCATGGTGGTGGACGCGGAGTCGCGTCAGTCCGCCCTGGAGCACCTGAACGAGACCTCCGGGCCGACCTTCAAGATGAAACGAGATCCTCGGGTCACACGGGTGGGCGCGTTCCTGCGCAGCACCTCGCTCGATGAGCTCCCCCAGCTGATCAACGTGGTCAAGGGCGAGATGTCGCTGGTGGGACCTCGTCCCCTGCCCACGCGGGATGTCCAGCGCTTCTCCGAGCCCTGGCTCATGCGGCGCTTCTCGGTGAAGCCCGGCATCACCGGCCTGTGGCAGGTGTCGGGCCGCTCCAACACCGATTTCGACGATGCCATTCAGCTCGATCTGCGCTACATCGACCGCTGGTCTCCCCTGCTCGACCTGAAGATCCTGGCGCAGACAATGCGTGCCGTGCTCCGCCGGAGCGGAGCCTATTGACGCGGGCAAAGGCCAGCTAGAAGCCCGCTGGTCGCTGCCCGCTGACGTCGAACGCCTTCTCCATGGCCATGCCCGCGGAGACGATCGTGCCTTCATCGAACAGCTTGCCGACCAACGAGACCCCGTGCGGCACGCGCTTCGGCGAGGCGAATTTCGGGACCGGGTTCTTCGGGTCGGGCGCCCAATCGCTGCGGGCTTCGTTGACCTCCACGAACCCCGCACGCAGGGTCAACGATGGGTGACCTGTGAAGTTCGTGATAACCAGGAACTCGTCGCGCAGGCTCGGCACCAGCAGCAGGTCTACCTTGTCCATAACGTCCGCGAACATTGTGGCGACCTTGCGGCGGAGACGATCCGCCTGCACGAAGTCAACAGCACTCAGGAAGCGTGACTGGCGGAAGGTGTTGGGCCATGCATCGGGCACCTGCATCTTCAGCTCGTCCACCTTGTGATCCAGGGTGATTTGTTCAAACGCAGCCGCTGATTCGGCAAACAGGATGACGTTGAGCGAGTCGTACGGCCAGTTCGGGAGCGAGACCTCCACGGGGGTCATGCCCAGCTGGCGGACGCTTTCAAGCGCGTGGCGATCGACGTCAGTGGCGGGGGCCTCGCGCATCCACTGCGGGACATAGCCCACCTTGAGCCCTGCGACGGAACGAGCGCCCTCAAAGGCCAGCAGCAGATCCACGCTGGCCGTATCGCCCGGGTCAAAGCCGTTGATCGCGTGCAGCACGAGCATCGTGTCCTCCACGCCGCGTGCCATGGGACCCAGCTTGTCGCAGGTCCAGCTCAGCGTCATCGCGCCGGTGCGGGGTACGCGGCCGTAGGTGGGGCGCAGGCCTTCGACACCGCAGCGCATGGACGGGGACACGATGGACCCCTGCGTCTCCGAGCCGATGGCGAAGCCAACCAGGCCTGCAGCGACGGCCGCGCCCGGCCCGGCGCTGGAGCCGGAGGAGCCCTCCTCGGGCAGCCAGGGGTTCCTGGTCTGGCCACCGAACCAGACGTCGTTGAGGGCCAGGGCGCCCAGGCTGAGCTTGGCCACCAGCACCGCGCCGGCGGCGTTCAGCCGGGCGGTGACTGCGGCGTCGGTCGCCGGGATGCGGTTGCGGAAGGGCTCGGCGCCCCAGGTCGTCGGGATGCCGGCGGTGTCGAGCAGGTCCTTGGCGCCCCAGGGGATGCCGTGCAGCGGGCCGCGGTACTTGCCGTTGGCGATCTCGGCGTCGGCGGCGCGGGCCTGTGCCAAGGCGTGATCTTCGGTTAGCGTGATGACGCAATGCAGTGTCGGCCCGAACCGCTTCAGACGCTCGAGGTAGATCCGGGTGAGGCGCTCGGAGGTCAGTTTGCGGTCGCGGATCCAACCGGAGAGCTCGATGACGGTGCTGAAGGCGATGTCGGTGTCGTTGCCGGGCAGAGGTTTGGAAGCAGCCGTCGAGGGCTGGAAGGCTCCAACGGGACCTGCCGAGGGCCCACCGAAGGGTTTCATCTCGGGGTTCCAGACCGTGGCCGGTACGTCGTCGTAGCCGAGCTCCAGCTCCCGGGGACCGGTGCGCCGCTCGTAGAGCGGAGCCATGGCCTGCGACCAGTTCCCGGCCGCTTCGGCGAGGTGCGTCTCGCTGTAGTCAACACGCACGAGCTTCTCCGCCGCGCGGAGAGTGTCTGGCGTGACGGTGGGGCCGGCCGGGGGCGCGGTGCCGAAGGCCGGGGGAGCGCCCGGGGTTTGTGGGGTTGCGGATACCTGGGCATGTGCTGCCGGGCCTGCCAGGGCAGCTCCTGCGAACCCCAGCGAGCCCTTAACGAGGAAGTTCCTGCGCGTGTCTGCCAATGATGTTCTCCGTGTATGGGCAACATACAGCATGGGCGGATGTCTGCCTGCTAGGCTCGACGCGGAGGCGTCCGATGCCGGTAGGAACCCTGACCCTGGAGCTTGGGATTGAGCATGCGCAGTCGCTGAAGGATCGTCGGCAGGTTGTGCGCTCGCTCAAGGACAAGCTGCGCCACGGGTTCAACATCTCCGTCGCCGAGCTGGACGAAGGCCTGGTCTGGAACCGGGCCACGCTGGGCATTGCGGCCATCTCCGGCTCGTCGAGCTACCTGGCCGGGCTGCTGCGGGAGGTGGAGTCGGCGGCGCGGAGGTTGGGGACAGGGCTGGGGTGCGAGATCCTGGACAGCTTCCTTGAGGCCGACGTGGTGTTCCCGGAGGAGCTACCTGAGCCCGGGCTGTAGGGATATCCCCCTCCCCCCACCATCCCGTGCAAAATCTTCAAGCGAAACGACTTAGGTCTGGATCTGGATCAGAAAAGGGGCGACTGTCTCCCCCTGGTGCGCAGCCGTTTGGGTGGTTCTATCGTATCGCGGCAGCCTGGAATATCACGCAATCGCTGACAGGAAGCGCCCACGCGATGGACGCAGAGGGCACGCGAGGCGCGGGGGGTAGTTTCGGACACTGGGAGCCGGCGAAACGGGCCTGGGCGAGGGTGTCACCTAATGGGGTCATGGAGAAGCGCCTGCGGAAGGCGTAGATATGGGAATTGTCCCGCTTGCGCCTGAGGGGCCCTTCAGTCAGAGCGGGCGCGATCAGTGCTAAACTAAAGCGTTACGACGATGCTAGAGCAAAGAGCCCGCCAACACCACCGAGATCGAATCGCCAGCACCTTTGGGGAAGAAATTACCGCCATGCTCGAGGGCGAACTCTCCGATCCGCGCATTGCCCCGTGCTACGTAACCGAGGTGATCCTTACCCCGGGAGGCAAAAGCTGCCGCGTGCTGATTGCAGTCCATGGTGACGCAAAGGCCGAGGACGAGACGCTGGACGGGTTGATGACCGCCCGCGCCTATATCCGCACAGAGATCCGGGACCGCATGGGCGTGCGCCACGTGCCTGAGATCACGTTCGGGATTGATCGCTCGGAGAAGCTGGGTGCCCGGATGGACGAGATGCTGGGGCGGATCAACAAGCAACGGCAGAAGCTGCAGCGCAAGAGCCAGACTCAGCCGGGAGTCGCGCAGTAGCGCAGCATGCCAATCCTTTCCACGTCCCTCCTGCCCCATGTGCTTCGTAACCGCGAGCAAGCCGTTACAACGCTGATTCCGCTGATTCGCGAGCACGGGACGTTTCTGGTGACATCGCACGCACGTCCGGACGGCGACGCGGTCGGATCGGCGCTGGCGACCATGCACTGGCTGGAAAGCATGGGTAAACAGGCCCGCGTGTGTTTTGCCGATCCCATTCCCCGCCCCTTCGCTTCCCTGCCCGGCGCCGATCGCATCCTGGATCACCTTCCCGAAGAGACGTTCGACGTGGCGATCGTCCTCGAGTGTGATTCGGTGCAGCGCACGGGCTTTGCGCACCTCCCGGCGCGCCTGCTGGTCAACATCGACCACCATCAAAGCGGGGCCAACTACGCCGACGTGAACTGGATTGACCCCGAGTCGCCCGCGGTGGGTTCCATGATGTACGACCTGGCAGTTGCCTCCGAGACGCCGCTGAGCCCGGCCCTGGCGAACTGCCTTTATACGGCGGTTCTGACCGACACCGTCGGCTTTACCCTGCCGACGACCACTGCGGCGACCTTTGATCTTGCCCGGCATCTGCTGGAGATCGGGGCGGATGCGGGGGCAATCTCGGATGCGGTGTATTTTTCCCAGTCCGAGAGCAAGGTCCGGCTGCTGGGCGCGGCGCTGAGCCACCTGCGGGTGCACGGCCCTGTGGCCTGGAGCGCCGTGACGCGGGCCGACATGGAGTCGATCGGGGCGGGCGTAGAGGATTCCGAAGGCATCGTGCAGCACATCATCGCGGTGGAGGGCATACGGGCTGCGGCGCTGCTGCGGGAGCTACCGGGAGGAACGTCCCTGCGCGCCAGCCTGCGCAGCAAGGGCACCGTGAATGTCGCGAAGGTAGCGGAGTCTTTTGGCGGCGGCGGCCACCGCAATGCCAGCGGATGCACGCTGGACGGCCCGCTGGAAGAGGCCGCACGGCGCATGGAAGACGCACTGCAAGCGGCGTGCCTGCACATCGGGGATCTCCCATGAGGGCCTGCTACCGGAGTCTCGACCCTGCCGACTGGTGCCCCGGCCAAGCCTGCTCTCCTGGAGTCGTCCGCACTATTGCATCCTGAGCCTCCCATCGTGACCCAAGCCACCCATCCCGTTCCGCAGTCACCGACACGGGCCGGCGGATTGACCGCCTGGCTGGGTGAGTTGCGCCGTACGCGGGTGGGCTGCTCGGTGCTGGAGTTCCTGGTGCTGCTGGTGGTCACGGCGTACTTCATGCTGTTTGGGCTGGTGCCCTACTTCGGCGGCGACAGGGTGGGCCTGGTAGGTGCGGATGAACCGCGGTACGCGCAGATCGCCCGCGAGATGCTGGCGGCGCACTCGACCGATTGCCACGAGGTGCACGCGGATATTCTGCCGCACAGCCTGAGGCCCCATGCGATCCACGCCTCCTACGAGTGCCTGGTGGGCGGAACCGTAACGCCGATCCTGTATGGCAAGCCGTGGCTGGAAAAGCCGGCGCTGTATTACTGGCGGGCGATGGGCTTCTTCAAGGAGTTCGGTGTTTCGGACTGGTCAGCGCGGCTGCCCTCGGCGACGGGCGCTGGTTTTCTGGTGATCCTGGCGTTCCTGCACCTGAGGCGCTTTCGCCCTGGCGGGCATCTGGATGCCGCGCTGGTGATGGCCTCGACGGTGGGGATTGTAGGCTTTGCGCGCGGAGCTTCCACCGATATGCAGCTGGCGGCGCCGTTTTGCGTCGGCATGCTGGGCTGGTATGCCTGGTACGAGACGGGCAAGAAGTTCTGGCTGTTTGACCTGTACTTTTTTGGGGCGTTTGCGACGCTGGCCAAGGGGCCGATCGCGCCCTTTATGGCCCTGGCAATCATCATCACCTTCCTTGGTCTGCGGAAGGAGTGGTCCGCGCTGCGGCGCACGATCTGGATTCCCGGCGTCGTTCTGTATTTGTTGATGGTGTTGCCCTGGTATATCGCCGTGCAGCGGCGCAATCCGAGCTTCTTCCGCGAGTTCTTTCTGCAGCACAACCTGGAGCGTTACACCAGCAACCTGTACCAGCATCACCAGCCGTTTTACTTTTACGGCGTGGTGCTGATCGTGGGCATGATGCCCTGGACGGCGCTGGCGATGCGGGCGCTGTGGGATGCGATTGGTACCAGCTTTGCTGAATGGAAGGCGCGGCGCCACAAGTTCCGCTATGTGGGCCATGTGCGGGCGGGCGATGCCTTTCCGGAGTTCCTGGTGTTGTGGGCGGCGTTTCCGGTGGTGTTCTTTTCGTTTTCCGGCTCGAAGCTGCCGGGGTATATCCTGCCCTCGATTCCGCCGTTAGCCATTTTGACCGGGGATTACTTGTTCCGGGTGCGCCGGCGCGGGCTGCCTGACTGGCTGTTGAATGTGCACGCCGGTTGCACGGGATTTTTGACGTTTGTACTGCTGCTGTGCCCGCAATACATGGTGTTCGCCAAGCTGGTGCCGGCCCCGCGGACCTTTCTATGGACGGCGGCACTGGGCATCCTGGCGGGCATGGCCGTGGTGGCCGTGGTGAAGTTTTTTGGGGTGCGCAAGCTGCGCGCGGTGACGCTGGTGCCGCTGGCCGGGTGCCTGTTCTTTTTGCTGGGCATGAATGGCAATCTGCTGGACCTGAACTACTCGGCCAGACCGCTGGCGCGGCAGATCGCGGCGGCTGCCCCGGAGGTGCACCAGGTGGCGATGCTGGATGTGCGTCGCGACCTGCGCTACGGCGTGGCCTTTTATCGAAACCAGGCGATCACGCAGTATCGGCTGGATGGTGTTCCTGAAGAGGAGCACGTGCTGGTGGTGCCCACGCATGAGGCCGCCGACCTGCCGCAATGGATGGCGGGGCGGCCGTACCAGCAGCTGTTCTCTTACCCGACGCAGGGTCTTTCGGTGTACAAGATCCTGCCGCGTGCGGGAGAATAGGCCCCTGCGACGTGCGGCCTGGCCGCGCATCACACACCTGAGTCGTCCATGCTGGCAACTTCCACGCAATTCGAAGTTCTGGATCTCCGCCACTTTTCTGCGCCGGCCCTGCGGCCCCTGCTGCAGGAGGAGGCCGCGAAGTGGGAGCGGCGGCTGAGCTGGGACTACTCACGCTCGGTTGAGCTGCTGCTGGACTATGTGAACAGCCGGTCATTGACGGGGTACGTGGCCGTGCGGCAGGGCCGGGTGGCGGGCTATGCCTTTGGCGTGTGTGAGGCCACCAAGGCCGTGATGGGCGATGTGTATGCCTTTGGCGAGGGCGAGGGCGCGAGCAATCCCGTGTGCGAGGTGTTGCTGGACCACCTGATCGAGACGCTGCAGGCTACGCCGGGGATCACGCGCATTGAATCGCAGCTGCTGCTGTTTCCCGATCGGGGGCTGAGCCGGCCGTTCGTGGAGCAGGAGTTTCGGGCATTTCCGCGCTGCTTTATGTTGCGTAACTTACCCGAGGCTGGCATTCCACGAAAGAAGACTCCGCTCGCCAGCCACTTTCGCATTGATCGCTGGCAGCCGGAGTCGTACCTGCCCGCGGCCAAGCTGATCCAGGAGGCGTACCTGGGGCATACGGACGCCGACATCAACGACCAGTACCGGACGGTGGCGGGCGCGCAGCGTTTTCTGCACAACATTGTGCACTTCCCCGGGTGCGGTGTGTTCGACGCAACCAATTCGTGGGTTCTGCGCCAGGTGGCGACCGGGGAGATGGAAGGCATGGTGCTGTGCTCGCGGGTACGTGGCGATGCAGCGCACATCACGCAGTTGTGCGTGCGGGCGTCGTTGCGGGGGCAGCAACTGGGTGCGGCACTGCTGGAGCATTGCCTGAGTGAGCTGCAACGGCATGGACTCAGCACCGTGTCACTGACGGTGACCGAGAGCAATGCGCAGGCGTTGACGCTGTATGCGCGTCAGGGCTTCGAGGTGTTGCACCGGTTTGAGGCTTGGGTGTGGGAGAAGAGCAGTTAGGAGTGAGGAGAGAGGAGTTAGGGGCTTTCCTCACTCCTGACTTGCTCACTCCTCACTTATTCAACGTGGTAGTTCGGCGCTTCGCGGGTGATGACTACGTCGTGGACGTGGGATTCGCGGAGGCCGGCGCCTGAGATGCGGATGAAGCGGGCGTTTGTCTGGAGGGCTTCTACGGTTTCACAGCCGAGGTAGCCCATGCCGGAGCGGAGGCCGCCGACCAGCTGGAAGACCATGGACTGGAGCGGTCCGCGGTGGGGGACGCGGCCTTCGATGCCTTCGGGGACGAACTTGGCGAGGCGGTTACCGCTGACTTCGGGCTTGGTGAGGTCGATGCGGTCGTTGAAGTCGCCGGTGAGGTCGTCCTTGCTCTGGAAGTAGCGTTCGCCGGAACCCTGCGCCATGGCGCTGAGGGAGCCCATGCCGCGATAGGCCTTGAAGCTGCGTCCCTGGTACAGGATGGTCTCGCCGGGTGACTCGTCAACGCCGGCGAAGAGCGATCCCATCATGCAGACGTCGGCTCCGGCGGCGATGGCCTTGGTGATATCACCGGAGAACTTGATGCCGCCGTCGGCGATGATCGGGATATCCCGTTCGCGACCGGCGCGTGCGGCTTCGCTGATGGCGGTGACCTGGGGCATGCCAGCGCCGGTGACCATGCGCGTGGTGCAGATGGAGCCTGGGCCGATGCCGACCTTGACGGCGTCAGCGCCAGCGTCCATGAGGGCGAGCGCGCCGTCATAGGTGGCGATGTTGCCGGCGAGGAGGTCGATGTGCGGGAAGCGCTTTTTGCACTCGCGGACAGCTTCGAGAACGCGGCTGGAGTGGCCGTGAGCCGAATCGATGGCGAGGGCGTCGACGCGGTTTTCGACCAGGGCGGCAGCGCGTTCGAGGAAGTCGCCTGTGGCCCCGATGGCGCCGGCGACGCGCAGGCGACCCTGCTCATCCTTGCTGGCGTTGGGGTACTTGAGCTTTTTCTGGATGTCCTTGACGGTGATGAGGCCTTTGAGCTCGTAGGCGTCGTTGACGACGAGGAGCTTTTCGACGCGGTGGTGGTGCAGGATCTCTTCGGCGTCCTCAAGGGTGGTGCCGACGGGCACGGTGATGAGGTGTTCCTTGGTCATGACGTCGCCGATGGGGATGTCGGTGCGGCTGACGAAGCGAAGGTCGCGGTTGGTGAGGATGCCGACGAGCTTGCCGCCCTTGGTGACGGGGACGCCAGAGATCTTGTAGCGGCGCATGACGTCGAGGGCGTCGGCGATGGGGCGGTCAGGATCGATGGTGACAGGGTCGACGATCATGCCGGACTCGGAGCGCTTGACCTTGTCGATTTCGCCGGCCTGGGACTCGATGGAGAGATTGCGGTGCACGACGCCGAGGCCGCCCTGCTGGGCCATGGCGATGGCCATGCGGGATTCCGTGACGGTGTCCATGGCCGCGGACATGAGCGGGGTGGCAAGGGTAATCCGGCGGGTCAAGCGGGTCTGCGTGCTGACCTGCGTGGGGACGACGTCAGAGTACGCGGGGACGAGGAGGACATCGTCAAAAGTGAGGGCTTCAGGTACAGGGGTACTAAACATACAGTTCGACCGATTCTAGTGCAGTTACGCAAACGGTGCGGAAAAGGGTCCATTCGGGGGACGTGGGCCGGGGGAGCGAACGGAGGTTGCAGGCAAGATCCCTCATCGGTGAGTGGCGAAGGCGTGGCTCGGCGCGATTCAATGGGGTCGCGGCCTCAACACACAAAGTAAGCTCCTCAACTCCAGACATATATGAGATTGCCCCCCATGATGAAGGTTCAGAACGAAACCGCCGCTGGATGCGCCGGGTGCAGCGCGGAACGCGGCCTTGAATTTGAGCTGACGATGGCTTTTCAACCCTTGGTCGACGCCGAAAACCGCCGGGTGTGGGGCTATGAAGCGCTGGTGCGAGGTGTGGACGGCCGGTCAGCGGCCGAGGTGCTGCAGCGGGTGAACGAGGAGAATCGTTACGCCTTTGACCAGACTTGCCGCGTCAAGGCCATTGAACTGGCAGCGAAGCTGGGCATCGCCGAGCGCGGAGCGAAGCTGTCGGTGAACTTCATGCCGGGCGCGGTGTACAGCCCTGCGGCGTGCATTCGGCGTACGCTGCAGGCGGCGTCTGCCTTTCATTTTCCCCTGAAAGCGATCGTCTTCGAGATTACAGAGGGGGAGCGCGTCCTTGACGTCAGCCACCTGCGGAACATTGCCGCGGAGTATGCGCGGCACGGCTTCACGCTGGCGCTGGATGATTTCGGGGCAGGTTTTTCGGGCCTGAACCTGCTTTCAGAGTTGGACGGGATCCGGTTGGTGAAGCTGGATGGAGCCTTGATTCGCGAGATTGACCGCAACGAGCGCGCGCAGCAGATTGTGGGCAGCATGGTGACGCTGTGCGCGGGGCTCGGGATTGCGGTGCTGGCAGAGTGTGTAGAGACCGCCGAGGAGTACAGCGTGCTGCGGCAGCTCGGGATTCGGCTGATGCAGGGCTATCTGTTCGCCAGGCCCGCGTGGGAGGCGTTGCCGGAGGTGACGTGGCCGGAGTCGCCCCTGGTCGAGAACGCAGGGCCTGTTGCCGTGCGAAGCGCTCTCGGGGCATAGGGGCTTCCCTGCCGGTGGGCAGGTTTGCCCCGCGCTGCCGGGCAGTTGGCCGGACGGTTGTGGGCCGTTCGGCAGGCTGGCCAGGGCGCTGTCTCCCGTTTGAGTTCTATCCGGCGCTGCCTTATACTCGATAGAGCAGACAGGTCCGGTCTGCCGCTTCAGCAGCTGTGAGCTTTCCGGCAGGCGGTCGATGAGGTGAGTGGGCGACGAGCCCACTTTTTATTTGCCCCAAAAACGGGCTTGCTTTTAGCCAAAACCAACGATTTTCCGACACTCAACAACCTATGGCTCTTCCGATTGAGACAATCCGTGCGGCGGCCGATCGCGTCGCTTCCAGCCTGGGGCTGGAGGTGGTGGATGTGGAGTTCCAGGGCTCCGGCAAGCACCGGGCGCTGCGGGTGTATGTAGAAAAGGACGCCGCCGGACGCGCGAAGCTAGCCGAGCAGGCGGCTACCGAAGAAGGGGCGGCGTTGCTGCCCAAGGGCGTGCCGATCGAGGCGCTCTCGGGTACGACCCACGAGGATTGCTCGGCGTTTGCGAGTGACTTCGGGACGATGCTGGACGTGGAAGACCTGGTGCCCGGCGCCGAGTACACGCTGGAGGTCAGTTCCCCGGGGCTGGAACGCAAGTTGTTCAAGGCAGCCGATTATGAGCGCTTTCGGGGCAGCCTGGTGAAGTTGCAGACGTTCACTCCCGTGGAGAACAACCGGCAGTTTACGGGCCGGCTGACGGACTTTGAGGGCTCCGTACTGAAATTGGACCTCCTTGCCGTGAAGCAAAAAGGCAAGGCAAAGAAGGGGCAGGCAGCTCCCTCCCCCGCGGTGGAGATTCCGTTAAGCAACGTGGAGCGGGCGCAGTTGATCGCGGAGATTTGACGCGAGACTCACTTCAACAGGCAGAATGGTGGGCGCGCGGTGAAGTGCAGCGCGGACCGAACGCACACGTAACAAGAGACAAGGGCCAGGGGCGGCAGGCGGTCGCCGAGGCTGTGGAAGGAACCTGAGAGACATGGCAAGTGCACTGTACCAATCCATTGAATTGCTGAGCCGCGAGAAGGGCATCGATCCGGAGATCGTGGTGGGCGCGGTTGAAGATGCGATCGCCCTGGCGACGCGCAAGTATTACAAGACCGTCGAGAACATGCGCGGCGAACTGGACCGCGAGTCCGGCGAGATTCGTGCGTACATCTTCAAGACGGTGGTTGAAACCGACGAGCAGGTTGAGGATGAAGAGAACCAGCTGACGGTGGAGCAGGCGCGCGAGATGGCCCCCGAGGTCGAGGCCGGAGCGGAGCTGCGGTTTTACAAGGACACCACCCCGCTAGGCCGGATTGCGGCGCAGATGGCCAAGCAGGTCATCTTCCAGAAGGTTCGCGAAGCCGAGCGCGACACGATCTTCAATGAATATGGCGATCGTATCGGCGAGGTGCTGAACGCGACCGTGAAGCGTCTGGAGCCGATGGACGTGATCTTCGACCTGGGCAAAGCCGAGGCACGGATGCCCAAGCGTGAGCAGAGCCGGCTGGAGAGCTTTTCAGTCGGTGAACGCGTTCGTGTGGTGCTGCTGCGTGTGGATCGTGCCGCCAAGGGCCCGCAGGTGATCGTAAGCCGGGCCGCGCCGGTGCTGGTGCAGAACCTGTTCCAGAGCGAGGTGCCGGAGATTTATGACGGCACCGTGCAGGTAAAGGCGATTGCGCGCGAGGCTGGGGAGCGGACCAAGATTGCGGTTCAGAGCCGTGATAAGGACGTGGATCCGGTGGGCGCGTGCGTGGGCATGAAGGGCATGCGCGTGCAGTCGATCATCCGTGAACTGCGCGGCGAAAAGATCGACATCATTGAGTATTCGGACGAGATCACAACGTTTGCCGAAAAGGCACTGCAGCCGGCGAAGGTAAGCCGGGTGTCGATCGTCGACCTCACCGAGAAGCAGCTTGAGGTCATTGTGGATGACACCCAGCTGTCGCTCGCGATCGGCAAGAAGGGGCAGAACGTCCGCCTCGCGGCCAAGCTGCTGCAGTGGAAGATCGACATCAAGAGCGAAGAGGAGAAGCGCCAGGAGGTCGAGCAGCAGATGCAGGCCATGCAGGGCGCGCCGCAGACGCCGATTGAGCAGGTGACCCAGCTTGGTGAGTCGGTGATGGAGAAGCTGATTGCCGCCGGCATTACGACGGTGGAGCAGCTGGCGGACATGACCGAGGAAGAGCTGGGCGAGGTTCCGGGCATTGGCGAGCGGTCCGTGGAGCGGATTGCAACGGCGGTACGGCACTACTTTGGCCATTACAACGAGGGCGAAGCGCGGCCAACGGATGCGCCGGTGCCCGAACCCTTGCTGGAGGCCGGCGAAGAAGCCGTGGCTGCGGAGCCGGCATCAGATGACGAAGGGGACGAGGTGCACTCGATGACAAGAACGCCGGAAGAGATCCTGGCTGAGCAGGCCGCTGCCGCGGGTAGCGTGACCGAAGTAGACGATTACTCGACCGAAGAACTCGCGGACGCGGAAGACGCGCTTTCGGCGTCGGACGCGAACGATGACGCCGATGCGCGCGAAGAGCGGATTGAGATGGACAACGATTCCGTGGACACGCTTGTGGATGATGCGCAGGAGTTCTCGGATGAAGGCATCGATACGGATGGGCACGATCGCGGATAAGCCCTTCTGCAGTGAGTTTTCTACGTGATGTTGACGAGTCAGCCCTTCCCCACCGGAGCGCGCATAGGGCGCCCGTGGAGAAGGGCTGGCAATTTTCTCATTTCGAGGGATAATACCCTTGGAACAATTTCTATCCCGAACACACGAATGGGGCTGCTATGACCAGCTAGACGCGCCGAGGGAATTCAAAAAAGGACCGGATGAGCAAAGTTCGCATTAACGATCTCGCAAGAGAGTTAGAGGTAAAGAGCAAATCCATTCTGGATGCTCTGACCGCGGTGGGCGTCACCGAAAAGAAGACGCATTCCAGCTCCATCGAGGAAGATGAAGCGGAAAAGGTACGGGGCCATCTGACCCGCGGTCCACGTTCCGGCGGCAGTGGCGGCTCGCGCCCCCCGGCGGGCGGTACGCCGCAGGGATTCAACCTGTCCCATGTTTCCAAGCCCGGCGATGCCTTGAAGGCCATTCTGGAGCGCAAGCAGGCCGAGGCTGTTGCGCGCAGCACGCCTCCCCCTCGCCAGGTACCCAGTGTTGCGGTGGCTCCGGGTGGACGTCCGGCAGTGACGGTTGCGCCCGCATCCGCGCGTCCTGCAGCGAATGCTCCCGGCGGTGGACCGCCTCCTGTACAGCGCATCGCTGTGACGCCGACGCCCGGTGTGGTCGTGCGCACTGGACACACGGTATTGCCGAGCGCTCCACGTCCCGTGACGGTGGTCACACCGCAGGTTCGTCCCCCGGCTCCCGTTTCCGCAGCGCCGGTTGTTGCGGCGCCTGTCGTCGCGGCTGCACCGGCACCCGTTCAGGTTGCCGCGCCAGCCCCCACGCCGGCACCGGTGGTGGTAGCAGCGCCGCAGGCTGCCCCTCCTGCACCTGTGCCTACGGCACAAACGCCTCCGGCTCCCGTACGGCGTGTTGTGATGCCGCAACCCCGCCAGGCCCCGCAGTTGATTACTCCTCCGCCCGCGATAGCCAGCCGGCCCGTTCAGGGTCCGGTTGTGGCGCGGCCGCCGGCCAATGCAGCTCCTGCCGGTAGCGCACCGCAAGTTGGTGCTCCTGTCGTAGCCCGTCCACCAGCCGGTGCAGTACCAACTGCGGCCGCTCCCGCGGCTCCAGTGCCAGCGGCCCCGGTTGCAAGTGCCGCTCCGCCAGCTCCGGTCGCGGAGACTCCTGCTGTCCCGGCGCCCCCGGCGGCACCGGTCCGTCGCGTCGTGATGCCGCAGACCGGTCCGCGCCCCACCTATACCGCAGCACCCGGCGCAGCCAATGCGGCGCGTCGGCCTATCTTTGAGCGCCCACGTCCCGGAGGCCCGGCCGGTCCTGGTGGTCAAGGCGGACCTGGTGGACCGGGGGGACCCGGCGCCGGCTACGCTGGACCGGGAGGACGTCCCGGTATGCCGGGCATGGCTCCCGGTGCACGCCGTCCCATGCACCCAACGCGTACCTTTCCGGGGGGTCCCGGAGGTCCTGGCGGGCCGGGTGGACCCGGTGCACGACCTGGCTTCGGCGCTCGTCCCGGTTTCGGTGCGCGTCCTGGCTTTGGAGCCCGTCCTGGTATGGGTGGACCCGGTGCAGGGTTGCTGCCGCCGACGGAAGGTGCTCCGGCTCCCGGACGTCCCGCGCGCAACACCCGTCGTCCGGGTGGCGGCGCACCGCGGTACGAGAAGAATAAAGAAGTTGCCATCAAGGGTTACAACCCGCGAATGGGTGCGGCCCAGATCCCGATGGGCGAAGTGCCGATCACCAAGACGATCACGGTGACGGAAGGCATCTCGGTGAAGGACCTGGCCGAGAAGCTGGATGTGCGCGGCAAGGATCTCATTGCCACGCTGCTGATCCGCGGCGTGATGGTGACGGTCAACCAGTCGCTCGACTCCGAGTTGGTCAAAGAGGTCGCACGCTCGTTTGGTGCGGACGCCACGATCATTACGATCGAGGACCAGTTGGAGAACGAGGCCATTGAGGGTCTGCTCGAGGACACCTCGAACATGGTTGAGGTGGTGCGTTCGCCGGTGGTCACGGTCATGGGTCACGTCGACCACGGCAAGACTTCCCTGCTGGATGCGATTCGGTCGACCGATGTGGCTGGCGGCGAAGCCGGCGGTATCACGCAGCACATCGGTGCGTACAAGGTGCATGTATCGAAGCCGGATTCCCCGGCGTTCGGTCGCGAGATCGTGTTCCTGGATACCCCGGGCCACGAGGCGTTTACCCGCATGCGGGCACGCGGTGCCAAGATCACCGACATCGTCGTGATCGTGGTCGCGGCCGATGATGGCGTGATGCCCCAGACGATCGAGGCAATCGATCACGCACGGGCGGCGAAGGTGCCGATCATCGTGGCGGTCAACAAGATCGACAAGCCGGAGGCCGATCCGACGCGTGTCATGACTCAGCTGGCTGGGCGTGGTGTGCAGGCGACGTCCATGGGTGGCGATACCGAGTTCGTGATGGTGTCGGCGAAGAAGCGGGAGAACCTGGATCAGCTCGAAGAGATGATCTGCCTGGTCGCCGATGTGAACGAGCAAAAGGCGACACCGGAGCGTCCGGCTGTAGGTACCGTGATCGAAGCCAAGCTGGATCGTGGCCGCGGTGCGGTGGCCTCCATCCTGGTGCAGAACGGTACGCTGCGCACGGGGGACAGCTACATCGTCGGCAACACGTTCGGCAAGATCCGCGCGATGTTTGATGATCGTGGTCGTCCCATCACCGAGGCCGGGCCGTCAACGCCGGTCGAGATCCTTGGTCTGGAAGGCATCCCGGATGCGGGCGATACCTTCCTGGTCATGGCGGATCGCGACAAGGCCAAGGGCATTGCGCAGTACCGCAAGCTGAAGGAGCGCGAAGCACAGCTCTCCAAGAGCTCACGTGTCTCGCTCGAGGGCCTGGCGGAGCAGATCAAGCAGGCTGGCGTTAAGGACCTCAACCTCATCCTCAAGGGCGATGTGCAGGGTTCGGTCGAAGTGCTGGCCGATTCGCTTACACGGATGTCTACCGAGAAGGTGCGGATCAAGGTGCTGCACTCAGGCGTCGGTGCGATCACCGAGTCGGACATCCTGCTGGCTTCTGCGTCCAACGCTGTCGTCATCGGGTTCAACGTCCGGCCGGAGCGCAAGTCGCAGGAGCTGGCAGATCGCGAAAACGTTGAGATTCGTCTGCACTCGATCATTTACGAGCTGCAGGATGAGATGACCAAGGCGATGCTCGGACTTCTGGATGCGGTGTACCGGGAGAACTACGAGGGTCGTGCCGAGGTGCTCAACGTCTTCAAGATCACCAAGGTCGGTCAGATTGCGGGTTGCACGGTGCGCGATGGTCAAATCAAGCGCGACATGCAGGTCCGGGTTCTGCGCGGCGGCGAAGAGGTCTGGAAGGGCAAGATTGCCTCGCTCAAGCGGTTCAAGGACGATGTCGCCGATGTCCGGGTGGGCATGGAGTGCGGTATCGATCTGGCCGGCTACAAGGACATCCGCGTTGCCGACATCATCGAAGCCTTCACGACCGAAAAGCTGGCTGCGGATCTTGGACAGAACAGCGCCGAGAAGAAGAAGCAGCAGCAGATGGCCGAGCTGGCCGCTGCCAAGGAACGGGAGCCTGTCGGAGCTGCTGTTTAGCTCAGACTGCAAACTGAAACCAGGAGGGCCGGGGATGATTCCCGGCCCTCTTTCATTTGCTGTCGCCGCTGTAAGTCCACCCCGTGCTGATTTCGTGGCCGGCGGTAATACCTCTCTGCGCGGCGGTGCCGGTCAGGGTCGCCTGGGCTGCGACGGCTCCTGCTTCTGTCGGGCTGTGCACGCAGGCCACGTTGTTGCGATAGGGGATGTTGGCCTGGTGATACTGTTTGCCAATCTGTTGCCAGAAGGCTGCCTCCAGCGCGGAGGAAGCTGCCCCGGTGGAAGGGAAAATGTCGCTGAGGTACTCGCTGCCACCGGCGACGAGGTGGCAGAAGACGAAGGTCAGTGAGCCCGAGGGCGCGGCTTGGTCCACCAAAGCGCTTCCCGGGGAGACCGCCTGGCCCGGCGTGCCCGGGGATGCGTTTGCCGCGACCAGCTGGCTGCCTTCCTGCGCGTTCGGGGGCGCTGTTCCGGGGGAGTTAGCCCCGGCATCCGGGGACGCCGTTGGATCCTGCTTTTTGCGGCTCATCCGGTTGGCGAGCGAGCTCGTGAGGCCACCGACCATCGTATTCACCGACGCCACGGTGGTCGTCGTCAACGAATTTACCGATCCCGAAACCGCCGAGGTTGCGTTCGATTTCACACCCTGCAAGGCTCCCTGCGCCGTTGTGTCCGTGGATCCAGAGGAAGTTAACACGTTCGGATCCGCTACCGCGTTCTGACTGCCGGAAGTTCCAAAGGCATTTCCTGTAGTTCCGGTTGCCGTTCTTGATCGCGCCGCGCCGGCCAGAGTGGTGGATGGGTTTGAGTTCGCAGTGCTCGTCGCCGTGGCCGCCGGCAGCATGGTTGACGGATCGAACTTCCAGTTTGTCCGTGTGACGTGGCCTCCATTCGCGTTGCTGATAGTTACTTTTGCCGGATCAATGGGGGCCGTCGACCAGGCGCAACGCGAACCAGCGATCGGCTTGTTGCCGTTCTGCGCCATCGCGTACCGGGCCCACGCCCTTTCGGCGTCGAAACGGTAGTAGCCGGAGACGGTGAAGATGCCGCTGGTCATGCCATTTTTGCCGTCCTGATTCGAGATACAGAACGCATTTAGATCCCCGCCTCTGTAGTTGGAGGGCACGGTATTTGTGTGTTGCGCCCACGCGCCCACCGCAGGGACGATCAGCGCAGCCATCAGGGAGCATAGAGACACAGACAGGGAGCAGACAGACACAGAGGTGGAACAACACGGGCGAGCGGCATGAACTACCTCCAGAATCACAGGGCGTTGGATCAGCAGCAGTGCACCGCACTGTTGCTCTCACCCCGCATTGCGCAAAGCACGGCGCAGAACTGTCATCGACCCAAGCGATTCCGGTGGGGTTCCGGCGGCGCACGGGTGTAGACTTCGTCCACTCGCTTTCCAGCTGCTTTTTGCCCAGAGTGCCCAGAGATCATGATGGACAGTTCCCTTTCCGAACGTTCCGAACACCGTGACTCCCAACGCCATGACCTGGATGCGCTGTACAGCCTTGCCTATGAGGAGCTGCGGCGCCTGGCCAGCTGCATTCTGCGCGGGGAGTACGCCGCGAGCGTGACGCCGACCACGCTGGTGAACGAGGCTTGGATCAAGCTGGCCGCGACACCCCAGGCAGCCAACACCACGCCTTTGCACTTCCGGCGTATCGCGGGACGTGCAATGCGGCAGATCCTGGTCGATGCCGCGCGTCGCCGGCACGCCAAGATCCATGGGGGCGAGCTGCTGCGCGTCACGCTGGATACGTCGGTCTTCGCGATGGCGGGAGGTGTTCCAACCGATCGCGGCGTCCTCGCGTTGCACGCTGCTCTGGAGGACCTGAACCGGCATAGTCCACGGCAGGCGCAGCTGGTGGAAGCCCGCTTCTTTGGCGGCTTCAGCTGCGAGGAGTGCGCCGAGCTGTTCAGCGTATCGGAGGCCACCGTGATGCGCGACTGGCGCGTGGCCCGCGCATGGCTGGCTTGCGAGATCAACAGCTCGCTGGGCGTACCCTCCACCCCTGTGGCTGAGGCCTGAGGCATGTTTCCCGCGCAGTGGGAGCGCCTCCAGGAGATCTTTCTGGCTACCGTCGAGCTCGCCCCTGCCGAGCGGCAACACGCAATTGCAGCAGCGACAGAAGGGGACGCCGATCTAGCCGAGTCAGTCTGGAAGCTGCTCGCAGCGGACGAGGGAGACAGCATCCTCGATCACGAGCTGCATGACGTGGCCGAAGCTGCCTTGCGCGACGACCCGGTGCACGCGCTGGTGCAGCAGCAGATTGGACCGTACCGCCTGCTGCGCTTGCTGGGTGAGGGCGGGATGGGTGTGGTGTACCTGGCCGAGCGTACGGATATCGGCGGTGCCGTGGCGATCAAGATGTTGCGCCACTCCTGGATGTCGCCCATGCGGCGTCAACGTTTTCTGCAGGAGCAGCACACGCTCGCCAGGCTGAATCACCCGCACATTGCCCGCATTTATGACGCTGGCACGCTGGAGGATGGAACACCCTGGTTTGTGATGGAGTATGCCGACGGCGCGCCGTTGACGGCCTGGGCGCGCACGCGCGGAGGGAGCCTCGAGGACGATCTGCAGCTGTTCCGGCAGGTCTGTGAGGCGGTTCGCTTTGCCCATCGCCATGCGGTGGTGCATCGCGACCTCAAGCCGTCGAACATCCTTGTTACCGCCTCGGGCGAGGTGAAGCTGCTGGACTTTGGGATAGCGAAGGATCTGGAGGACGCGGCCGGGGCTGGGGAGGGGCGCACGGTCGAGGGTCTTCGTCTGTTCACACCTGGGTACGCGGCGCCCGAGCAGATTGCAGGTGGGGCCATCGGGCTGTTCACCGATGTCTATACGCTGGGTGTGCTGCTGCATGAGCTGCTTACCGGGCGATCGCTCCATGCGTCCACGGAGGCCGGCACGGCGACGCCGCTGCCCAAGCCTTCCGCAGTCTCCCGGGCGCATCCCGAAACGGCTCGCTTTGCCCCCAGCGCGGCGCAATGGGAGGACCTGGATACGCTCTGTCTGGCCGCGCTGCGGACCGATCCTGAGGAGCGCTATGCATCGGTTGACGCGTTGCTGGGGGATCTGGATGCCTTTCTGGAGAGCCGTCCCCTGACTGCCCGGCCGCCTGCCTTCCTGTACCTTGCAGGCAAGTTTTTCGAGCGCCACCGTGCGATGCTGATCGCCGTTGGGGCGGCGGCCATCCTGCTCGTCCTGTCCACTGTTGTCTTCACGATCCGCATAGCCCATGCGCGCGATGCGGCGCTTCGGGAGCTGGGACGGCGGAACCGCATCCAGCGCTTCACGGAGAGCCTGTTTGACGGCGGTGATCCGGGTGCCGGCCCCGCGCGGGACCTGACTACCGCCAGCCTGCTGAAGCGTGGCGAAACCGAGGCAGAGGGGCTGCATGACGATCCGCAGCTGCAGTCGGACATGTTCAGCACACTGGGCGAGGTGTACCAACGGCTGGGGCAGCTGGACCATGCGGACAGGCTGTTGAACCGGTCGCTGGAGGAGCGTAGGCAGCACTTTGGGGAGGGCGCGAAGGAGTATGCCGAGAGCCTCGTTAGCCTGGGGCTTTTGCGCCGCGACCAGGGCCGGCACAAGGAGGCGGAAACAACCTTGCGCGAGGCTTTGGCGCTGCAGAGGAGCACGCTGAGCCCAGCGGATCCGGCGCTGGAGCACACGACATGGGCACTGGCCTCCGTGCTTGCCCTGCGGGGGCAGTACCCGGAGAGCGGGCAGCTGCTGGAAGCGGCGCTGGCCCGCCCGCCGCAGCCCGGCGAGGCGACCATGGGACGAGCGGATACGCTGGCGCAGCTGGCCGATGTGCACTTCTACCTGGGCGAGTACCCGCGTTCGGAGGCGCTGTACAAAGAGGCTCTGGCGACCTATCGCAGGCTTGGCGGGAATAATCATCCTCGGGTCGGCGAGATGCTCAACGATCTTGGGCAGATTGCGTGGAACCGGGGTCACACGGCCGAGGCGGAGGGGTATCTTCGCCAGAGTCTGGCCATCGACGAGGCCTGGTACGGACCCGAGCACCCGAACGTGGCTGCCGACCTTACCTCGATTGGCAAGGTGCTCGTCACGGCCGGGCAGTATGACCAGGCGCACAGCCTGTTCCATCGCGCCCTGGCGATCCAGGAGAGCACCTACGGGCACAACCACTCACGCGTTGCGCTGGTGTTGAATGAGCTGGGCTCGCTGGCCTATACGCGTGACCGGGACGACGAGGCTGAACGCGATTTTTCAGAGGCCTTGAAGATCTGGCGAGGCACGTATGGCGACCACCACCAGTTTGTCGGGCTCTGCTATGCCAACCTGACCGGGATCTTTATGCACCGCAAGGACTACGCCACGGCAGAGGCCACCGCGCACAAGGCGCTGGCTACGTATGCCGTCACGTTGCCGCCGGAGCACGTCAGCAACGCGATCATGCACGTCAAGCTTGGCCGCATTCTGCTGCGGGAAGGCCGCTTCGCCGAGGCAGAGGCCGAGAGTCTGAAGGGCTACGTCTATTTCCGGGCACATGAGACGGGCTATCCGAGCTACCTGGCAGGCGCGCGGAAAGACCTGCTGGAGATTGAAGCGAGCCGGCATCGGCCCGAGATCGTCGCCCAGTTAAACGCTGGCCCTCCGCACCCGTAGCTCGGGGAAAGGCCAGGCTAGGGATGTAGGGCCGGCTTTTGGGAGCGCAGCCAGGTGAGCAGACCGGCGGGGTCGTCGGTGATGATGGCGTCTACGTGGGCGTCGGCCATCTTTCCCCAGCCTTCGGGGGTGTTGACGGTGAAGGGCGCAACCTCCACACCGAGCTTGTGGGCCGCAGCGACGGCCTCGGGCGTGACGAGGATCTGATCCGGGCTGAGGATCTGCGCACCGGTGATCTCGGCGATGTGGGTGAAGCTCTTGTCCGAGTCTGTGATGCCCATGACCGCGTCGTATTTGGCGTCCTCGAAGAGGGCGGAGAGCCGTATGGCCGGATCGAGCTTCTTCATGACGCGCAGGGTGCGGAAGTCAAAGCTCTGGAGAATGACGCGGGACTGCAGGTTGTGGCGGCGCACGGCGTCGTCGATCATCTGCACGAAGACCTCGGGTATTGGGGTCATCTCGGGATGGCTGGGGAAGATCTTGGTTTCTACGTTGAACTGGAACGTGCCCTGTGGCGCAAGCGCGAGTACCTCCTCAAAGGTGGGGATGGGCGTATGCGGGACCGCGATCTGGTGCGGAAAGGCGGCGAGTGGATGCAGCCCGCAATCGTACTGCTTCAGCTGCGCAAGCGTGAGCGAGTGGATGGTGGTGCCGGGAGGCAGGGGCGGGCCCTCGCACTGACGCTCGTGGGGGCCGGCGAGGGAGGCGGGGTCGTGGTTCTCCGGCTGCGTCAGATAGGGGGAGTGTGAGACGACGAGGACGTTGTCCCTGGTGACGGCGAGGTCGAGCTCGAGCACGTCGGCACCCTGCGCGATGCCGTATTGGAACGAGGGCAGGCTGTTCTCCGGACGGAAGGCGCGGCCGCCGCGGTGTGCGTGGACGAGGATGGTTTGGGCCGCGAGGGGCGTGGCTGCCATAAGAACCAGAGTAGACAGGAATCGGCGCATGGGTACAGAGTGGCTGCGCTCTGTTACAGGCGAGTCAACGACCCGGGGCATGACCATCAGCCGGTAGTCTGGTCCCTATGGCGAAGAACGTCCTCGACCCGCGCTCCCCGGCGGAGCACGCCCTGGTGAAGCGCTTCAAGGAGCTGACCGAGGAGTTGCTGCCAGCGCGGGCGCGGGAGGGGCGGTGGCCGATTCTGCTGGACCACTGTTTTAAACGTATCTGCCTGGACCATGCCTTCGGGGATGTCTGGTACAAGCACCTCGCCAGACCGGCGGAGAGGCATCTGCAGGGGGATGCGCTGGGGCGGGCCACCGCTTGTGCGGAGGAGCTGTTGGCTGCGGGGCTGCCCGTGCTGCGGGAGCGGGATGCGGCCAGCCTTCGCTACCGCGGTAAGCGTCCCAAGCCAGGTTGATCTGCAGTAAATCGCAGAGCGATCCCCCGTCCGTTGCATGCGGCTCGCACCCTGGAACCATTTACGGTGGATTACGTCTGATGTTCACATGCTGCACGTCAGAGGCAGCAGAACGACTGGGGATCCGAATGAGCAGTGTGCAACCCGAACAGATGTGGCTACGGCAGCTGAACGACGAGAGCGTAGCCTACCACCCGAAGCCGCAGATGCGGCGCAAGATGTGGCGCAGCCTGAATGGGCAGTGGGACTTCTGCAAAGGCCGCGGACCGCAGTTCGCGTCGCCCGGAGAGGTGGTGTGGGATTGCCCCATCACCGTGCCGTTCAGCCCGGAGACCGAGGCGAGCGGAGTGGCCGACCAGGGCTTTTATACCGCGGTATGGTACCGGCGGACCTGGGAGCAGGAGCCCCTGGCTAAAGGTCAGCGGCTGCTGGTGCACTTCGAGGCCGTGGACTGGGAGGCCGAGGTCTGGGTGAACGGCAAGCGGATGTGCTCGCACCAGGGCGGCTTTACGCCCTTCCAGGCAGACATCACGCACGCGCTGGTGGATGGGCCTGTGCAGGAGATTGTGGTCCGGGCGGAGGATAACTCCCTTGACCTGGAGAAGCCGCGCGGTAAGCAGGACTGGAAGTTGGAGCCACACTCCATCTGGTACCCGCGGACCACGGGCATCTGGCAGGAGGTCTGGCTGGAGACGGTGAGTGCAACCCGCATCGGGGCCCTGCACTGGACCAGCAGCCTGAAGCACTGGGATATCGGCATCGACGTGCTGGTGCTGGAAGACGGCATGCAAGGGGCCGAGATTACCGGGCGCGAGACCACCCCGAAGCCGCAGGGTCTGAAGCTGAATGTGCGGCTGAGCGTTGGTGACCAGATGATCGCTGAGGACCGCTATGCGGTGGTGGCCGGCGAGGTGCATCGCCGCATCGCGCTGTCGGACCCGGGGATCGACGACTCGCGCAACACCCTGCTGTGGTCGCCGGATTCGCCTACGCTGATCGATGCGGTGCTGGAGTTGCGCACGGCAGAGGGTGAGTTGCTGGACGCCGTTGAGAGTTATACCGCCATTCGTGCCGTTGCCACACAGGGGAACCGTTTTCTTCTGAATGGACGTCCCCTGCTGCTGCGGCTGGTACTGGACCAGGGCTACTGGGGCGAAAGCGGCCTGACGGCCTCGGGAGACGATGCGTTCCGGCGGGACATTGAGATGGTGCGACGGCTTGGATTCAACGGCGTACGCAAACACCAGAAGATCGAGTCGGAGCGCTTCCTTTACCTGGCTGACCGGGCAGGGTTGCTGGTGTGGGAGGAGATGCCCAGCGCGTACCGATACACCAACAAGTCCATTCACCGGCTTTCGCGTGAGTGGCTGGAGGTGCTGGAGCGGGATCGCAGCCACCCCTGCATCATCACGTGGGTTCCGTTTAACGAGAGCTGGGGCGTGCCCGATCTCCCGGAGAGCTCCGCACAGCGCCACTATGTTCAGGGGCTGTATCACCTGACCAAGGCCATCGATCCCAGCCGCCCGGTGATTGGCAACGATGGATGGGAGAGCGTGGCAACGGACATGATCGGCGTCCATGACTACGACGACAAACCGGCACGGATCGCCTCGCGCTACACGATGGACGAGATTGAGAGCAAACTGCTGAAACGGGAGCGCCCCGGCGGCCGTGTTCTGACGTTGGGAGGCCGCGACGTCAACACCGACCAACCCCTTGTGCTGACCGAGTTCGGCGGGATCGCGTACGGCGGCAACAAACAGGCGACCTGGGGCTATTCGCGGTCGCAGACAGCCGAGGACTACCTGGAGCGCTACCAGAGGCTGATGGAAGCTGTGCGCAGCCTGCCGGCGCTGGCGGGCTTCTGCTACACGCAGCTTACCGACACCTACCAGGAGGTCAACGGGCTGCTGTATATCGACCGGACACCCAAGGCGCCCCTGGAGCTGATCGCGCAGGCGACGTCGGGCGTACGACCGGAGCTGGAGGAGCATCCCGAGGGCATGTGGCAGGAGGATCCTTCGCAGGGCCCGCAGCTGCGGGCGGCTGTGAAGCCGTAGATCCAGATCGATTCCGGCAGACTTCCCGGCAGACTTTCGCCTACCAGGCTCCCGCCTTGCCGCCGTACCACCAGACCAGCCCCATCGTGGCAGTGGTCTGGTGGTCGGCCAGCACGGCTGGATCGTGGGTGCGGAAGTAAGGGATGTTTGTCCAGTCGTGGCGGTACTCCAGGAAGACATCCAGCCCATCGGCCAGCGTGTATTTGTAAGTCCCGGTGACTTCCTTGAGTGCCTGGCTGGCGTTGCTGAACAGGCCATTGCGATCCGACATGTACTCGCCGCGGGTGCTGAGCGCCAGGCGCGGATTAACTTGATAGAGCGCCCAGAGAGAGCCGCCACTGACGTGGGAGGGCGCTGCGGACTCGCCTGGCCCGGCCTGCTTCCACTCGCGCTGGATAAGGTAGTCGCCTTCACCGGTGAGGTTCAGCTTCGGGGTTACCTGCCAGCTCGCATAGTTGTTGAAGATGTGGAGCTTGCCGTTGGCTGCGGGGATGATGGGGCTTACACAAAGGCCGGGCTGCTCGGGGATAGTGCAGTTGGTGGCCTGGGTGGAGTCCGGGTGCTCCTGGCCGAGGTAGTAGTTACTGGTCCAGGTGATCTTCTTCGTGGGTGCCAGGACGAAGCCGAAGAGTTCATCCTTGTAGCCGTTGGTAGGCTCTGCCTGATTGGTGCCGTTCACCAGCCAGTAGTTCACCTTGAGCTTGTCGTTCACCGTGTATGACGCGCGGACGCCCTGGTGGTAAAAAGGCAGGAAATTGAAGAAAAAGGCCCGGGTGTAATTGCTTTGGTCCTTGCTGTAATTGCCTTCATAGCCGAGCGAGCTGGCCCATTTGCCAAAGTCGAGCTGAAGCCCTTTTCCTACGGGTACGACATAGGTGCCATAGGCCTGGTAGATGTTGCGATAGATGTCCGGACGGGCTTCATTGGCGGGACTGCCCTGCAGCGTCGAGGTGGCCTGACCGTACTGCAGGTCCAGGCGGAAGCCGTAGCGTCGCTTGTGTTCCACGTCGGGGTCGAGCGCGAGGATCAGCGCCGCCTGGTTGATGCTGATCGCGTTGCTGAGCACGTCATAGGCGCGGAGGTCATTCACACGGCCCGGCGGCCGGTTGAAGTTGAATTCGTAGTAGCCATCGAAGGTGTAGTTGAGGGTGGCGCCGCCGGGGAGCTCCTTCGGCAAAACGGATTCCGCAGCGGCAAGGGCCGTGGGCGGAGGCGCGGGCTGTGTCGGCGCCGCGGTCGACGTTGACGGAGCTGTAGCCACAATGGCGGGAGCTGGCTGCCCGGGCTGGGAGGGCACAGAAAGAGGCGGTGCCCCATTGCCGATGGCAGCGGGAGCCAGAGGCGCTTCAGAGATTGCAGCCGGTTGTTTTTCGAGGGCATCCAGACGAGCCGAAAGGCGCGCCAGGTCGGCGCGCAGCTGCTGAATCTCCGCTGTGCGGCTGCTGCCGGCGGTGCTCGGCGCTGTTTCGAGCGGTGTGCCGCTCTGGGCCTGGTTCTGGGCCTGGTTCTGGGCCTGGCTCTGGACCTGGTTTTGGGCCTGGATAGCAGGACCGGACAGCAGGAAGGGGGCAAACACGAGGGCAAAGGCTTTCATCTGAAGAGCTCCAGGGATGAGTGCGGCTCAGCCCGCGCTGACCCAGGCGACCACCGGGGCCTTGCAGCAACCTGCGGGAGGTTGCGCTGCTTGCCATGGAGGGCGTCGAGGTCACTTAAGCGTACACAGGGCTGCATAAGCAGTCCGTAAAGTACCCATGCTTTGCCTCGAAACGGGACACCGCGAACGGGGCGGAGCTAGATAGGATGGAGTGCATGAATCTGGAACGCATGCAGGGCGCCTTGCGGGCGGCAGGGCTGGACGGCTGGCTGTTTTACGATCACCATCATCGCGACCCCATCGCGTACCGGATCCTGGGGCTTGATCCGGAGAGCTTCGTGTCGCGGCGCTGGTTCTGCTTTGTGCCGGCCCATGGTGAACCGCGCAAGCTGGTGCACCGGATAGAAGCGGGCAAGCTGGATGCTGTTCCCGGCCCGAAACGCGAGTATTCCTCGTGGCAGGAGCTGGAGGCTGGCCTGGCCGCGATGCTGGGCGGCGCCAATACGGTAGCGATGCAGTACTCGCCACGCAACGCCATCATGTACGTGTCCATGGTGGACGCCGGGACGGTGGAGCTGGTGCGCGCGCTGGGCAAGCAGGTGGTGAGCTCAGCGGACCTGGTGAGCCAGTTTGAAGCCGTGCTGACCGAGGCGCAGATTGCCACGCACTTCGAGGCGCAGCGGCGGCTGGACCGCGTACTGCAGGCCACCTGGGCGCGTATCGGCGAACTTACCGCGGGCGGCGGGCAGACCGACGAGTACAGCATCGTTCGCTTCATGCGGGAGGGCATGGATCGCGAGGGGCTGTGGACCGATCATGGGCCCAACGTGAGTGCGGGGCCGAACTCGGCCGACTCGCACTACGACCCGACAGAGGCGAGCTCGCAGCCAATCCGGAAGGGTGAATTCGTGCTGATCGATTGCTGGGCCAAGCTGGCCGGGAATCCGGACGCGGTCTGGTATGACATCACCTGGACGGCGGTGGTCGGGCGGGCCCCCACTGCACGGGAAGAGCAAATTTTTCATCTCGTGCGCGATGCGCGGGACGCTGCGATCGCGCGCGTGCAGGCGGCGTACGCGGAAGGACGCGCCATCGCAGGGTGGGAGGCCGATGACGCGGCGCGCGAGGTGATCCGGGACGGCGGCTTTGGGCCGCAGTTCACGCATCGCACCGGCCATAACATCGCCGTGGAGCTGCACGGCAACGGTGCACACCTGGACAACCTCGAAACGCACGATGAGCGGATCCTGCTGCCGAATACCTGCTTCTCGGTCGAACCGGGACTGTACTTCCCGGGCGAGTTCGGTGTGCGCAGCGAGGTGAACATGATCACCCGGCCGGGTGAGGCCGTTGTCTCCGGTCCGCGGCAGACGGAGCTGTTGATTTTGGGGTGAGGGGGAGGCAGTGAAGGGTTGGGCAGTAGTGAATAGTGAGAAGTGAATAGGTCTGCGCTTGACGGTTGTAGCTTGTGCCCGTCGCTCGTTACTCTCGGCGCGCACCCTCTTGCCGAG
>CAXTVC010000007.1:0-14256 GCA_964247615.1 uncultured Acidobacteriaceae bacterium
AGTTCTTGGTCTTCAGCATCTCGGCTTCGGTCTTCTGAATCAGCTCGCCGATGGTCGAAATGTTGGCGTTCTTGAGACAGTTGTAGCTGCGTACTGAAAGCTCCAACTCCTCGACCGAACGGTTAAGGTTCTCATTGCGGATCGCCGGTCCATCATGATCGCCGTGCGCACCGCTCTCCATCTCCTCCTCGAAGTTGATGAAGATCGTCATGTGATCTTTCAGCAATTTCGCTGAAAGACCGAGCGCATCGGCAGGCTGCACGGTACCGTTTGTCCAGATCTCTACCGTCAACTTGTCGTAGTCGGTGATCTGACCCAGACGAGCTGCCTCGACCAGGAAGTTGACCTTCCGAACAGGCGAGTGGACCGAGTCAATCGGGATGAATCCAAGGCCCAGATCACCGTCGAAATTCTTATCTGCCGAGACATAGCCACGCCCACGCTTCAGGCGCATCTCCATGTCAATCCTGCCGCCCTCGGAAACCGTGCAGATGTAGACCTCAGGATCAAGGATCTCCACATCGCCGTCAGCCTCGATCATGCCCGAGGTCACAGGACCGGGCTGATCCACATGGAGGTACAGCGCTTTCGGGCCGTCTCCATGAAGCTTGAACGGGATCTGCTTCAGGTTCAGGATGATGTCGGTCGCGTCTTCTACCACGCCCGTAATCGACTGGAACTCGTGCAGTACACCCTCGATCTTCACCGCAGTCACAGCCGCGCCTTCGATCGAGCTGAGCAGCGTACGACGCAGGGCATTGCCTATCGTCGTTCCGAAACCACGTTCAAAGGGCTGCGCGGAAAACTTGCCGTAAAGATTGGTAAGGGACTCCTGGTCGACGGCCAGGCGCTTGGGCTTCTGGAAACCTCTCCAAAGCATGGGTGCATCCTTTCTTCGTTGTCGCGCGAAGCACTCTGCGCGGCTAACGGTACAGCGGTTGAAAAACAGCTTCTAGCTTCGAGCCTTAGGCTTTAGCTGCTGGTCTTCTAGCGATGAGCGCTTGCCACCCATGCGAGCGGCAAGCGGTTCAGCTAAAAGCCAGGAGCCAACGACCAAGAGCTTACTTCGAGTAAAGTTCAACAATCTGCTGCTCGTTCACCGGCAGCTGGATATCTTCGCGCTGCGGCAACGCAATGATCTTGCCCGTAAGACCTTCCGGATCGGCATCGATCCAGCGCACACGAATCTGACCGGAGATGAAGTCCTTCGCCGTGGCAAGCAAGGTCAGTTCCTTGGAACGCTCACGGATTGCGATTACATCACCGACCTTGCACTGGTAGCTGGGAATGTTCACCTTGCGGCCATTTACCGACACATGCCCGTGACGCACAACTTGCCGGGATTGGCGACGCGAGATCGCGAAACCGAGCCGGTAGGCCACGTTGTCCAAACGCGTCTCTAGCTGCTGCAGCAGGAGGTCGCCGGTAACACCGGTGCGGTTCGCAGCATTCTCGTAGTACGCGCGGAACTGGGTCTCAAGCGTGAAATAGATGCGCTTGGCCTTCTGCTTTTCACGCAGCTGCAGACCGTAACCCACAACCTTCTTCTGCTTCTTGGACTGGCCATGCTGCCCTGGGGGGAAATTACGCTTCTCAACCGGGCATTTATCCGTAAAGCACTTCGGTCCTTTAAGGAACAACTTGACGCCGTCGCGCCGGCACATGCGGCAGACAGGTCCTGTATAACGAGCCATTTCTTCTCTCCAAACTTCAGGTGTCGATCGCTTTACAGGCGGCTTGGCCCTTCTTCACGATCCAGTGAATCGTTAAATGGTAAAGAGCCTATCAATCTGAGAGTGAATAGCAACCGTCACCAGCTGCTATCCACTTCCCGCTCTTCACTATTCACTTGCGCGTTCGCGCAATTACACGCGGCGACGCTTCGGCGGGCGGCAACCGTTATGCGGCATCGGCGTGACGTCCCGGATGGAACGCACTTCAATACCTGCAGCAGCAAGGGCGCGAATTGCGCTCTCACGGCCGGAGCCGGGGCCGGAAACGCGGACATCAACCGAACGTAGACCGTGGTCACGGGCGGCATTGGCGGCATTCACCGCTGCCTGCTGCGCCGCAAAGGGAGTCCCCTTACGCGATCCGCGGAAGCCGAGCGAACCCGAACTCTTCCAGCTGAGCGTATTGCCCTGCTGATCCGTGATCGTGACGATGGTGTTATTGAAAGTCGCCTGGATAAACACCAGACCGAATGGAACGTTTTTCCGTTCGCGCTTCTTGAACTTCTTACCCTTGCCGGCCTTGGAGCCGGCGGTCTTCTGTGCAGTCTTCGCCATGGCTACTTGGTCACTTTCTTCTTACCGGCTACGGTGCCCTTACGCGGGCCCTTGCGGGTGCGGGCGTTGGTGTGGGTACGCTGGCCACGAACCGGCAGGTTGCGGCGATGGCGCAGGCCACGGAACGAACCAATCTCGATGAGGCGCTTGATGTTGAGCGAAATCTCCTTGCGAAGATCGCCCTCAATGCCGCCTTCCTGCTCAATGACGCCACGAATCTTGTTTAGCTGATCCTCGTCGAGGGTCGCGAGCTTGGCAAACGGGTCAATGCCGGCCTTGGTGAGAATCGACAGCGCGCGGGGATTCCCGATGCCGTAGATGTAGGTAAGGGCAATGCGAGTCTGCTTGTTTCCAGGCAGATCGACGCCAGCAATACGGGCCATAAAGGCTACCTTTCGTTGGGGCTCACGAACTCATGTCGTGAAGCGGGGGTTCGGGGTGGAGCGGCTGACCTGGGTCCCGGCATATGCCGGGAACACCTGCCTCCTCCGGGTTCAACGCACGCCTTGACTTCGGCGAACTCGCCCAATGGGGCCGCACAGAAAATGCCGGGGCTTAGCCCTGGCGCTGCTTGTGCTTGGCACTCGCCGAGCAGATGACGCGAACGACACCCTTGCGGTGAATCACCTTGCATTTATCGCAGATCGGCTTTACGGATGCACGAACCTTCATGAAAACTCCAGTTGCTCGATGTTGGTTTCCAGCCAATCGTTGGGCCCTGAATGAGCAACCGACAACGAAGAGCTAGCAACTCACGGCTATTTGTAGCGGTACACAATGCGTCCGCGGTTCAGGTCATAGGGGCTGAGTTCGATGGCGACACGATCACCGGGGAGAATGCGAATGAAGTTCTTGCGCATGCGGCCCGAAACGTGCGCCAGAACCTGGTGCTTATTCTCGAGTTCCACCTTGAACAGCGCGTTGGGCAGGGTCTCCACGACCGTCGCCATTACCTCAATTGCATCTTCCTTCGACAAACGTTCTCCTTAAGAGCTCAGACCCTGGGGCCCAACTCATCTTGCACAGCCATACGGCTTGATCGCGGGCTTCTGATGTCTCCGCCCCGGCAGGCTTCGCCCGGGCACACGGAGTCGGCGGAAGGGACACGCACCATCTGCAAGTCTACCCCAGACCTGCCGGTTTGAGAAGCTTCCGTGCCTGCAGGTGTGTCACGAGCCCGGGGCACATGCGAAACCGGGAGTTCGCTCGCCGTGCAACATTCCCCTCACCTCGTCAAAAGATCGGTCAGTTTGTCTCTTCGCGGGGCTGCTGCGCATAGTGCCAGGCCCATCCGATGAGCACGAACTGCAGCGGAAGTCTCGCCCACAGGAGCCATAGCGGCGCCTCGGGAAAGCGGTCCGGGTGCCGAAGCATATAGATGTGCACGTCAAAGAACACCAACAGCATAAGGGCGAGGCCACCCGCCGCAACCCGCCGCGTCGCCGGGACAAGCAGGCCCAGCCCTCCCGCCACCTCCGCGGCACCGCTCAGGCTGACCAACGCTCCCGGATGACTGTAATGGTCCGGCATAATGTGCAGGTAAAAGGACTTTTGCACGAAATGATTGATGCCACTGGCCAGGTACAACAGCGACTGCGCCCAGAGACCGATCTTGAACTTGCCCATAGCGCTTAGGATGCCGTCTTGGAAGCTGGGCAGCGACCCGGAAATCCTCCCTCGCAGCTATGCTGAGCAGACCAACCCAATCCAGCCAAGGACCTCCATGAGCCCCAAGCGCGCCGCCCTCGCCGTGTCCCTCGCCCTGAGTCTGTCCCCAATCGTCTGCCTGCAAGCCCAGCAACCCGCCACGCTGGAAGCTCAGTACAAGCCCACCGCCGACCGCCTGATCGCCGCCGCACTGGCCGATACCGACGGCTACGCCCGCCTCGCCTACCTCACCGATCACATCGGCAAGCGCCTCTCCGGCTCCGAGCCGCTCACCCGCGCCACGACCTGGGCGGCCCAAGCCATGCGCGACGCCGGACTCCAGAACGTCACCCTGCAGCCCGTCATGGTCCCGCACTGGGTTCGAGGCGCCGAGTCCGCCGCTCTGGTCGCTCCGGTCAGCAAGCCGCTCCACATGCTCGGCCTCGGCATGAGCGTCGGAACACCCGCAGGCGGTCTCACCGCCGAGATCCTCGTCGTCCCAGACTTCGCAACCCTTGAAAAACTCGGCCGCACAGCCGTTCAGGGCAAAATCGTGGTCTTCAACGCGCCCTACAAGAGCTACGGCCAGACCGTCATGTACCGTACAGCCGGCCCCTCGCGCGCCGCCTCTCTCGGGGCAGTCGCTGTCCTGGTGCGCTCCATCACCCCGCTGGCTATGCAGACGCCCCATACCGGCACGCTCCAGTACGACGAGAAGCAGCCCAAAATCCCGGCGGCCGCCATCTCCATCGAAGACGCCCTGCTCCTCGACCGCCTCGCCGCGCAGGCACCCACCCGCGTGCACCTCGAGATGGCCGCCCAGCAGCTCCCGGACGCGCCCAGCTTCAACATCTACGGCGACCTCCCCGGCTCCGAGCACCCCGAACAGATCGTCGATGTCGGCGGCCACATCGACTCCTGGGACGTCGGCCAGGGCGCGCAGGATGACGGCTCCGGCGTCACCGCCGCGCTCGCCGCCGTGGCCCTGATCAAAAAGCTCGACCTGCACCCTAAACGTACGATCCGTGTCGTCTTCTGGGTCAACGAGGAAAACGGAGGCGCAGGTGGCAAAGCCTACCTTGCCGGCCTCGGAAACACCGTGAAAGACCACGTCGCCGCCATCGAAATGGATGGTGGTGCCGAGCAGCCCGTCGGCTACGGCTACGGCTCCGGTGGCCTGCACCGCCGCGCCACACCAAACGGCCCGGCACCCAAACCCGACCTCAACGCCGCCGAGCAGCACTCCCTCACCCAGCTCGGGCAGATTGCCTCACTCCTCTCGACAGTCGGCGCAACGACCGTCAAGGCCGGCGGTGGTGGCTCGGACATCTCTCCCCTCATGGGAGCCGGCGTCCCAGGCCTCGGCGAAATGACCACCGTCGCCCACTACTTCGACTGGCACCACACCGAAGCCGACACCCTCGACAAGGTCGACCCGACGGACTTCCGCAAGAACGTCGCCTCCCTCGCCGTGATGACCTACGTCTTGGCCGATATGCCGGATCGCCTCGCCGGTCACCCCGGAGCAGGCGAGGAATAACTCACACTGAAGGCCCACACTCCACCAAAGCGGTACAGCCACGCCGGGCGACCCCTGCTAACCTCGCTCGCATGCAGGTTCTTCGCTCGGCTGCTGCGCCACTGCTGCTCTTCTGTCTTACCCTCGTGCCGTCTCCGGCCCACGCGGCTCGGATGCACACCGTGGTTCTCGGCGCGGTACGCAAGGTGCCCTACACGCCGCCCGAGGCCACCCTCGACAACAAGAGTGAAGAGGCCACCACGCTCCGTGTCCGCCCTCTGCTCGTCGACGACAAGCCCCGCGAGTGGACCGTCGGCGACCTCCATGAAGTCACAGACCGCACCTTCGTCATCCGCCGCGCCTTTCGCCTCAACGACGCACTCCCCGGCGAGCCCTCCCACTGGACCTGGCAACCCGGGCCCTGGCTCCAGGTCGACCGCCCAACCGGCCACATTACGCCACTGCACCTGCCGAACTTCGACGCCCAGATCTCGGAAGTCACATGGTTCCGCGACTACGCCGCCTACTGCGGCCTCATCCCCACCCTGAAAGGTGGCGTGGTGGCCGTTGTCGCCGAGCTCGGCAATCACAAGGCCATCGCGCAGCATGTCCTCGCCAACTGGCCGCTCGACAAGCCAGCCTTCCCGGTCTGCATGCCCTCGCAGTGGCAGCGCTCTCCCATGCGTGCCACCCTGTCCCTCACCGGGGGGCAGGCAGTCACCTTCGACGTGGCCGGCACAAGTTCTCTCATCGAGGAGGGCGAAACCGAAGCAGACTAGATCCGGCCCGGAAATACACAGGCTTCCCTCCCGGGGTGTGCCTCGGCAGGCTCCGGCGTCCCCACTCAGGTACCCGATAGGGTATCGTGATGGGAGCACGGACCGTCGCGCTGCCTTTACGCCTTTGCGTTGCGGCCGGGGTCCGGCGGCAGATCCTCCGACGAGGAAGGGAGCAAACGGAACATGTGGAAACCGAATCAGGCTGGCAGTCAGACGCCTTCAACCCCAGAACCCGCACGACCGGGCGCAGCCGGCACCACCACGGGCACGTCCAACTTTGAGGCCCCGCGGCCAACAACACCAGTCGTCCCCGGTGCCGCCGCCACTGGCGAACAGGCCACCATTGGCAAGAGCCTGGTCATCAAGGGCGAGCTCACCGGCTCAGAGTCCCTTTATATCGATGGCAAGGTTGAAGGCGCAATCACGCTCCCCGGCAATCGCGTGACCGTTGGCCGTAATGGCCAGGTCGCCGCAAACATCTCCGCTCGCGAGATCGTCGTGCTCGGCAAGGTCCGCGGTAACTGCCAGGCCTCTGATCGCGTCGACATCCGTTCGGAAGGTTCGCTCACCGGTGATGTCATCGCCGCGCGCATCTCCATCGAAGACGGTGCCTTCTTCAAGGGCGGTATCGACATCCGCAAGCCCGGTTCTGGTGACACCCCCAAGGTTCCGGGAGCCGCAACCACTGAAGCAGCCAAGCCGGAGCCGGTTGGTACCCCCAGCTAAGAAACCAGCAACCAACTCTGAAATGAGCAGAAGCCCCGGCACCCGCCGGGGCTTCTCTTTGCTTACTATCCAGCGACACAGAAGAGGTCTGCGCAGGGATCAAACCGCCGGCACGCTGGTGTTCGTAGCCCGCTTTACCTGGTTGATCTTGTTGAACTGATACTGGAAATACAGTCCTCCAAAGAGCAGCGTGAGAAACCCGCTCAACTCCAGCCCAACCCGTTCCCGGTTGTTGAAGTGCTCCAGAAGCTCTCGCCGGAATCTATATCGCGCCACAATGGCCAGAATGAAGCCCACTGTTCCCAGGACACCTCCATGGGTGTTCATATAGGGTCCACCAAACATGTTGTAGCTCATCGTCGACCACATGCTCGGTAGCTTGAACAGGTACAGGATAGCCACACCGATATACAGCAGCAGCGCCGTCGAGTTGCGATCGATGCGCTTCAGCCAGCTGGCCTCCACAATGTCCCACACCACAAAAAAGACGCCGCCAGTCACCATCCCGAGCAGCAAAGCACCCCACCACGGGAAATCCGGCGGGTCCGGGTATAGCACCACAGGCCCCGCTACAGGCGATGGCATGGCCGAAGGTGGCGGTACCGTGGCCAGCGGAAACAACTCCAGGATGGGTACCCAGCCGGCAGCTCCCTCCGGCTGCACAAGGTCCGTCAGCCCGATATTGCCCGAGATGATGTATTGCCGGATCTCGGCCTCGGTGTACGGCCCAAAGGTCTGTCCACCCCGCGCGATGCGATATGTCATACATGGGCCGCCCCGGCCGAACCGCACCCTTCTTCACGCTGCGCTCAGCTCTCGCCTCGTGCGCTTCTCTCTCTGATGTACGAAGATAGCAAAGTACCGGTTCCATGGAGCACGATGTCCCCCTCCCCCAGCCTCCGTTCCCGTGCCCTTGCCTGGCTCCTCTGGCGTCTCCCCTTCAAAGCCAAGTGGCAGGAAACAGGCTCCCTGCGCGACAACGTCCTCGCCTCCCGCCGGCAGAAAGCACGCCCGCCACGGTCTCTGCGCCGCCATTACGTGTCCCGGGAGACCACCCTGGAAGGCGGGCCCGTCTTTCATCTCCGCTCGGGGACTCGTCCCGCGGCCGTCCACGTCATCTATCTGCACGGTGGCGCCTACCTCTATGACATCGCCCGTGTGCAGTGGAAACTGCTCGGTAGGCTCATGCGCCTCGCCGATATCGAGGTAACGGTACCGCTCTATCCACTCGCCCCCGAGACCACCTGCGAGGACACCCTGCGCTGGACGCATGCCGTCTATCGTGAGGTGCGGGGGCACGCCGGCACCCAACCGATCGCGCTGCTTGGCGACAGCGCCGGCGGCGGTCTTGCCCTTGCGCTCACCCAACGTCTTCGCGACGCTGGCGATTCGCTCCCGGCAGCGCAGATCCTCGTCTCGCCCTGGCTGGACGTAACCTGTCCAGACCCCAGGCAGGGACAACTTGAATCGGTCGATCCCCTGCTCGCTCTGCCAGGACTCCGTCTTGCCGGCTCCTGGTACGCCGGTGCCCTCGACCCTGCAGACCCCCGCGTCAGCCCACTCTATGGTGACCTGGACGGCTTACCCCCGACGCTCGCTTTGGCCGGAACGCATGATCTGCTTTACCCCGACACACTCCGTCTTCAGGCCCGAATGCAGGAAACCAACTCGCAACTGACCGTCATTGCGGCTCCGGACATGCTGCATGTCTGGCCAGCTCTCCCGATCCCCGAAGCAAAGCTTGCCCAGCGCCAGATCGCCGACTTTCTCCAGGAACTCACACGGTAGAGGCCTCTATGCAAGAGCGATCAGCAGACCCTCGCCGCTCTCGATCGTCAAATCTCCCTCGACCGTGGCTCCATCTCCATCCAACAGGGTCGTCAAAATTACGTTCCCCTCCGGCGTGCTGACCGTCGCTACATCCGATCCCAAGTTGAGCAAGACCTGAAACGTCCTGCCCGCGTCCACCCTGCAAAACCGCAGCACCGTCCCGTCCGCCCGCACGTCAGTGATGCTCCCGGAATGCAGTGCGGGCTCCGTACGCCGTAAAGCCAGCAGTCTTCGGTAGAGGCTCAGCATCGACCGCTCCTCCGCACTCTGCGACTTCGCATTCTGCGTCGCCCAGTCTGCCTGCAGCGGCAGCCACGGCTTCACGTCCGGCGGGGTAAACCCGGCGTTCGGCGCATCCAGCCACAGCATCGGCGACCTCTCCGGGTCACGTCCCCGGCCCTTCCCGGGCTCGTTCTTCTCCGCCGGATCCTGCACCTCCTCCGGCGAAATCGGCACATCTTCCATGCCCAGCTCGTCCCCGTAGTACAGCGTCGGCGTCCCTCGCAGCGTCAGCAGCAGCATCGCCGCTGCTCGCGCCTGCCGCCCGCCGATCCGCGAGGCCAGCCGTGGCTGGTCATGGTTGCCCAGCACATAGTTCGGCCACGCGCCATCCGGCAGCAGCAGCTCATAGGACTGAATGATCTCGGCAATCGACGCCGCATTCCACGCTGTCTGGATCAGGTGAAAGTTGAACGGCAGGTTCGCCCCGCGCAGCTCCGGAATCTCCGGCGACGTCCCCTCCGTCCCGCCCGTCTGCGGCTCACGCCCAAAGTAGTACCGCACCAGCTCCGGCAGCGGCAGGTAAATCTCCCCGATCAGCACCCGGTTTGAGCCCGCCACGGGCGCCTGCGTGAAGGGATCCACAATCCCGTCGCCTGCATCGGTGCCCTCCAGCGTCGGCCCATAACTGTCCATCAGCGCACGCATCGCCGCCACAATCCGGTGCGTTCCCGGCTGGTCGGCGTTATACAGGGGCAGCGTCTGAGCATGGTCATTCATCCCGGGGCTGTACTCCAGGTTGGTCGGGTTATCCCGGAACTGCTCATCCTTGATCAGCAGCCACAACACGTCCATCCGGAAGCCGTCGACGCCCTTGTCCAGCCAGAAGCGCATCGCCTCATACATCGCCGAACGCACATCAGGGTTGCGCCAGTTCAGGTCCGGCTGCTGCTTCAGAAACGAGTGCAGATAGAACTGCTGCGTCGCCTCGTCCCAGCTCCAGCTCGGTCCGCCGAAGTGCGAGTTCCAGTTGTTGGGATAGCGCTCACTCGCTGGCCGCTTGTCCTCCGACCCAATAGGATCGGCCGCGTCCCGCCAAAGGTACCAATCCCGCTTGATATCCTGCCGCGAGCTCCGCGACGACAAAAACCAGGGGTGCTGATCCGACGTATGGTTCGGCACGAAGTCAAGAATCACACGCAGCTTCTTCGCATGCGCCTCAGCCAGCAGCGCGTCGAAATCTTCCATCGTCCCAAACAGCGGATCGATGCCCGTGTAGTTGGACACATCGTACCCAAAATCCGCCATGGGCGACGGATAGACCGGCGAAAGCCAGATCGCATCCACACCCAGCGCCTGAACATACTCTAGCCGCGCGCTTATGCCCTTCAGGTCACCGACGCCATCGCCATTCGAGTCCTGAAACGATCGCGGGTACACCTGATAGATAACGCCCGTCTGCCACCACTGGGACCCGTCGAATTCGCTGTCGGCCATGCGATTTTGCGCTCCAGCGTACCATCATTTCATGGCGGCCACCCCGATATCGAACCCTCAGGCAAAAGTTGTAGATCCGGAGCTCGAAGAACTCCTCGCCGAAGCCGAACGCGCCCACGGGCACCTTTGCGCCGGCCAAATTCTCGGGGTCCGCATGGCCCAGCTTGCCCTCCACCGGCTCGGCATTCACGAGCCCCGCAAGCGCCTCCTCGCCAACGGCGAGCCAAACCCCGATCGCAAACGCCCCGTTGTCTTCGTTGAGATCGATCGCTGCGCCACCGACGCCATCGGTGTCGTCACCGGGGCCCGCGTCGGCAAGCGCGCCCTCAAACTCCGCGACTGGGGCAAAATGGCCGCTACTTTCGTCGATCTCGACCAGAAACTCGCGGAAGACACCTATAAAGGCATCCGGGTCGTCGCCCGCGAGACCTCCAAGGACCTCGCCCGCCAGCTCTACCCGGACCTGCCCAAAAACGAGCAGCAGATGAAAAGCTACCGCGACCTGCCAGCCGAAGACCTCTTCGCCGAGCAATGGGTCGCCGTCCCCCTGCCCCCCAGCGAGTTCCCCGGCTTCAAAGGCACCCGCGCCCTCTGCGACCGCTGCGGCGAAGGCATCAACTTCGACCGCTTCGTCGACCGGGATGGCGAGCGCCTCTGCCTGGGCTGCGCCCACCCCGACCAGCTCTACTTCCAGCCGCTCTAGAGCGTCGCATCCCATTTCAGATCGGACTCGCTCTCAAAGCTTCATTGAGCTCCAAAGCAGGAACCCACCCCCGCTTAAAGCGGAGGTGGGTTTGTCTGAACGTCGATGTTCTACCGCCAGCCACGCCCATAGAAGCCGAGCCCGCGATCGCGGTGCTCCCAATACGCATGCTCGCGCCACTCCCGAGCCCGCCAGTCCTCATAGCGCCGATGTCCCCAATAGCCCGGCGCATACACCGGCGCATAGCCATAAACCGGAGCCCGGTAGACCGGCCGTGGCGGAGGCGGCGCATAGTACCGAGGGCCCCCAAACTGCACACCAAACGCTACCTGCGCCTGCGCCGCCGGAGCCGCCGTCAACACTGCGCCCGCAATCGCAAGACCGCCCAACGTGCCAAGAACCTTCACCCTACCGCCCGTAAGCTTCGCAAAAACCTGAGCTAACTTCATGGTGTTGCCTCCCGCCGGCCCCTTCGAAATCCTGCCGCGCATTAGGGTAAACGCCAGTCCGCAAAACCTGTTGCGCACAACCTTTCAGGCCCGGATGGGTCCTCAGCTCACCGCGATAGCCGCGAGCACACGCCCAAGCAGCGGTGAATCCTCTCGCAGTGCCAGCACCATCGCCGATCGAAACGCAAACTAAACAACTACTCGAAAACTATTGAAAACACTCAGGCCACAAACATCAGCCGACAGCCCAGCCCCACAAACGTCCTCTTCACGCTCCCACTCACCGCCCCCCACTCCACCGCAAACCACCCTCCACCAGCCGCGGAGCCGCCAACGTCAGAAGCGGCGTTCGCCCCGCATCAATCGTCCGGTTCAGCAGGTTCTGCGCCCCGGCATACAGGCTCAGCCCCCGCCAGATTGCCCGATCTGCCGACACATCGAACCGCGCATACGGATGCAGCAGAAACTGGTTCGCCGAATCATCGAAGGTTCGCCCCGTATAACTCGCAATCAGGTGCAGATTCACCAGTGCGGGCCGCTCGTAATTCACCGTCGCTGTCGCCATGTTGCGCGGCACCTCCGGAATCCACTTGCCCAGCAGGTTCGCCTGCAGCGCCGAACTCGTGTTGAACGCCGTCACGGTAGCCACCGCCACCTGGTACCCTGCGCCGACATCCAGCCCGCGCCACTGCCGGCTCGCCCCCTCCAGGCTCAGACCTCGGCTCCGAATCTGCCCCAGGTTCTGCCGCTGCAACGTCTGGCTCGTTGCCGTCTGGCTCAACACCACCGTCGATACAGGCCGGTTCACCTCCGTCCAGAAATAACTCGCCCGCAGCCTGCCCAGCTCGTGGCCATTGACGCGTATATCGGCAAACTCCCCCCCAAACTCGAACCCTGTCGCTCTTTCGGCCAGCAGGGAAGGATTGGCCCGCGTCGTCTGCTGCCCAACCTGTCCGGTTCGGTACAGCTCATTCATCGTCGGCCCACGAAATGCCCGAAACGCGTTCGCCGTCAGCGCCAGGCCACCCGGCAGCTGCCGCACCACGCCCAGGTGCGGACTCGCGACCAGCTCATCCACCTCGGGCTCCTTCACCACTACGGAAGAAGTCGTCGTCACCGACTGCCCATCAAACGTCCTGAAGCTGTCCACCCGCACCGACCCTGCCACCGACCAGCCGTGCGCCTGCCAGATCCCCTCGGCATACCCGCCCAGCTCGCGCTGATGCGCACTGATCGCCGTCGTCGAGGTCACAACGCCTGCGCTCACCGGGCTCTCCACGTCCGTCGCCCGAATGTCCCGCAGGTCCAGCCCAAGGCCACCCGTCGCGCCGTGCCCGAATGCCCGCGACCCCGTCGCCGAAAACCCCAGCTCATTGGTCGGCACCCGCTGCAGCCGCGTCAGCGCCTCACTGTTCCGGTCCGCGGCAATCGACGAAAACGTCTGGCGATACGTCTCACGATCTCCAAACACCCGCAGGGCCGCATGTTTCTGCCCAGCATTCAGATCACCGCCACCCACATACCGCCACAGCCGCGTGCCGTTGGTCTGCAGCACCGTCCCGTTCGCGCGCACCTCGTTCAGCACATTGCCGCGCAGAAACACGGTGTTCCCATCCGCACGCGCCGGACTGCGCAACTCCAGCCGACCACTCTCCTCGGCCACATTCGCCGTCGTGTCCACCCGCCCGCGCAGCGCCGGAGCCGTCGGCACATACCCGCCTGTGTCCACTCCACTGCCCGCCAGTAGCACCCCGCCGTACCGCGTCGCCGAGGTCACCAGCAGGTCTCCCTCAGCCGAGTTCTGCGTCGCTCCCAGTGCATCCGCAGCCACCCGCACCGGCACCCCAGCCTCTGGCGTCACCGGCTCCACGGCCACCACGCCCCCAATGGCACTCGATCCATACAGGTCCGCCGCCCCACCCCGCACCAGCGCCACGCTCGCAATCGCCAGCGGAGGGATCTCGTCCCAGTGAATCCATCCGCCAAACGGATCGTTCAGCGGCACCTCGTCACTCTCCACCAGCGTCCGGCTCGCCGCCGTAGATCCCAGCCCCCGCAGGCTCACGCCCTCGGTCGTCGGATTCGCCGTCCACGAGCTCGTCCGACGAAACAATTGGAACCCCGTCGCCTGGTGCAGCCGATCGTCCAGCGACAGCCCCGGCGCCGCCATCATTTGGTCCCCGCTCAGCACTGCCACGCTGGTCGCCTGGTCGTTCACGCCCACCAGTCCCCGCCCCGCAGTCACCGTGACACTCTCCTGCACCGGGCCCACCAACAAGGTCAGCGCCGCCCGCTCACCAGGCTTCGGCATGGCGGTCGTAGCCGGGGCGAAACCCGCCCGCGTCACCCGCAAGGCACCACTCGCTGCCACGGGCACGACCAGGCATCCATCGCTGCCTGTCGTCCCGAGCGTTTCCCCGCTGGCCAGCGCTACCGAAGCACCGGGCAAGGGCTGTCCCTGCCCATCCCGCACACAAAGCGACCCGGATGTCTGGGCGCACAACTCACCCAGACCACTTGCAAAGAGCAACAAAAGGGGAAAAGAACGCACTCCCTAGCCTCTCACGCGCTACCTGGAGGCCACCGGGTCGCCATAGAA
>CAXTVC010000007.1:14356-17226 GCA_964247615.1 uncultured Acidobacteriaceae bacterium
AACGCACTCCCTAGCCTCTCACGCGCTACCTGGAGGCCACCGGGTCGCCATAGAAGATGCCCCGCCCGTGCGTCCCCACGTAAACCCTTCCAAACTGCTTCGGATCGCCCGCAATCTGCAATACCAGGCCCCATTGGTGGGCGTCGTCATTGATGCGCGCCCAGCTCCCCGCATCATCGGTCGACCGGAAGATGCCGCGCTGCCCCCGCACCGTTCCCACCATGTATAGCGCCGCATCCTTCCGTCCCGCCGCAGCCTTGCCAAACCCAAACGCATGAATCTCGTCGACGCCAGGCAGCCGCGTAAACGCAATCCCCTGCCCAGACCCTACCCCCGCGACATGGTAGAGCCCGTTAAATGCCGCCAGCCAAAGCTCCCCGGACCGGCCAGGCTCCGCATAGATTCGGTCCTGCCCTCCCCGGTCGTCTCCCCGCGAGCCCTCAAACGATGGAGGCCCGTCCGGCAAAGTCATCGGCACCGCCGCAAACGTCCCCGCGCCGTCTGTACTCCGATACACCTTCATCTCCCGCAGCGAAAGCGCATAGAACACCTTCGAGTCGAGGGGATCGGCAATAATCCGCAAACCCATGGGCAGACCCGCAACCGGCGTCCAGCTCGCGCCAGCATCCCGCGTCACAAACGGCGACTTACGCTCTGGCGTCCAGACCCAGGTCCCCCCATCCGCCGCCACTGCCAGCGATCCCGACCGGCTTCCCGGCGCAGGCGTCGCGGCTACCCCCTGCCAGCTCCGCCCGCCATCCTTCGAGTAACTCAGGTTCGCATCCGGCTTATGCTCCGCATTGTTGCCCACGCGCACGGTGATCTCCGGTTGCAGACTCGCCGAAACCACATCCGTAGTATTCCCGAACCGCGGTGCCGCAGACGCTCCCTCCGGTGCCGGCCCTTCCAGACTCGCGTGCGTAAACCCGCCATAATCGCCAATCGCGCTGATCAGCGGCACGCCTGCGCCGGGGCTATCCAGCGCCAGGCCCACTGTCTCTTCAATGCCCGAGGCCAGAATGCTCCACCGCGTGGGCTCGTGACGATCCGAGGCCGTCAGGTTGAACGTCTCCCACCCGCCATAGCCCGTCGTAAACGTCGCATGGTCCGGGTTTCGCGGGTCGATCTCCAGGTCAAACAGCCAGTGGATCGGCGTGCTCTTCACATACGGCGCCAGGCTGTAGTCATACGTGCCGCCCGAGCCAAAGATCGTCGCCCAGTGCGCCCCGCCATCCACGGACCGAAAGATGTCCTCGCCACCCGCGGCACCGGGTCGCCCAAACGAGCTCACAACCAGCGTCTGCGGATGCTCCGCGTCCACCGAGATCCCCGCATAGCCGAACTCCTTGCTCCCGGCCACTGGCGTATCTGGCGTGATGTCAGTCCACGCACCATCGCGAGTATTCAGCTTCCACACGCCGCCATTCTTCATCCGCGAAGGCCCCGGCGCGGTCCCATACGCCACATACATAGAACCATCGCTCGCCAGCGCCGCCCTCTCCGGCCGGTACTGGCTCGGCGCGCCCGCAACCGCCGCCCAGCTCGCCCCCGCATCGTGCGAGACAAACAGATTCGCCCGCCCGGTCAGCGACACCCCGACATAGATCGTCTGCGTGGGCTTGCCTGCGCTTCCAGCCCCCTCCGCATACTTCACAAACACAATCCCATCGCCACGTACCGGCAAGCGCCGGTAATGCTGCTCCGGCGTCTCTCCGGGCACCGCTGCGGGAGTCGGCGGCACGGCTTCTTCGACATCCGAAAACCCGGACACACGACTCCATGTCACACCCCGGTCAACAGACTTCCAAAGCCCGTTATGCCGCGTCCCAAGGTACAGAATCCGGCCATCATGCGGGTCCACCGCCAGGCGTTCCCCGTTGCCCCGGCCATCCTCATTGCCGCCGAACTTGAACGGCACATCCGTACGCTGAAACGTCTTGCCCTGGTCATCGGAGCGCAACACGGCACCATTCGGCGTCCGCTCGTTCGTATACGTTCCGCAGGCCAGATACACACGATTCGCATCCGAGGGATCGACCGCAATCGACTCCACCCCCATCAGGTTCAGATCCTTGTACGACACCCAATCCATGATCGGCTGCCAGCGATGCGCCGCGGTGTCCCAGCGGTACGCTCCACCCATATCCGTGCGCGCATAGCGCACGTCTTTCGCGGTCGGATGGAAGATCACACCATCCACAAATCCACCGCCAACAATCGGCACGCTGCGCCACGTGTACGGAACGGCGCTCGGTGTCTGCGCGGAGCCTGCGCTGGAGCCCAAGCTGGAGCCCAGCAAAGCGGCATATACGAAAGGTCGAAGAAATCTCATCACGTCCAGTCTGTCCTTTTCTGCGTCTGCGCGCCAACGCCCACCCTTAAAGGCTGGCAGGTATGCCCGAATTTCCCGTTCGCTCCGTCACTCCCAGGGCGCGCTGCATCCCGCTGGCCTCCGCGAGCAGGGCCTTGCCTTCCACCAATCGTTTCCGCAGCACAAGACTCTGTCCCAGCCCCGCAAGCGCTTCCACCTTCAGGGGATGGGGATCGGCCGCAAACAGCCGCTCGCAGATGGCCCCTGCATGCCGAAAGTGCTCCTCCGCCTGCACCGGGTGGCCCTCCGCCAGCTCCACCTGGCCCAGGTGGTTATAGCTCTCCGCCAGCGCGTCGTTGTCCTCGGGGTAAAACGCTTGCCGCAACCGCAGCGCATGCAGCGCTTCTTCACGCGCGACGGCAGGCTTGCCCTCACGTAAATCGATCATGCCCAGGTGGTCGTAGCTCTCCGCCAGCCGCGTAGGCGAAGGCACAGGCTTGCTCAGTCGCGTCGCCAGCGCCTCTCCCACCCACTTGCGTGCCTCCGCCAGCTCGCCCCG
>CAXTVC010000007.1:17326-18959 GCA_964247615.1 uncultured Acidobacteriaceae bacterium
GCCGTCTTCTGCGCGCCAAACTCATTGGCCGCCCGGTTGATGGAACCAATCTCTCCATTCACCTTCTTGCCCAGCGCGAAGTACGGGTTGCGGTTGTCCTGCGTCACGCCTTCCATCATCTTGGTCGCGAAGCCCTTGCCGAACTCCTGGCTGTAGGTCTTCTCCGCCGTCATCAGCACCTCTTCGCCAGTCGTCGCAGCTGTCTAGGCAGCCTCCACCGCAGGCGCTCCCTTGATGCCGGCGCGAATGCCCGAAAACACGCCCGGCCCGCCAAAGGCAAAGCTCGCCACGGTCAGTGCAGCGCTCACCGTATTCGTCACCATGTCGCCTACCGCAGAAGCGCAAGCGCTCTGGTTCACAGCGCACGCCGCACCGCACTGAAATGGGTGATCGCTGGGGCACTGGCTCCAGCACACCGGTCCCAAACCGTCATAGCCTGATCCGCACGTCGGGTAGCAAAGCCCCGCCTCGTTGCTCATGCCAGCCGAGCAGCCCGGTGTCGTCATGGCTCGCGTATAAATCTGCTTGCTGCAAAACACGCCGCCATCGCCCATGCTCGAAGGGCAAGTCGGTGAGCACACCAGATCGCCCACCTTGTGATAGCCGCTTGCGCAATTTGGGTACACAATCGCCCCGGAGATATAGCACCCGACACTTTCATTCGCAGCCTGGCAGCGCGACATAGCGCCATCCAGATTGAAGCCATCCCCGAACTTGGTTAGCGCGCCGCTCACTAGCTGATCGCCCACCACGAACGTTGGCGTAGCTTGAACATCCAGCGCCTCCGCAAGCTGTTCATTACGGGCAATTTCGGCATTCACCTCGGGCGACCGCATGTCAGTCTTCAGCCGGGGAAGATCCAGGCCACTCGCCCCCGCCATCTTCTCGATACCCTCCGCGATAAGCGGAGCCTGGGAGGCCAGCATCGCGTTGTGCAGCTTGTGGTAGCCGGCCCTGCTTGCCGGCCGCTAGCGCCGCCTGCGCCGCGATCAACGAATCCCCGCCCAAGATGAGGAGATCCTTGTACACCACCCGCACACCCGGCATCTTCTCCAGACCCAGCAACAGCTACCCACTAAAATGCGCACACCATGCGACAAAGTCATAGGTTGCACAAAATTACGCCCGCAGTTGTTACTGTGGGAGAACAAACAGCTACACGCAGGCAAACGCAGGACCGGTGGGGAGCACCCTCGATCCAGACCTAACTTATCCGTTTTGAATATTTTGCGAGAAAAGGGGGTAGGGGTACCCCCTACCCCCGCTGCACCGCTTCGATCGCAGCACCCACACGCAGCACAGTCGACTCGTCGAAGTGCCTGCCCAGCACCTGCACCCCGATCGGCAACCCACCGGGGGTCTCGCCCGCCGGTACGCTCATTCCGGGAATCCCGGCAAGCGACGCCGCCACGGAGTAAATGTCTTCCAGGTACATCTGCAGCGGATCGTCCGTCTTCTCGCCGAACCGGAACGCCGGCGACGGCGTCACCGGGCATACCAGCGCATCCACCTGCGCAAACGCCTGCAGGAAGTCCTGCGTCAACAACGTCCTCACCTGCTGGCCCTTGCGGTAGTACGCGTCGTAGTACCCCGCCGAGAGCACATAGGTACCCAGCAGGATGCGCCGCTTCAC